>JBEKJU010000203.1:0-6709 GCA_050011095.1 Syntrophorhabdales bacterium
TTTTGGCCGATCGGCGAGGCGCGGAAAGGCCAAATGTACTGGATGTACATGACCTTTTCGCAACGAAGCGGGCGGACAAAAAGACGAGCCAGATGGCCCATTTATTTCCTGACGAGCCCTAATTAAGGAGGCGCCATGGGTAGGGACGAGATAATGAGCCTTTTAAAGGCAAACCCGATTTGCTATCTGGGGACGGTTGAAGGAGACGCGCCCAGGGTGCGGGGCATGCACATGTATGCCGCGGACGCGCGGGGCATCCTCTTTCAGATAAGCACCGTCAAGGATGTCTACAAACAACTTGTGAAGAACCCGAAGGTCGAGGCGTGCTTCGGCGACCAGAAGAGCGGCGTCCAGGCGCGGGTGAGCGGCATTGCCGAGTTCCTTGAAGACCGGTCCCTCAAGGAGGAGGTGCTCAAGGCGCGTCCTTTCCTGAAATCCCTTGTCGATTCGCACGGGCTCGAGGCGATTAAGGTCTTCAGGATCGCCGGGGCCGTCGCGTCCGTGTGGACCATGGCGACGAACCTCGCGCCGAAGGAATATATCACCTTGTGACCGCGCCCTGTCGGTCGTAGCCCCTCAGCGACTCGAAGACGGGCGGGAAGAAGGTTCGCTCCTCAGGGCAAGGCCGGTCCGCCTTGCGGCGCCCTCGCCGGAGCAAGGGTTTCCGCGAGCAGTTCAGAGACGTCCATCGCCCTCACCCGGCCGTACGCCCCTTCGTCTTTCAAGCCGTCCTCGAACATGATGAGGCAGTAAGGGCACGAGGTGGCAACGATGGAAGGCCTTTCGGCGAGGGCCTGCCTTGTCCGGGCGGTGCTGATCCTTATGCCCCGCGACTCGTGCATCCATAGCCGGCCGCCGCCCGCCCCGCAGCAGAAGCTCCTCCTCCTGTTTTTCTCCATCTCGACAGGGCCGGATCGGGTCACCGCCCGCACGATCTGCCGGGGCGCCTCGTAGATGCCGTTGTACCTGCCCAGATAGCACGCGTCATGGATCACTATCCTCGCGTCATCGAAAGGCGCGCGGACTATCACCGGGGTCATGGTCGGGAGGTGCCGCGCGATCAGCTCCGTATGATGGAAAACCTCGAAATCGGCGCCGAACGCGGGATAGTCGTTCTTAAGGCTGTTGTAGCAGTGGGCGCAAAGGGTAATTATCCTCTTCACCCCGTATTCCCTGAAGCGCTCGATGTTGGCGCGCGCGATGCGGTCGAAGACGTATTCGTTTCCCGTCCGCCTTAACGGATCGCCGCAGCAGGGCTCCTTACTCCCCAACATGGCGAAGGAGATACCGGCCGTCCGCAGGATTTTCACCACCGATGCGAGGACGCCCCTCATCCGTCCGTTGAAAGAAGGAACACACCCGGCAAAGAGCAGGTATTCGGTCGACTCTCGCGGGGAGGCGAGGGGGATATCCATGCCTTCGGCCCACCTCCCCCGCTCCGCGGGTGCAACGCCGTAAGGGTTCGATCTCTGCTCGATGTTCTCGAAGGCCGCTACCAGTTCCTCGGGAAATTCGACCTTCTCCATCACGAGGTGACGTCTCATCTTGAGGAGCTTTGGGAACTGCTCGATGAAGACCGGGCATGCCTCCACGCAGGCGCCGCACGTGGTACAGTCCCATATCGCCTCCGGCCGGACCTGTTCCTTCTCCCCCTCCCCTATGAGCGGCACGGGGACGGACGCCCTTTCGTCCGCCCGCTCGAAGGAGTCAAAGGACCGGGCCCGAAGTATGGCCATGCCGCATGTCTCCATATTGGCCTTCCCTTCCAGGATCACCTCCATGGGGTTGAGCGCCTTCCCTGTCCCGGTCGCGGGACATGCCTCGGCGCACCTCGCGCACTCCGTACAGGAAAGAAAGTCGTAGAGGTCCTTCCAGGTGAGCTGGGTCATGCGCGAGACGCCGAAGGTTCCACCCCTTCGGAAGGCGAGCCTCGCAAGCGTCGCGGGAAACGAGAGGCGCCTGAAGAAACAGTTCAGGAGGGCCGTCAGTATGTGGACATGCTTGCTGTAAGGGATATAGCAGATAAAGATCAGCAGGACAATCCCGTGGAGCCACCAGGAAACCTCCCGCAGGACCGGCCAGGGCAGCCTGCCGGACCGTACGAAGGCGGCCGAGAGGAGCCTCGACACGGGCAGATGCCGCGATCCCGCCTCGCCCATGGACAGAGAGGCGACGTGCACGCCGAAATTAGCGATCATGAGAAGACCGACAAGGACGAGTATCAGATAGGCGCCGGCCTTCGACTCCATGTGCCTCGGCCGGAAAAACGCCCGTCTGACAATGGCGGCGACGACGACGAAGAGAACCACGAAAGAGGTGACATCTGCGGAGACACCCAGGGCGCGGTAGGCGGCATCACCGATAAATCGCAGACTGAAGGCGGGGAAGACACCGTTAAGGATGAATTCGATATTCACCGCGAACTGAAGGAGGATAAATCCCCAGAAAAGCAGGAAGTGGTTGACGCCGAAAGGCCTCTCGACCACGCGCCTCTGGCCGAACCCGTATAGGAAGAGCGCCTTGAGGCGTTCGTGGAGGCGGTCGAACCTGTTCTCTCCCTGCCCGAGGAGCACCATGGCGAAGAGCAGGTAGACCCGCCTCACAAAAAAACCAAGGGCGGCCGCGAGGGCAAGGGTGAAGATCACGTTGCCTGCGGCCATCTCTCCTTCTCCTCCTTTGCGTTTTCCATCCCCTTCTTCTTTCGCAGGACCTCGATAAGACGGGGAATGATCTCGAACACGTCTCCCACGATGGCGAGATCGGCCACCTCGAAGATCGGGGCGTGGGCGTCCTTGTTAATCGCGATGATGTGGTCGGCATTCTGCATGCCCACGAGGTGCTGGATCGCCCCCGAGATGCCGCAGGCTATATAGAGCCGGGGCCGCACGGTCTTGCCGGTCTGCCCCACCTGCCGCTCGTAATCCGTGAAGCCGGCGTCGACGGCGCTCCTCGACCCTGCCACCACGCCGCCGAGGAGGGCCGCCAGTTCCCTGAGCATCCCGAATTGTTCCGGGCTCGCCATGCCCCTTCCGCCGCTCACCACGATGTCCGCCGCGCGGATGTCGACACCCGTCTTCTCGATCGGGGCGATATCGAGGACGCGCGTGAGCACCTCTTTCTCGCTCACCGGGCAGGGTTCCCTGAAAATCAGGCCCACGCGTCCGGGGACGACTGCGGGGGCGGCGGGGAACACGTCGGGGCGAACGCTCGCCATCTGGGGCCTGGCATGTTCGCACACGATGGTGGCCATGATGTTCCCCCCGAAGGCGGGCCTCGTCTGGTCGAGGAGGCGCGTCTCCCTGTCTATGGAAAGGCCCGTGCAATCGGCGGTCAGGCCCGTCTCCAGTCTCGTCGCGACGGCGCTCGCCAAATCACGGCCGATGGCGGTGGCGCCGATCAGGAGGACCTCGGGGCGATATTTCCGCGCCAGCGCCGCGATCCCCTCCGCATAGGGACCCGTGCGATACTCATCCAGGAGGGGGTCGTCCATCATGTAGACGTTCCGGGCCCCGGCCGCAAAGGAAAGCTCGGCAAGGCGGCCGATCTTGCTTCCCAGGATTATTGCCGAGAGGTCGGAGGAAAGATCGGCCGCGAGTTCCGCTCCTTTGCCGAAGAGCTGCCGTGATACGGGCTCGGCCTGACCGTTCCTCTGTTCTAGAAAGACCCAGACCCCCTTCGCCCCCTCTTCTTTTCGCCCTTCCCCCTCGGGCCCCGCCTCCGGTTCATTCTCAACGAGGACGTCGCCCCCTTCGGGGTAGGACATCTTGAGCGCCGCCGCGGGACACGACTTCACACACTCTCCGCAACCCGTGCACGCCTCGAAGTCGATGACGGGCTCGCCCTTTTCGTCGTACGTGATGGCATTCATCGGGCAGACGGCCTCGCACCGCCCGCAGGCGATACAGGTGTCGGGCACGAGGTGTGCCTTACCCCGCCTTTTTCTGTCCTCGTCCGCCATTTTTCCTCGTCCGGGAAATCGGACGCCCTATTCCGGAGGCGCCCCGTCCAGGGGTATCTTCCACGTATCGAGCTTCTCCACGATCCGCTCGATCGCCTCTTCCAATCGATCCCCGAGGCCCTGCACGATCTCTGCCTTCTTCCTCTCGGGGGCGAAGATACGCTTCACCCACGTGGGGGAGCCTTTGAGGCCGATGGAGTCCCGGTCGAGCTTGAGGACCTCGTTATTCCACACCGGTATTATTGCCTCCTCGGCAACGAGACGTCCCTCCACGGATGGGTAGCGCGGTCTGTTTATCTCCCTCACCACGGTGATGAGCGCGGGTAATCGCGCCTCGATCACCTCGTACCGGTCGTCCATCTTCGCCCTCACAACGAGCGTCCCCTTCGCGGCATCCACCCCAATCACCGCGTCGACAAGCGTGACCTGTGAATAACCGAGGCGGGTAGCGACCCCCGGACCCACCTGGGCCGTATCGCCGTCTATGGTCTGCCTTCCACAGATGACGAGGTCGACCGGCTGCTCGTCTGACAGGCGCCTCACCGATGCGGCGATAATCCTGCTCGTCGCTAGCGTGTCCGAGCCTCCGAAGGCCCTGTCCGAGAGGAGAACGCCCGCATCGGCCCCACGGGCCATGGCCCTTTTGATGACGGATTCGGCAGGCAATGGCCCCATTGAGACGATGGTCACCTTTGCGCCGTATCTGTCCTTGACGCAAAGCGCCTCTTCGACGGCGTGGTCGTCGAAGGGGTTCGTGATGAAGGGAACGCCTTCCCGTACCATGGTGTTCGTCACGGGATCGATCTTCACCTGCGTCGTGTCGGGAACCATCTTGACGCAAACGACGACGTGCATGCCTTTCTCTCCTCCCTTCCCCGCCCATGGGCGCGGCGATAAGCCGCCCATCTTGCGCCTCATCGGCCCATGGGCGCGCTTTTCGGCCGCCTTTCCGCACATTGCGCGGGAAAAGGTTTAGTGTTATACTAGCGCATCGGGACGTACCCGCCCCAACGCTTCCGGCACTCTGTTATGTTATAATGTTAATGTCGGGAAGGAGGAGAAGCATGTTCGGACTCGGTTTCCCTGAACTGATCGTCATCATGGTCATCGTGTTGATCATCTTCGGCGCCGGCAAACTGCCCGAGATAGGCGGCGCCCTCGGCAAAGGAATAAAGAGCTTCAAGAAATCGATGAGCGAACCCGACGAGATCGACGTGACCCCGAAAAATGATGACCAGGAGAAACCGAAGTCATCCTCCTCGTAACATGACCGGGGTTGCGTATATCGGTGTGGGCTCCAATATCGGCGATGCCTTCGAAAACTGCGTCCAGGGGATCAGGAAGGTCATACACGATGAGAGGGCGGCTTTCATAGCCCTCTCATCTTTTTATCGTACCTCCCCCGTCTCCCCCATCGCGCAGGACGATTTTCTGAACTGCGCCCTTAAAATAACGTGGGGGGCCGGCCCCCCGGAACTGCTCTCCTTTCTTCACGAGGTCGAGGGCGCGCTCGGAAGGACAAGGGATGTCAAGTTCGGCCCTCGCACGCTCGATCTCGACATCCTCCTCTTTGACGACCTCGTCCTAGACACCCCGGCGCTGACGATCCCCCACCCGAGGCTCCACGAAAGGCGGTTCGTCCTCGTTCCGTGTCTGGAGATAGAGCCGCGCCTCGTCCATCCGCGCCTCAAGAGGCCCCTGGCGGAATACCTGGATCAGATAGGCCCTGAGCAGAAAATCGAGTTCTTCAGACGGATTTCGGTGGCCCGGATTGAGGCGGACCGCCCGAACGGCTCGCCACCTTTCCACTCGACGTGATGCCTCGCGGGTACGACGCGGTCAGGGGCTGGAACCGGGCGGACATCCCTACCGCGGAGACTCTAAAACTGTTGAATCTCCCTTAGGGAAATGCTATCCTCACAAGATTTTCACAAGAACCGGGGATGTCTTCATTTATGCCGGAAAAGCGCATCGTCGCCATGTTCCGTAATATCGGCAGGGACCTGTTCCTGCGCGGCCTCATCAGCTCCCACGCGGGCAATATGAGCCTCAGGATAGGGCAGGAGGTCTGCATCACGACAACGGGCTCGATGCTAGGCAGGATCACCCGGGGCGATCTCGTGGAGGTCGACCTCGATAAACCCGACGTCCCCGTGCCTCGCGCCTCTTCCGAGCTGATCGTCCACAGGGCCATCTACCGGAATACGAACGCCCTCGCGGTCGTCCATGCGCACCCCCCCTACGCGACACTCCTCTCGATGCTCCTGAACGAGCTTATCCCTGTTGACTCCGAGGGCTCATACCTCCTCAAGAAAGTTCCCGTCGTGAAGGTCGAGAAGATGATCGGCTCTCTTGAATCCGCGAAAGTCGTCAGCGAGTCCCTCAGGGACTACAGGATCGTAATGATGAGGGGCCACGGCAGCTTCGCAAGGGGGGAGACGCTGGAGGAGGCCTATATGCTGACCAGCAGCCTCGAGGCCGCGGCCTTCCACCTCTATCACCTGAGGCGGGCAGGAATACGGGAAGTTCTCTGATAAATAGAAGACGTGCTAGGGAGGTTTGAATGAAGTTCTTCATCGACACGGCGAATATGGAAGAGATAAAGAAGGGCCTCGAAATGGGGCTCGTGGACGGCGTCACCACGAACCCTACCCTTCTTGCGAGGGAAAAGAGGAAACCGGCGGAGACGATCTCGGAGATCCTCTCCCTTGTCCCAGGCCCCGTAAGCCTTGAGGTGCTGTCGACCGGGGC
>JBEKJU010000204.1:0-6703 GCA_050011095.1 Syntrophorhabdales bacterium
GTCGCTCGCGCATACCGGACAGATGAGTTCCTTGGTCCTGGTTTGGTATGCCCTGACTTCCTTTTCCCCTATCAATGGCATGGTTTCACCTCTCTTCGTTGTTTTCCCGATCGATCGAGAATTCTTACGTAATATGTGTCCCGGCGCGCCCTTTGTCAATTTGCCGGCCCGTTTTGCCCTTTCGATGCCGGTGGAAGGCGCGGGGATACCGCGAAAACCGGGCCGGGCCGCCTTGACGACGGCTAGCGGGCCAGGCACCTCGTTATCGCGCCGACGTACATCCTGTGGTAATCCTTTTCGGGGTACATGGCCTCTATGGCCGGGTCCTTGAACTGTGCGGGGATGAGGTCCTGAAAGTAGAGCTTCCTGCACTGGAAGACGAGACGGGCCTCCTCGAAATATATCGGCCCATCACCGAGAACGGGCGTCAGCCCCGTGGCGGCGACCTTATCCACGTCCCTGCCCGATTTTGTTCCGCAAAAAGCGAGGACGTCCTTGTACTTCTCCCCGAAAAAGCAGAGCGTATAGGCGTCCGACCGCTCGATGAAGGTGTACGTGTACCGACCGGGTCTGATCACGCTGAAGCAGACGTCCTTCCCCCAGAGGACGCCGAGGCCTCCCCATGAGGCGGTCATGGTGTTGAATGAGGCCGGCTCGCCGGCCGTGACGAGCATGCCATCTTTGCCTATGAGGTTGAAAGGATTGTCCTTTACGTCCTTCGGGTCTATCTGAGCCAGTTCCCGTGCCATGGTTTTCCCTCCTGAAAGTTGTATGGTCCTCGTGGTCGTTCGTTCGTCCTTCTCACGAAAATATAATAATCATCGCCGGGCGTGGGGGCCATCCCTCCCCTGATACATAGTCGCTTATCCTGGCCGCATCTTTGGATCGGCATCCCTGTTTTACTTCGGGATGCGCATTTGGCATAAGCCTCTTGTCGAAAAAACAGGGCCGATCCCCCCCTTTCATCCGTCTCGGGCGCGACGGAAGCGGGTGCCGCGGGAGCTTGTGAAAACTGTATGCTTGACTTGTTGCGCCGTCGGTTTATAATGGAAAATAGAAGAGGCGCATGGACTTATTTGAGAACACAGAAAGGGCGGTGGATCTTTGACCGGCCGGCACCCCCGGGGAAGGGGCGTGACGGATTTTTTGTGGTGTGCACACATAAAGGGGGTAATTATGCTCACGAAGGCGCATCCAAGAAAGGTAAAGGTTACGAGGGATCTGGCTGCTAAGCGGTTCGACAAGACCTTCAATGGGCTCCTCACGAAGCTCGAGGAGGTCGCGACGAAGAGGATCCTTGAAACGCGCGATCCATTGCGGACCGGCCTCACGATTGCGCGGGAGATCCGGAAGGTGGCGGACACCATCGATGCGGACGTCATTGCCCGGTGTATCGATGAGACGGAAGCGGGCATTGTCCGCGAGGAATCCACGTAAACCGGGCACGTATCGCTCTTCGCCGCCGTGTGAGGGGGATGGGCATTGCGTGCGCGGGTTGCTATCCCCTGGGGTGGTACTTTTTGTGAAGGTCCTTCAGCCTCTTTCTGTCAACGTGCGTGTAGATTTGCGTGGTGGATATATCCTCATGGCCGAGGAGCATTTGCACGGAGCGAAGGTCGGCGCCGCCTTCGAGCAGGTGGGTGGCGAAGGTATGGCGGAGCATATGGGGATAGAGGGCCCCATGTTCGAGGAGGAGGCCGTACTTCCTCGTGAGCTTCCATACGGCCTGTCGCGTAAGCGGCCTGCCCTTGCGGCTGGGAAAGAGAAACGGTCCCTTAGGCTTTGCCTGCCGGAGATATATCTTTGTGACCTCCTGCGCGTAGGTGCCTATGGGCACTACCCGCTCCTTTGATCGCTTGCCGGAGGCGATCAGAAAGCCGGCGTCGAGGTTTACGTCGCTCTTCTTGAGGGAGACGAGCTCGGAAACGCGAAGGCCCGCTGCATAGAGAAGCTCGAGGACGGTTGCGTCACGGAGGGCCAGCTTCTGATCGGCGGGCAATTTCAGGAGCGTCACCATCTCTTCCTCGCTCAGGACGCGGGGAACGGGGGGTGTGAATTTAGGGGTCTCTATGTCCAGGAGGGGGCTCGTCTTTACCTTTCCGTCAATGAGGAGGAACCTGTAGAAGCTCCTGATGGCGGCGACCGCCCTGGCAATGCTGCGCGTGGACAGCCCCTTTGTCCTGAGGCGTCCGAGATAGGCCCCGAAATCGACCGATTCGAGGGTGCCTTGTGATTCTTCGAGAAATATGAGATAGGTGAGGATGTCGCGGTTATAGGCCTCGACTGTATGAACCGAGGCCCCCTGTTCCGTCTTCAGGTGGGTCATGAAGGCATCAAGCTCTAAATAGGTGTTCATCTCCTTCCCGTGGAGCCGAAGCCGCCGTGGCCCCGTCCGCTCTCGGGCAGGCACTCGACCTCCCGCCACATGACGCGCTCGGTCCTCTTGAAGACCATCTGGGCGATCCTGTCGCCCCTTCTTATCTCGAAGGGGCTTTCGCCGAGGTTTATGAGGATGACCTTGATCTCGCCCCGGTAGTCCGCATCGATGGTGCCCGGCGCATTCAGGACGGTAATCCCGAACTCGATGGCGAGGCCGCTGCGCGGCCGTATCTCCGCCTCGTAACCGTCGGGGATGCCGATTGATATGCCGGTGGGGACGAGGGCCCGTTCGAGGGGCTTCAACACCACGGGGCGGTCGATGTGGGCGCACAGGTCCATGCCCGAGGACGCCCGCGTCGCGTATCCGGGCAGGACGGCCTCGGCCTTCCTTGTGACAAAGACCGTCAGCTCTTCCATAGCCTCTCGATCGTGCCCCGGTCAACCTTGCCGAGGACGGCAAGGGCCATCTCCCTGGGTTCGCCGAAGACGAGACCGCTCATCTCGTGGACCTCCGGAATGTGGACGCCGTCGATCTGCTTCAACGTCTCCTTCACGGGCACATAGCGGTCGAAATATATCTCGTTCTTCGCGAGGCGGCCCATGCGCGCCTCGGACCCCTCGAGGGAGATGAAGAAATTACCCTTGATGTGCTCCTTCGAAAACGACAGCTCCCCCGGTGTAATGCCCTTCGCCTTCAGCTGCGCGGTCTCGTCCCGTATGAGGGCGATGACCTCTTCCAGGGACTCCTCCGAGCTGGACGTCGATATGCCGAAGTTGCCCACGTCATGATAACAGTTGACGTAGGAGAATATATTATAGACGAGGCCGCGCTTTTCCCTGATCTCCTGAAAGAGGTGCGAGCTCATGCTGCCGCCGACGATGGCGTTCAGCGCGTAGAGGGCGTACCGCCTGGTGTCCGTCTGGCTGACGCCGCCGGCCCCGAGACACAGGTAGATATGTTCGAGGTCCTTCTCGTATACATAAAGGCCGGGAAAGCCCTCCGGCTTCTTCGCGAGGGGGGGCTGAAACCCCCCGTCCTGCGCACCGGAAAAGAGGGCGTCCACCTTTTTCACCAGCGTGGCGTGATCGATCCTCCCCACGCAGGTGATGACCATATTCCTCGGGGAATGATGGGTCCGGAAATGATCGATGAGGCCGTCCCTCGTCAGGCGGCCCACGGTTTCCTCCACCCCGAGAACGGGCAGACCCAGCGGGTCGCCCTTGTAGTAATCGGCGGTAAAGAGGTCGAAAATCCACTCCTCGGGACTGTCCTCGATCATCTTGATCTCCTGGATGACCACGTGTTTCTCCCGCTCGATGTCCTCTTCGTTGAAGGTGGAATGTTTGTACATGTCGGCGAGCACATCGAGGGCGAGGTCCATGTCCTGGCGGAGGACGCGCGCATAGAGGCACGTATACTCCTTGCCCGTAAAGGCGTTGAGCACGCCGCCCACGGCATCGATCTCCCTCGCTATGTCATGGGCGGTGCGTCTCTCCGTGCCCTTGAAAAGCATGTGCTCGATAAAATGGGAGATGCCGCTGTTCTCCTCATTTTCGTGCCTGCTCCCCGTTTTCCACCACACGCCGAACGAAACGGTAGGGAAATAGGGGAGGCTCTCCGTCACCACGCGGATCCCGTTGTCGAGCACTGTTTTCTGGTACATTTATTCGGTCTTTCCTTCCATTTCCTTGAGGGCCGCCTTCCTGGAAAGCCTTATCCTTCCATTCTGCTCCACCTCGATCACCTTGACCGGTATCTGGTCGCCCTCCTTCACCACGTCGGACACCTTCTTCGTGTACGTCTCGGAGAGCTGGCTCACGTGGCAGAGGCCGTCGACGCCGGGAAGAATCTCGACGATGGCTCCAAAATCGGCCACCCTCTTGACCGTCCCCATGTAGACGGCGCCGGGCTCGATCTCCCTGGTGATGCCTTTTATGATCTCGATCGCCTTGTTGGCCGACTCCTCATCCTGGGAGACGATCTTCACGATGCCTGAATCCTCTATGTCTATCTTCACCCCTGTCTGTTCGACGATGCCCTTGATGACCTTTCCGCCCGGGCCTATGACCTCCCGTATCTTTTCAGGCCTGATCTTGAGCGTCCAGATGCGCGGTGCGTAGGGGGAGAGGATCTCCCTCGGCTTCTCCAGGGTCTTGGCCATGATGCCGAGGATATGTCCTATGCCGTTCTGCGCGAGCTTCACCGCCCGGGACATGACCTCCTTCGTGATGCCCTTCACCTTTATGTCCATCTGAACCGCGGTGATGCCCTGGCTCGTGCCTGCCACCTTGAAATCCATGTCGCCCATGTGGTCTTCGTCACCGAGGATGTCGGAGAGGATGACATCCCTTCCATCCTGCATGACGAGCCCCATGGCAATGCCCGCGACCGGTTGTTTGACGGGAACGCCCGCGTCCATGAGGGAGAGGCATCCGGCGCACACCGAGGCCATCGACGAGGAACCGTTCGATTCGAGTATCTCGGAGACGACGCGTATCGTGTAGGGGAAGTCCTCTTTCGAGGGAAGTATGGCGGACAAGGCGCGCTCGGCGAGGTGGCCGTGGCCGATCTCGCGTCGTGACGCGGCCCTGAGCATCTTTACCTCGCCCACGCTGAAGGGAGGGAAATTGTAGTGGAGCATGAAGGACTTGTAGCTCTCGCCCTCGTGGATGGACTCGATCTTCTGCTCGTCTTCGGACGTGCCGAAGGTGGTGATGGCGAGGGCCTGGGTTTCACCTCGCGTAAAGAGTCCCGAACCGTGCGTCCTCGGGAGGACCGACACCTCGCAGGTGATCCGCCTGATGTCATCGGGCGCCCTTCCGTCGATCCTCTTCCCCGTGGCGAAAAGGTTCTGCCTCATCGTCTCGTTGGTTACCTCGTCGAAGGCCTTCCTGACGAGATTCTCGTCCAGGTCCGCGTAGGCCTGAAGGTGGGTCTCATGGACGTCCTTGAGCCGCTGCCCCCGCTCCAGTTTGTTCTGGATGGAAAAGACCTCCGCGAGCTCCTTCGCCAGGGCCGCCCTGATCTCTTCCTTCAGCTCCGCCGGGACGGCGGCGGCGTTCACCGCCCATTTCTCCCTGCCCGCCTTCTCGGCGAGCCGCTCCTGTATCTCTATGAGGGGCAGCATGCTCGTGTGCGCGAGGTCAATCGCCTCTATGAGCGCGTCGCCCTCGATGAAATCGGCGCCCCCTTCGACCATCATGATGGCGTCCCTGGTGCCGGCCACGACGATATCGAGGTCGCTCTCGTCACTATCTTCATTTGTCGGATTTATGATGAACTGACCCTTCCGTCTGCCCACCTTGACCGCTGCCAGCGGTCCGAGAAAAGGTATGGGGGAGAGGACGAGGGCGGCGGATGCGCCGATGATGCCGAGGACGGCAGGGTCATTCTCCTGGTCTGCGGAAAGGACGGTCGCGATGATCTGCGTCTCGTTGTGGTAGCCCTTTGCAAAGGAGGGCCGAAGGGGCCTGTCTATCAGGCGCGAGGTGAGGACCTCCCTCTCGGACGGCCGTCCCTCCCGCTTGAAGAATCCGCCGGGGAATCTACCCGCCGCGTAGGCCATCTCCTGGTAGTTCACCGTGAGCGGCATGAAGTCGGTTTTCGCCTCCTCCTTCTCCGCCACCGCCGTTACCAGCAGAACCGTATCGCCGTATCGCATCACCACACTCCCATCCGCTTGTTTCGCCAGGGCGCCCGTTCCGATCGTAAGCGGTCTGCCGTAGAATTCAATTGTGATCGATTCTTCCATTTTATTTTCCTTCTTCTCTTTAGTCTTATTTTCTCAAGCCCAATCTCTCGATAAGTTTTCTGTACCTGTCGACGTTCGTCTCCTTGAGGTAGCTGAGGAGCCTTCTCCTCGTGCCGACAAGGATGAGCAGGCCCCTTCGCGAGTTGTGGTCCTTCGCGAATTTCTTGAAATGCTCGGTCAGCATCTTGATGCGTTCCGTGATGAGCGCCACCTGGACCTCGGGGGAGCCCGTGTCCTTTTCATGGGTCTTGAATGCACCTATGATAGCCTGCTTTTGCGTCGTGTCCAGCGCCATGTCTCCTGCCTCCTTAGCTATTGATTAATCGTTTCATTCTGATGGTTCGCGAGTCTCCATCCACGCTCCCTATGCCCAGAAGCACGCCGTCCTTGTTCATCAGTTTCGCGAGTTCGCCATGCTTCCAGTCTCTCGACCCGCCGAGGAGGGGCACGGGCATACCGCTCTTCAGAAACTTCTCGAGTACCGGCTCGATGGTTATCCCCCTGGTCGTCTGCAATACGTCTTCCAGTGCAACCATGTATTTTACTACATCTTGCTTCACCTTCAAATAGTC
>JBEKJU010000205.1:0-6664 GCA_050011095.1 Syntrophorhabdales bacterium
CGTGCGGGAGCGCCAGAGCGTGGCAAAGGGAGCGATCGTGGGCATGATAGCCTTGGGATCGCGGGTCGATCTCTACATGCCTTGCGAATATGAGCCCCTCGTGAAGGGGGGCCAGAAAGTGAAGAGCGGGCTCACCGTGCTCGCCAGGAAGAGAGGGGAGGATCATGGGAAAGAGGAAGCGTAGAAGCGTCTATCTTTTGCCGAACCTGCTCACGTCCATCAGCCTCTTCGGCGGTTTCTATTCCATGGTGGCGACCATAGACAGGAATTTTATCCATGCAAGCTTCGCCATATTCCTGTCCTGCCTCTGCGACGCCCTCGACGGGCCTGTCGCCCGCAAAACAGGCTCCGCGAGCAGGTTCGGGGTCGAGTACGACTCCCTGGCCGATCTCGTCTCCTTCGGCGTAGCCCCCGCGCTCCTCGCGTACATGTGGGGCCTCAAAGGCTACGGAAGGTTCGGCTGGCTCGCCGCATTTCTCTTCGTGGCGTGCGGCGCCCTGCGCCTCGCCCGCTTCAATGTGCAAAAGGATACGGTGCAGAAGAAGCAGTTCCTCGGCCTCCCTATCCCCATGGGAGGAATGGCAGTGGCTTCCTCCGTCCTCTTCTTCAACGACTTTCAGGTATCTGCCGAAATAACGAAGGTCTTCGCGCCCATCCTCATGTACGTCCTGGCCTTCCTCATGGTGAGCGCGGTTCGCTACAACAGCACCAAGGAGATGGCCTTCCTGCGGACAAGGCCCTTCGAGGCCATCGTGGCCGCGCTCCTTTTGGCCGTCATCGTGCTCACCCAACCCTCCATCTCCCTGTTCGTCATCTCCATGGGCTACATGGTCTCCGGCCCGGTGCGCTACCTGTTCAAGCGGAAAGGGGTCCAGGAGGAGGTCCCCCACTCGCCCCATGGGCCTCATCCGAAGCAGATGTGACAGGCTGGAGGCGGCTTAGGTCGGACCGGCCGACCCTTTTAGCCGGTCCGGTCGTCTTTAGTCGTGTCGGACCGGCCGACCGCATGTTCACAAAGTGGGTTAAGCCGTCTTTAGCCTTTCGGATGAAGGGCGTCTCACACCATTGCCGCGCGGAATCGAGCAAGAATCGGACGTCTTTGGGGTCGATCCGCGCCGGGTAAAGAAGGGGAGAGAATCATGAAGAAGCCTTCCAAGCCTCGCGGGAAGAAGGACAAACCGGCCGCCAAAGCAAAAAAGAGGTAGAGCTTCACGTAGGCGATGGGCCCTTCCCCATCGTGGGCATCGGCGCCTCAGCCGGGGGTCTGGAAGCCCTCGAACAGTTCCTGGAGCACATGCCCCAAGGCAGCGGCATGGCCTTTGTCATCGTCCAGCACCTGGACCCGACGCACAAGGGCGTCATGCCGGAGCTCCTCCAGCGTGCCACCCCCATGCAAGTCATTCAGGTCAAGGACCGCACTCCAGTCGAGCCTAATCACGTCTACGTGATACCGCCAAATAAGGATATGTCCGTCCTCCACGGTACGCTCCACCTGCTCGACCCGACTGCGCCCCGGGGCCTGCGCCTCCCCATCGACTTCTTCTTCCGCTCCCTCGCGGACGACCGCAAGGAGCGGAGCATCGGCGTCATCCTCTCGGGCATGGGCACCGACGGCACCGTGGGCCTCAAGGCCATCAAGGAGAAAGCGGGCGTGGTTTTCGTACAGGATCCCGCGTCGGCCAAGTTTGACAGCATGCCCCGAAGCGCCATCGACGCAGGAGTAGCCGACGTCGTCGCCCCGGTCGGGGAGCTTCCCCGAAAAATCCTCGCCTACCTTGAACGAGCCCCCCTTTTGACGAAGCCGGGATTTCTTCTCGAGGGTAAGGCCCAGAGCGCCCTGGAAAAGGTCGTCATTCTCCTGAGATCACGTACGGGCCACGATTTTTCGCTCTACAAGAAGAGCACCGTCTATCGCCGGATCGAGCGGCGCATGGGCATCCACCAGATCGAGGGGATCTCGGAGTATGTGCGGTTTCTCCGGGAGAATCCTCAGGAGCTCGAACTCCTCTTCAAGGAACTCTTGATCGGCGTCACGAGCTTCTTTCGCGATCCGGCGGCGTGGGAACACCTAAAAGACGCCATTCTTGGGCTCCTCGCGGACCGTCCCTCCGGTCAGGTGCTCAGGGCCTGGGTGCCCGCCTGCTCTAGCGGGGAGGAGGCCTATTCCTTGGCGATCCTTTTCAAAGAGGCCCTCGACCAGGTGAGGCAAGAGAGAAACTTCTCCCTCCAGGTCTTTGCGACCGACCTGGACCGCGAAGCCGTCGACAAGGCCCGACAGGGGGTCTTTCCGGCCAACATCTCCACCGATGTGTCTCCCCGGGCGTCTCAAGGGTTCTTTGTCAAGGAAGGGGACGGGTACCGGGTCTGCAAGGAGATCCGGGAGATGGCGGTCTTCGCCGTGCAAAACATCGTCATGGGCCCTCCCTTCACGAAGCTCGACATCCTGAGTTGCCGGAATCTCTTGATCTATCTTGACCCCGAGTTCCAGAAAAAGCTCGTGCCCCTCTTTCACTACAGCCTCAACCCAGGAGGGATTCTCTTTCTGGGGAGCGCGGAGACCGTCGGCGACTTTACCGATCTCTTCGCCCTGCTTGACAGTAAGTCCCGGTTCTTCAGGCGCCTCGACGCCGCCCTGCGGACGGAGCCGATGGAGTTTCCCTCCTCCTTTGCCCCGCCGCTTCCAGAGCAGGCCATGAAGGTGAAACCACCCGTCAACCTCCAGCCCCTCGAGGATCAGGTGCTCCTGCAACGGTATTCCCCCGGCGGAGGTGCTCGTCAACAACAAGGGCGACATCCTCTACATCAGCGGGAGGACGGGTAAGTACTTGGAGCCCGCGGCCGGCAAGGCGAACTGGAACATCTTTGCCATGGCCCGGGAGGGGCTGCGCTACGAGCTCGCCGAAGCCTTTCAGAAAGTAGTGCGGCAAAAAGGCGCGCTCACCCTCAAGAACCTGAAGGTGGGCACCAACGGCGGGGTGCAGGCCCTGGACCTCACAGTCCGGGCGCTCGCCGAGCCGGAGGGACTTCGTGACATGATAATGATCGTCTTTACGGACATCGCGGCGCCTCCCGAGGCGAAGGCCTCAGGGACCACCCGGCGGACCCCTGCGGGTGCCGCCCGACTGGCCCACATGGAGGAGGAACTCCAGCAGGCCCGTGAAGAGCTGCGTTCTACCCGCGAAGAGATGCAGACCTCCCAGGAAGAGCTGAAATCGACCAATGAGGAATTGCAATCGACAAACGAAGAGCTACAGTCCACGAACGAAGAGCTCACCACCTCGAAAGAAGAGATGCAGTCAATGAAAGAAGAGATGCAGACAGTCAACCACGAGCTCAGGGCCAAGGTGGACGAGCTTTCCCGGACGAACAACGACATGAAGAACCTCCTTGAGAGCACGGACATCGCCACGTTGTTTCTCGACAGCGAGTTCAGGGTGCGCCGTTTCACCAACCAGGCGACGAAGGTCATCAAGCTCATCCCCTGGGGACGTGGGCCGGCCTATTACCGACCAATCTTCCAGCCTCCTCTATCCCGAGCTGGCCTAGGACGTGCGGGAGGTGCTGCGGACGCTCGTCTTTGCCGAAAAGGAAATCGCCACAAAGGATGGGCGCTGGTTTATCGTGCGCACCATGCCCTACCGCACGATCGAGAACATGATCGATGGCGTGGTGATCACTTTTACGGACATCACCATATCGAGGACTCTGGAGGTGAAACTCAGGGAGAGTCTGGCGCTCTATCAGGTCCCTTTCGAGAAGATCGGGGAGGGCATCATGTTTCAGAATACCGGAGGGGAAATCACGTTCGTGAACGTCGCGGCCGGGCGTATCCTCGGTCTCCCCCGCGACCGGCTGCGGGAGCGCTCATCCACCGATCCCCTCTCGCAGGCCGTTCATGAGGATGGGTCGCCCTTCTCCGCGGAAGGCTGTCTCGCAGTGGTCGCCCTTGTCACGGGCGCACCCGTTGAGAACGTGGTGATGGGCGTGCTCAACCCCTCGACCCAGCGGCGGGTGTGGATCAACGCGAGCGCGACGCCCGTGGTGCTGCCGGGAGAGGAGAAGCCCTCCCACGTGTACATGATCTTTCATGAGATCGCTCAAGGCCGGATGTTTGAGGGGACATAAGGAGACCGGACCGTGAAGAAGGAGAAGGGCACGCCCAAAGACGGAAGCCTGCATCGCAGGGCCGAAGAGCGGCTGAAAGGGGAAAAGAGGGGAACCGGACCTTCCCCCACGGAGCAAGACGCCCTGCGGATGGTCCACGAGCTCGAGGTCCATCAGATCGAGCTGGAACTGCAAGACGAGGAACTCAAACAGGCCCGGGGAGATCTCGAGAAACAATTAGAAAAGTATTCCGACCTCTACAACTTCGCCCCCATAGGTTATTTTACGCTCGACAAAACGGGAACTATCCAGGAGGCCAACCTCACCGGGGCAAGGCTCCTCGGGATCAACCGGTCCGGGCTAGTGGGCAGGCGCCTAGGCTCCTTCCTGCACGACGAATCGCTTCACTTCTTCGATGGGTTTCTCAGAGAGCTATACGACGGAACAGCCGGGCCGACCTGCGAGTTGGCGCTCCTCACACTGGGAGACCCGCCCAGGTACATACGAATCGAGGGGACCCCCGAAGTATCCGACGGGGGCGAGGTCCTGCACTGCCGCATGGTGATGATCGATGTCACCCGAAGAAAACAAGCCGAGGAGGCGCTGCAGCGGAGCGAGCGCCGTTACCACTCGCTGTTCGAGAACATGTTGGATGGGTTTGCTTACTGCAAGATGCTCTTTGACGATCAGATGCGGCCGGTAGACTTTGTGTATCTCGTCAACGACGCGTTTGGAAAATTGACCGGTCTGGAAAGCGTGACGGGCAAGAAGGTCACAGAGGTGATCCCCGGGATCACAGAAGCGCATCCGGAGTTGTTTGAAACCTATGGCCGGGTGGCATTGACAGGCCGTCCTGAGAGCTTTGAAATTGAGTTTGCACCCTTAACGCATGGCTGGCCATCTCGGTATACAGCACGGAAAAAGAGTACTTCAAGGCGGTTTTCGAGGACGTCACCGAGCGAAAGCGCGCGGAGGCGGTACTCAACGACACACACAGAATTCTCATCGACGCGAAAAACGAGGTAGACCGTATCGTGGAGGAGCGGACATCCGAGCCCACGAGGGCTTATGAGAGCCTTCGCATCGAGACCGAAGAGCTGCAACGGGCCGAAGCCCAGCTGCGCCAGGCCCACAAGATGGAGGCTGTCGGAACGCTCGCCGGCGGCATCGCCCACGACTTCAACAACATCTTAGCCGCCATCATCGGCTTCTCGGAAATGGCACAAGACATGACTCCTGAGGGATCGCTGGCCCGGGGCCACATGGAGCGGGTATTCGCCGCGGGTATCCGCGGCAGGGAGCTCGTCAAACAGATCCTGGTCTTCAGCCGGCGGGCGGAGCCGGAGACGCACCCGCTCAAGCTTGCCCCGGTGGTCAGGGAGACCATTAAGCTTCTCAGGGCCTCGCTCCCCAGCACCATAGACATCAGGATGAACCTCCAAAGCGAAGCGGGATTCGTGCCCGCGGACCCGATCCAGATGCAGCAGGTCATCATGAACTTCTGCACCAATGCCGCCTACGCCATGAGGCGAAGGGGAGGACGCATCTCGATCGATCTCGCCGATTTCAGCTTCTCCTCTGCCGAGGACGCCCCTGATCCCACCATGAGTCCCGGTTTTTACACGAAGCTCTCCATACAGGACACAGGCGTTGGCATGTCTCCCGAAACAATCGAACACATCTTCGATCCCTTCTTCACGACGAAAGCCGGCAGGCGAGGGGACGGGACTCGGTCTTTCCGTGGTTCACGGTATCGTGGCGAGCCATGGCGGTACAGTCACCGTGTCGAGCGAGCCGGACAAGGGTTCGACGTTCATCGTCTATCTTCCCAAATTGCTCGATGAGCAGTCCCAGGATTCGGGAAATGGGGATAACTCGATTCTCCGGGGGCACGAAGCGATACTTTTTGTCGACGATGAAGAGGATCTCGTGGCCATGGCCTATGAGATGCTGACGGACCTCGGCTGCCGCGTCACTGCCAAAACCGGCGCCAGGGAGGCCCTCGCACTCTTCAGGTTGAACCCATCCCGGTTCGATCTCCTGATTACCGACCAGACCATGCCCGAAATGACAGGCGTCGAGCTTGCTGGTGAGGTCCTCACCCCAAGGGTGGACATGCCCATCATTATATGCACGGGCTTTAGTCACGTTGTGGATGCCGACACCTCAAGTGCGGCCGGCGTCAGAGCCTTTGCTATGAAGCCTCTGACAAAGAAAGAGATGGCCATGACCATCAGGAAAGTGCTCGACGAGTAAGTCCGGTAGCAGCTTTCTCCTGGCGATCGATAGAATTGCCGGACTCTCTCCATCCAACCTTCGGTAGCTTCCTCTTCATCGGGTTCGTGGGGTAGATCTTCTCAGTCACTACGCCTCGACATAAGACCCGATGGTAATCATCGCGCATGGCAGCCGGGTTGTCACGCGGGGCCAGATAACCCTTTTTTCTTTTCCTTATGTCGTGTTATGATGTGCCATGGCCGTCACCACTTGCGATGACAAGCATATCGTTCTCATTGTCGACGACGAGGAGATGATCGAAGAAATGATGGGAGCGCTTGTA
>JBEKJU010000206.1:0-6652 GCA_050011095.1 Syntrophorhabdales bacterium
TCGAACGTCATATCCCGGTAGAGGCCCTGAAGAAAGAATCGCCGGCTTCTGAAGGCGTCACCGGGCGTCCCGAAAGGCCGGAATACTGGCCGCCTGACGGTGGCATAACAAGATATAGGTGGCTTGAGGAATACGGCTGCGATACGGACGAAGATAGGGCATGGCTCGATGAGTTCGAGAAAAGCAACACGTACCGGATGCTCGTTATCGAGCCCGAGAAGGACCGGCTGCGCTGTGAGAGGGAAAGGGCCGAACAGGCATAGAAAACCCGCGACTCGCGGGCAACGGGTCGCGGGCAGATAACACCGACAGGAGGATTGTAGCATATGAGAAAGGTCTTTGCAATCACGTCGAACGTCGAGCGGTTTATCGGGGGAATGGAGAACCTCCAGAGGCGGGATATGGGCGTTCCAGGCATGGCGCTTCTTTACGGAGACCCAGGCCTTGGCAAGACCAGGACGTCGGTTTGGTGGGCACTGCGAAATGACGGCGTGTTCATTCGCACGAAAAAGATCATGACGCCGAGGTGGCTCCTGGAAGAGATCGTCGCCGAGCTGGGGGAAGCGCCCATGTTCCGGACGGCGGATCTCTTCCGGCAGATCCAGGATAAACTCATGGACCGTTCGCGCACGATCATTGTCGATGAGATCGACTACTTCGACGGACGCATGATAGAAACGCTCCGGGACATTCACGACATTTCTGGAACGCCGGTCGTTTTGATAGGCATGGCGCAGGCGGAAAAGAAACTGATGCGCTACAAGCACCTTTTTGACCGGTTCGCCGAAGTGATACGATTCTCCGATTTGACCTTGAAGGACGTCGCCACTATCGCGGAACAGCTATGCGAGGTCGGCCTTACCAAGGACGCGGTCTCCTTCATTCACGCGGATACGACGAGATTTCGCCGGCTCATCGTTTGGCTTTACCGGGCAGAAATGTTCGCCAATGCCAACGGCCGCAAGGAAGTCACGGCGGCCGACCTGGAGAAGGTGAAGCGATGATGAGAATGAGCGAGAAAGTCTGGAATTTCATAAGGTGGACAAAAAGGTTTACCCGCGAAGAGTTATTGGTGACAACGGGCTGCGGCAAGTCTCATGCCAAGCACCTCATGAGTGCTCTGAAGTCGGCGGGATATATCAAGGTGGCAGCCACCGAGCGGACGCCTTCCGGCCAACGCCGGCCAATCTATGAACTCGTCCGCGACACGGGCGTCAAGCCGCCGAGACTGCTTTTTAGCCTTTACGACCCGAATACTGGCGAGATCTTCAGCCCTGACCCGAAGGCCCTGGCGGCGCTTCCGCCTGAACGTACAAGGGGTGGCCGGAAATGTGGATCGCAATCCTAAAAAGGCAGGTAGAGCAGAAAGGCGCGAAACAGGTCGCCTACGAGTTGGGGATCGGCAGGAGCACCGTCAGCCTGCTGTGCCAGAGGAAATATCCGGCCGGCACGAAGAAGATGGAAGAGCGGATCGAGGCGATCTATGGCAAGGCCGGCACGATAGATTGCCCCGTCCTCGGCGGCATAGATCCTTCGACGTGTGTAAATTGTTGGACGAAGGCCAAGAAAATCGGCATGAAGGCCAGCAACCCGGAGACCTTAAGGCTTTACAAAACGTGCACGAGCTGCACAGCAAGAGGGGGATAGAGATGAGCGAGAAACGGATGATTGCGCCTTATCAGGTCAAACTGATTCGCGTGCTCAAGTCGCTTCTTCGGCGCGATGACAAGACATATCGCGGCGCCCTGGAGGAGCTTTACGGCGTCACCACGTCTAAGGCCCTTACCTACGCCCAGGCGGCGCAGTTCATCGGCCACCTCCGGGCAGCGTCTGAGGAATTCGGCTTGCGGACCCCGGAGAGCTATGTCGACAAGTATAAGAACCTCGGCCATAGAATCGACATGGCGACGCCCGCGCAGCTCCGAATGGTTGAAGGAATATGGAATGAGCTTTACCCGGAAGCGGACGAGAGGAGGCGGCAGGTGGCCCTAAGCACATACCTTTTTAGGTTCTTTCGAATCTCTCATCCCCAGTTCATGGACAGCCAGGCTGCCAGCAAGGTTCTTCATGCACTTAAGGAAATGCAGGCGCGAAAGGAAAGAACCACGCAAAAGCCTCTATACGGTCCCCGGAGCCCTGAGATGGACACATGCACGCGCCAAGCCCCTAAAGCAAAATATAACCGAGCTTAGGAAGGTCACGGGGCCGACTTGAGCATGTCCGAAGTGGTAGAAAAAGACCTTATGAGAGAGGAGGATAAATATGACCGTCGAGATTCCCCTAACAGCTAAGCAGCGTATTCTCGATCCTGAGCATGCGGCTTCCATATTTCGCGCTATCCTTCGCGCTGAATTCCCCATCGATCAAGATAAAGAACACCTCTGGGGATAGCCAGGCTCAAAGACGCGGTCGCCTGGAAAAGGCCCGACGGCTTCGAGCGATGGCTGTTCAAGTATTTTGCCCTGGCCGAAGTGAAATGGAGTCAAGAGGCTTCAGTTGTAATCAACGCGCTGAAACGCCGTCTCAAAAGCCAGCATCGGTGCGGCTCTTGCGCGCGCCGCTTCGACAAGGGAGGAATGAAGAATGGTCGATGAACACGCGTTTGACAACATCTCGGGTGATTTCAGGCGGGTAGCGGCCTTGATAGGAAATGAGGCCGCCCTTGTGCTTTGCGACCATTTCGGCGGCCTCGCGCTCAATATTCCAAAGCTCGCTGGGTTCCGGAGGAACCAGAGAAATGAGCGCATCAAGGCTGACTATCATGCCGGGGTGAAGGTCCGGACTCTCGCAACCCGATACAGGCTTACTATCAGACAAATCTACAGTATTATCAAGGGAGAATGACCGATGTCTGACGAAAAATTACGCGTAGAGGTAACCGCCGATTCTGATGGCCTGAAAAGCGGAATGGCCGAGGCAAAGACCGCCGTTCAGCAGGCTCTTGAGGCAATGCAGAGCAACTTCGCTTCGGCTGCCGCTACCATCTCATCCGGTGTGTCGGGGATGCAAGAGGCCATAGGAGGACTCCCCGAGGGGTTCGATAACATGGCTTCAAGCCTGGGGGGCCTTACCGGTCTGCTTAATCCGTTTACCTCTGCCGCCAAAGCGGTCACGGAAGGGTTCGCGGCCATGGCGGGGGTATTCAGGGTGGCGGCATCCGAAGAGGAAAAGTACATCGCGACAACGCTTAACATGGCCCGAGCCCTCGGTATTACCGCTGAAGAGGCGCAGACGTTCAAGCAGGCGATGGACGAAATCTCCGCTAAGTATGCCACATCGGAAGTGAGCACGGAGTCCGTCGTGAGCGCTTTTAAGCGATTCGCGATGCAGATCGGACAGAATAAGGAAATGTTCGAAAAGCTGGGGATTGAGCTCAAGAACCAGGACGGAACATGGAAAAATTCTTTCGATATGTTCATGGAGGCCGTCCAACACCTGCAAAAACTCGAAACCCAGCAGCAAAAAGTTGCCTTTGCGGCAAAGGCCTTAGGACGCGGCGTCAGCGAGGACATGATCGTCGTTCTCGAGCATCTGTCGCAGGATTCACTCGAAGAGGCCCATGCCAAATTAGAGAAGCTCGGACTCATTATAGGTCCGGAGATGGTGGCAAAATTGTCCGCGTCGAAGCAGGCCACCGTAAACCTGCATGACCAGTGGGCTTCTCTCTCCGCGAGCATCGCCACGGTCGCTATCCCCGCATGGACCATGATGAAAAACGCCCTCGCCCTTATCCCGGAGGCGATCAACGGGGTCATTCATAAGATCCACGAGGCGATGAGCGCATATGTGAACCTCATGAACCGGGTACGGGAATACATCACGGGCGAAAAGGCAGCACCTCCCCCGCCTCCCCCTCCGCCGAAGCTGCCCCCTGGCGCAATGCCGACCCATGAGAACGCTGGGGCTGCGCCGGAAGACCTGAGCCGGGGGAGTAGTGGCGGTGCGGAAAAGTCCCAAATGGCTGCATTCGAGGAGCAGTTGAAGCAGAAGCAGCTCGCGGAGAAAGCCTGGGACGGCTTGAGCTTGGCGCAGGAAGAGGCCTTCTGGCAGGAGAAGCTCAACCTCGTGGACAAAAATAGCCATGACTACATCGAGATCGAGCGCAAGATCCTTGACGCCGAGATCAGGGCCGGCAAGGAGGGCGAGCAGGTTCAGGAGTCGAAGCTCCGGAACGCCCTGAAAATTAATGAGGAAATTTACAAAAGCGCGGAGGAATTGGCCAGTAGGGAGTTTTCCACCGGAAAGATAACAGCCGACCAGAAAGAGACGATATTGCTGGCAGCGAACGCCAAGCGCATCGAACCAGAGAAAACCCTTTACGATCAGCTCGCGGCGCTTGCGGCGGGGAGCGTCAAGCAGGCGCAGAAGGTAGCGGAAGAGCGGGCGGCGGCGGAAAGGAAGGCGGCCGAGGAAGTCAAAAAGATCAACCAGACCGCAGCCACTGAAAAACAGAAGCTCAACGTTGAAGACCTGAAGGACGCCATAAAGACCGCCCAGGAAAAAGCGAAGGCCGAGGAGTCGGCGATCGCCGAGCAGTACCGGCTTAAGCAGATCAACGCGCAGCAAGAGCATGATCTCCTTGTTGCGTCGGCCGCGAAGGCCTACGACACAGAAAAAAGCAGCCTCGATCAGGAAATCGCCGGTTACGCTCAGGGGACCGAGCAATACAAGAATGCCCTCCGGGAAAGAGAACGGCTCGATATCAAGTACACCCAGCAAGTGAAGAAGTACGACGACGAGCTGAAGCTGGAGCAGCAGAAGAACTGGCAGCAGGTCACAAACGAGCTTTCCGGCCCCTTTCAGAGCGCCCTCCAGACGGCCGGGAGTGGTATCCTGGACATGGGCAAAAATGGCCAGACATGGCAGCAGACCATGATAAAGGCCGTGCAGCAGGTGATCCAGGGCTTCGAGAAACTCATCGAGCAGATCGTCATGGCCATCGCGAAACAGGAGCTTTTCAACGCAATCAGCACACTCACCGAGAAAAACATGGGGAGCGCAGGGGCGACGGGGATACCTGGAATGGTAGTGTCTGCGCTGCACATGACGCCTGGAGACGAAAGCGATGGGCTCAGCCAGGCCGCCAAAACACTCAGCCAAGCCGGCGATACACTCCAGCAAGCCGGGGGAAGCCTTCTCGATAGCGCCTCGAATCTTCTCGGGATCGGCGGCGAAGGCGGCGGGGGAATCTTCGGGGACATCGGGGACATGGCCGGCATATTGGCGTTTGACGGGGGCGGCGACGTCCCCAGCGCGCGCCTCGGCTGGGACGTTCCCTCCAACGGAATTCGCGCGATCCTCCACCCCAACGAGATGGTCTTGCCGGAGGACCTGGCCAACAGAGTCAGGAACATGACGGCGGGAAGCGGACCGGGCGGCGGATCGCGCAGTGGCCACACGTATAACATTCACACCTCCGGCATCAACCCGAAGGACATGGCGGCGGCGGTGAAGGCGGCGCTCAGGATGGGGCGGAGATAGGCCATGGAAAGCAAAGACGTCTTCCAAATCGTTCCATTTACGCCAGCGGATGGCTTCGCCCTCGTGAAAGCTACAGAGTCCGAGTTTTCATTGCCCACCACTGAGCGATGGAAGGGACTGTTCGAAGCTGCGGAAAAGGAAAGCGTTGCCTGCACGATAACCGAAAAATCCGTTCCCATTGCCTGCCTGGGCGTTTACGTCAAGTCGGGTGCCGTATGGTTCATTAATAACATCGTACGCCGTGGGAACCTCTTCGCTGCGGCAGTCCACACCTTCCTTTTGGTCACTGCCGAAGCCAACGGCCTCGCGAAGCTCCAAACGCCAGTAGGGAGTAAAGTAAAAAAAGCCTTCTTCGAAAGGGTAGGCTTCAAGACTGTGGGTCCTCTCCCGGACGAACAGGATCTGATCCTGATGGAGATGGAAGTAACAAACCTTTACACATAAAGGGGAAAAAAGTATGGCATACGATGAGAAAACGGCTATATTTTACCTTGACCGAATAGAAAAGTTCGTCAAGTCCGATCTTCAAGCGAGCGTGGGCGTGGAGTACATTCGCTTTTTCAATAACGCGCTCGCTGCTTGGCTTCTTCTCTCCTCCGTGAGCCCTAAATTGGTCGGCGTGCAAAATGGCGTGGTTCTTTTCCAAATACCGGCAAATGAAGCCTCGTACCGCCTCATCCGGAAATTTCTTGAGGACCCTTTGGTCCCTTTGAACGAGTACTACTCAGCAGTCCGAACGATTCGCCGGAAGGTTTCCAGGGTGCGCCGCAAGCTTCTGGAGACCGCCGGTCAGCGTGGCCCTCAGCATATACCTATCAGCGATAATCAAATGCGCTGCGGCGGGCCATCCTGCATATGTCAAAGAGAAGGGAGGTGAGCACTGTGGCAGACGAGAACAGCAGAGACGTGGGAGTCGTCCCGCCCAAGGCGCAGAACCTCGGGGGAGGCCGGCTCACGGACCTCACAACGGGCAAGACCACCCCAATTTTGTCCCATGGCGTGGCCGTTGAGACACCTGAATTATACGAGATGCTCGCCGGGCAGCTCACCGTGTAGGCGACGGCAAAAATACCCTCATTTCTAACGATCCGCACGCCCGCAAAAGCTTTAAGCAGGTGCAACTCACCCTTTTTCAGGCATCGATTTGAGATTCGGGGAGGGCCTGTCTCAC
>JBEKJU010000207.1:0-6622 GCA_050011095.1 Syntrophorhabdales bacterium
GGGGTGGCCGGGGGAAGGGCCGATAAGAGTGATGTTCCAGGACGAAGCCCGGTTTGGTCGTATCTCTGATACCCGGCGGTGTTGGTGTCCTCGACCTGCTCGTCCTCTCTGTTATGCAATGGTTACTCAGGAGTATACCTACGCGTATGCCGCCGTCTCCGTCGCCGACGGCGAACTTGACACCCTGATCCTCCCTCACACCAACAGCATCTGTATGCAGGTATTCATCGACGAAGTCGCTTCACGCCACCCGAAAGACCGGATTATCATGATATGCGACGGCGCAGGTTGGCATACCTCCGGGCTGCTCACCGTTCCCACCAACATGCGTCTCATCCCGTTGCCTCCCTACTCGCCAGAGCTCAATCCGACTGAACACCTTTGGGACGAGCTACGGGAGAAATCGTTTCACAACCGCGTGTTCAGCAGTATCGACGCCCTCGAAGCCCACCTGGAAACATCGTTAAGGGACTTGGAGGCTGACGAGACGCAGGTATATTCCATAGTCGCATGGCCGTGGATAATAAACTCATTGTTGAATTAGAAATGTAATTAGACAGCATCTCGGCCCCGATGGTAACATTCCCTCAATTGGTATATGCCCGGATGGGAGGAAGAGAAAGGAATGGAAGAGCAAACCGTGATAACAGAATTGCCGTCGAGGGCGATGTTGAGGCCGAGCGAGGTAGCCTGGTTCCTACGCGTATCGGAGAGGACCGTATATCGCTGGTTCGAGCTAGGTCTTATCGACGGAATCCGAATCAACAAGTCGTTGCGGATAAGGCGTGGCTCTATTCTGACCCTGCTCCAGAACCCTCGACCGGAATATAAATAGGGCGGCATTTTTCGCGCCTATGTGTCGAGCCATGGTGCCAGACGGGCCCGCACCGGGAATATTTGCGGCAGGCCGGGAATCCGGGAGGTCGGTTTCGCTTCTTAACGAGGGGGATAGCCTATGGCCGGGATAACGGTTCTCGTTGTTGCGGGGATTGCGATTACCCTTTTTCTGAGCCTGCTCGTGGCCATGCTCGCAGGAAAATTCCTGGCTTTCTGCGGACGGGACGACCATTCATGATCGCCTCCGTTACCATTAGGCCTCGCCAGGAGGGGGCATCCGACCCGCAGGACCTGTTTCGGCGCGCCCGTTCAGGGAGAGGCCCGGCTGCCGCCGGGGGCAACGGCCGGCCCTCGTCGGGCCGCTCGAACGAACCGGGGACCATGAGGCGCCTCTGACTCCTGGGCGTGGCTCTTCCGTTCGGGAGGAGGGGACCCGTCTTCTTTGGGCAATCGTGAAGGAAAGAGAATGACCCTTGATGCAGGGGGTGAAAGAGATGGGCGTTCAATACGAGGGCAAAGGGGAGGATGCCGTGGTGGAGAGTAACGAGTCGCTGGTGTTACTGGTGGATGATGACAAACTCATTCTTGACCTCCTTTCTTCATGGCTGGAGGCCACGGGCTTCAGGCCTATAGTCGCGTCCAACGGCCTGGAAGCGATCGACAAATTCCGAAGCAATGCCTTCAGCATGGTGATATCGGATTTGAGCTTGGGTAGTGATCCTGATGGGTTTGGCGTACTCGAGGCCATCAGAAGGGTGGACCGGAACGTCCCGGTCATCATGATGAGTGGGGAGGCTAATACCAATCTGAGGGAAGATGCGATTCGCAGGGGTGCTTACGCCTTCCTGTCCAAGCCTTTCGACCTGACGAACTTGCTGGATCTCGCCAGAACCGCTGTGTCGAGCGCACGGCTGCACGGCTCGTGACCCCCGCGCACGTATCCTCAAAACAGATTCACAGGCCAGTTCCCAATAAAATTCTGTTGAGGCCAAACGATGTCGCGCTGTTTTTGGGCGTCTCTTTGAAGACTGTATACCGTTGGTATCATCTTGGGGAGATCAAAGGCACAAAGATCACGGGTCCGTACGAATCTACCGGAACTCGATCGTGCGAGTGCTGAGCGAAGACGAGTTTTTGTCCGATTGAGCGGACCGCTGAGCGCCGGCGATCCACCCGGTGAAGGCCACGGTCGTTGCGCTCCACAACAACGGTTACAGATCAAAACTGCCTGTCGTCATCATGCCGATCAGGAGGTCGCTTTTCAGGCAGAGTACGGTTGTGACAGCCTTAAGTCGCGGGCATGGCAGGTACATTGAGAGGAAATACGGGGTGCCGGGTAGTAAGGTATGGATCGTTCCCAACGGGGTGGACCTGAGCCGGTTTGACGACCATGCGGCAGGGGGCCCATCGGTATCATTCGCAGACCGGGGAAAGAAAAAGGTCGTCGCCATAATTGCCTTTTTGCGGCCGGAAAAGGCCTATGACGTTTTTTTGCAGATGGCGTCCTCGATCCTCCGGCAAAGAAAGGACGTTGAGTTTTGGATCGTGGGTGACGGCCCGGAGCGTGGGGCAATCGAGAAACGGATCGGCGAGATGGGGATCGGCGGCGCTGTCAGATTGCTCGGGTACAGGCAGGACATCCCTTCCGTATTGCGGGCCTGCGACATAGTAACGGTCACATCTGACGCCGAGGACGTTCCCATTGTCATCCTGGAGGCAATGGCCGCCGGCAGGCCTGTTGCAGCAACCGATGTCGGTTTCATAAGGGAGATTGTCTCCAACGGGCAAACGGGCTTCATTGTCCCGCCCCGAGACCCCGAGAGGTTGGCGGAGACCGTGTCCTATCTCCTGTCCCGCGAGGACTTCATGGCAAAAATGGGGTCGGCCGGCAGGAAGAAGGTTGAGAAATGGTTGTCCATCCGGAATACATTTGGAGGCCCTCGAGACGCTTTTTCTCAGCCTTGTCGCTTAACATCGGGAATACACAGGCTTTTCTTCCTCTCCTCATATTACCGACTTCCCGGATCGCCCCCATTTCGTCGATCCGAAGAAGTCAGCACGCCGGGATAATCGCCTTTGCTCGAAGTCCCCCTTACCTGCGTGCGGAAAAACAACTTTAATTCACACCGCCGTCATTTCCAGGCTGAAACAATGGGACGGGCGGGAAGGGTAGGCAGCCCAGTTCGAGTGGCGGCCGAGGACCGGCCTGACCACAGGGCTCGCAAGGTCACCGGGGTTCATACGAAACGAGATGGACAGGGGGAGGATCGCGTGAGTGAGGAGGAAGCGACATGAGGGCGATCATTCTGACCGCCGGGAAGGGGGAGAGGCTCAAGGGTCTCGTCGATACCGTGCCAAAGCCCATGGTCCCGATAGGCGGAAGGCCGATCCTTCAGCACAATATCGAGTGGCTGAGGGGGCATGGCGTGACCGACATATATATCAATCTCCACCACCTGGCCCACAGGGTGATTGACCACTTTGACGACGGAACAAGATTCGGCGTGAGGATTACCTATTCCTACGAAAAGGACCTGCTCGGAACCGCGGGGGCCGTTAGAAAAATCGCCGATGAATTCCGGGAGTTTCAGGACGTTGACATGTTCCTGGTTGTCCACGGGGACAACCAGGTCAATTATAACCTGAAAAAGGTGATCGCCTTTCACCATGCCCATAACGGTATGGGCACGATCGTCCTCTACAGGAAAGACGATGTGAGCCGGAGCAGGATCGTCGTGCTGGATAGCGCCGGGAGGGTGATGCGGTTCATAGAAAAGCCGAAGGAGGAAGAACACGTGAGCAGCCTGGTCAATACGGGAGTCTATATACTGAACCGGGATACCCTTCGGTACATACCCGAGGGAGAGAGCCTCGATTTTGGAAGAGAGGTCTTTCCCCGGATGCTAAAATGTGGGGAGGCGCTCTATGGAATAGAGGTGAGCGGCCGTCTCATCGCCATGGACACACCCGACCTCTTCCGAGCCGCGCTCGAAGACTGATTCCGGTTCACATAAAGGGGCGCCCATTATTATCGCCAGGACGCCTTTCAGGTTTACCCTCGGCGGAGGCGGGACAGACCTGCCCGCCTATCATTAGCGGCAGGGAGGTTTCATCTTTGCCACGGTGCCGTGAGACTCTGACAGACGGGGGGGCGCTCCGACCTTTTTCGAGAAATCCCTTTCAATCTTCATATATCGCCTTCCGTGCGGTCCTTTTTTGTTGACGCCCGTGGACCGATTCTGCTATCCTCCAAACCATGCCTGTGATACGAGCCGTGCTCGCTGCCCTCATGGTCGTCCCCCTGTTTTTTTTGCCCTGCGGCAGGGCGGTCTGCGCCGAGACGGAGGGGAGCCGGCCGACCGGGCCGGAATATGTCCATGCTGACGCGGCAGGCGGGCAGGCCGATGACACCCGGGGTCTCCTCCCCGATACCCCTTTTTTCGGCGGCAGCCGGGAGGCCCCGCTCCTAAAGAAGGATGGGGCGAAAGAGGCCGGGCCGGTCCCGGCGTGCTGGAAGATCGATTTGACCGAGGAAGAACGGGGGATCGTAGATACTATACGGAAGTCCCTCGCCGCGTCGAGCACCTCCAACGGCTTCGATATTCCTTTCGTGCTCAATGACGCGGTCGATCTCTACATCAGGTACTTCACGGGGACGGGGCGCAAGGTCTTTGCCCGATGGCTCGAACGGGCACAGAGGTACGTACCGACGATCAAGGCCATCCTCAAGAAGAACGGCCTTCCCGAGGACCTCGCCTACGTGGCCATGATAGAGAGCGGCTTCAATATGAAGGCCCGCTCGGCCGCGAAGGCGAGGGGGCCCTGGCAGTTCATCCACGAGACCGGCGAGCGGTACGGCCTCAAGGTGGATTTCTGGGTGGACGAGCGGTGCGACCTTGAAAAGTCGACGGTGGCGGCGGCCCGTTACCTGAAGGTCCTCTTCGACCGGTTCGGGTGCTGGTACCTGGCCGCGGCCGGCTATAATGCCGGGGAACACAGGGTAGAGAGGGCCATCGAGAAACACGACACGAGGGACTTTTGGAAACTCCGGGAGTATAAGACACTGCCGAGGGAGACGCAGGAGTACGTACCCCAGTTGATCGCCGCCGCCCTCATCGCGAAAGACCCGGAAAAGTACGGATTTGGCGGGACGGGCACTGTCCCTGTTTACAGGCTCGTCAAGGTCGAGGTACCGGGAGGCATGGCCCTGGGGAGAATTGCGGGGGCCCTGTCCATGGACCTCGCTGAGCTAAGGACCCTTAATCCCGAACTTATGAGGGGTATCACGCCGCCCGGTCGAATGGAGTATGAGATCACACTTCCCGGAATGGCCGATGACGACGACGCAAGGAAGGCGCTCGATGCCGAGCTGAAGAATGGCGGACAGGTAGTGGGCGTCATCACCCATCACGTGAAGAAGAGGGAAACCCTTCCGGGCATTTTGAAGAGATACCAGGTAACGCGTGCCGACCTCGCGCTTCTGAACGAAGGCGGGGAGCGCCTGCGGTGCGGGAGGAGGCCCGTCCTGTACATCCCCCGCTTCGCCCCCAAAGATCAGGAACCGGGCTCCGAGGCCGCGGCGGCGGGTGTTCTTTCCGGGGATGACGACGATGGCGATGTTGTTTCGCTGGACCGTCCTGGGAAAAGAAGGATTTTTGCGACCGGAAGGCCCAGACTGGTAAAACACGTCGTGCACAGGGCGGCCCGACGGGACCATCATAGGCCCAGGAAGGCCGACTGGCGCGCCTCCCTGGTAAAGAAGCACGCGGCCGGCCGGGTTTAGGGTTAGGGACGAGCCCCTTATCCCGGAATACCGCGCCGATCGGTCGTGAGGCTCGTCCTGAAAGGGGGCGGAAACGCCCTGCCTTTATAATAAGGGGAGAGACGCTGTCCTTTACGCTACCAGCATACAATCCCCCCGATTTCACCCAGCCCGCCCTTGGGGCGGCCCCGCTCGTCGTCTTCAGGGAGGTGAGCCGGAAGGGTGTGGCCCCCGACGACTATCACGGGACATCGATATTTCCTGAATACTTCCACCTTCGAGAGGACACCTGGCAGATCCTGACCGAATCGCGGATGGACTGCGTCGTGGTGCTCGAAAAGGACGGTACCCTTTCCGTCACGGAGTTCCGCCGCCTCAGGCGCGGCGACCTGGTCGCCTGCGGCAGGAGGGAAGGCGGCCAGGACGGTATCCTCGTCCACAGCAGGGGTTTCGACTTCCCTGCCGCGGCCGCCGAACAGTTTGCCTTTCGGGGGCGTCTGACAAGGGAGACGTCCTTTTCGACCGATTACGACGAGCTGTACGGGCTCCTGGAGCACGAGCGCGAAAACGGCTTCGTCCTCTGGGTTCTCGGCCCTGCCATCGTGTTCGACAGGGATGCGCGCGAGGCCTTCGTGAAGCTCGTGGAGCGCGGCTACGTCCACGCCCTGCACGCCGGCAATGCCCTCGCCACGCATGATTTGGAGGCTGCCCTCTTCGGAACAGCCCTGGGGCAGGAGATCTATTCGAAGCGGGCGACGCCCATGGGCCACTACAAGCACCTGGACGCGATAAACAGGATCAGGATGGTGGGCTCCATCACGAGGGCCGTCGAGGAGGGGTATATCGCGGACGGCATCATGCGGGCCGTCATCACGGCTGGTATCCCCTACGTCCTCTCCGGCTCCATCCGGGACGATGGCCCTCTCCCCGACGTCATAGCCGATGTCTACCGGGCCCAGGACGAGATGCGCCGCCTCTCGCGCCGGGCGACGACGGTGATCGCCCTGGCGACGCAACTCCACG
>JBEKJU010000208.1:0-6890 GCA_050011095.1 Syntrophorhabdales bacterium
GGCGACCGCGGGGTACCCACACAGTGGGTCGCGCGAAGTGGGTGTCCCAATAATTGCCGGCGGAGCGAAGCGGAAAAAGATTCTCCCTGCAGCAAGCTGCAGGGAATCCGCAAGTTGATCCGGGCAATATTTTTCTCGAGACAAAGATGGCCCTGGTGGGGGAATAGTCAGCCTATTTCCACGGGCGCCACCGTTTCCCCTCCGTCGGCCGGGCCGGGCGGGTCGCCCTTGATGCGCCGTTTTCTGTATGCGTCGTAGTCCGGGAGATGGCGCTCGTAAGACGACGCCATCAGAGGCGAGGAAACCATGAAGTCCGCGGAGGCCCGGTTGCAGGCGATAGGCACGTTCCAGACAACGGCGATCCTGAGGAGCGCCTTCACATCCGGGTCGTGCGGATGGGGTTCCAGGGGATCCCAGAAAAAGATTAGGAAGTCTATTTCCCCATCTGCTATCTTGGCCCCTATCTGCTGATCGCCGCCCAATGGTCCGCTTTGGAGCTTGGTGACGGGAATTTCCAGTTCGCGTTCCAGCAGGGCGCCCGTCGTGCCTGTCGAGCAGATCCGGTGTTCCGCCAGCAAGTCCCTGTTAAACCGCGCCCACTCCAGCAAATCTTCCTTTTTGTTATCGTGCGCCACGAGGGCGATCCGTTTCTTTTCCTCTGTTGCGAGTATTTCCGATTCCATAGTGGTGAACCTCCTGGTAAATTCCTGCTCCGCCCCGCGGGGACCCGCGCCGAAGGCGTGGGCGGCGCCGCAGGCGACAACTTGGTATCAGGCGGATTTTCTCTCTTCCATGTGCGTTTTGCGGGCGCTTTCTCCGCCGGGGGTCTTTGTCGTATGACCGAAGCAGGTGAGGTCCTGTCTGAAAATGGGCAGGTAAAGGCTCAGCCGTTCCGGCCCGCCACGCCCGGCCACGATCCTGGCGCAACCGCCGATGTTCTTCACGATTCCGGCCACGGACCTGAATGGGGCTGACGGTCTGTCCGTCCCCTGTCCGCCGTGCCGGCTTCCGAGACCGAGATCAACGGAGAGAAGCGCGCACCCGGCGGCCCTGCCGTGGCTCCTATTGCCGTGAATGGTACGGATTGGCAGAAAGCTCGTCCCTATTGTCATTATCTCGCCCTTCGTCAGTGTAGAGTAAGCACTGTTCAAAAGCGCCGCAAGATCGTCCGCCATTTGAACGGGGTCGAGTACCACCTTCAGTTCCTCGTGGGCCAGTGCCGTGCGAACACAAATAGTCTCTCCCGCGACCGGGAGGAGCGCTCTTACGGAGTCCTCTACCAGGACGTTGATATCGACGATCCTTAAATTCATCTGTTACCTCCTCGTTCCAAATATGTCCGGACAAGGTTCCGTATCGCCGGCCTCACGTATTCAAATCGAACCTCTCACCGCTGATAGCATACGTCTTCATTGTTAACGCGAGAAAGGTTTTGCTATTAACGGTGCGTTAAAAGGGCGGTGCCCCGCAATACCCGTGTCCGTTTACTCGTTACCCATACTCAAGCAATAGTCGTGCCCCGGTCATGATAACGGCCAGGGGCGCCTTAAATCACCGGGTAAGGCCTGCGTATCCCTTGGCGACATCCTACGGGAATGTCGAGCCGCGGCATGCCGCTTCGACAACAATGTCAGATGGACGACGGGGAACTGCCAGTCCTCGTATTTCCGGTCGAGGACGGGGGCCATGATCTTCTGGCATTTGCCATTTGACTGCCCCGGCCAACGTGCGGTAATAATATATCTTGTGGGGAGGATTCATGACGGACCAGGAAGGGCGGGCCGGTAAGGCCCCGCCAAGGATCAACATCTTCAAGGGCTGGTGCAAGGGCTGCGGCATCTGCGTCGCCTTCTGCCCGAAGAAGGTCCTCGCCCTCGACGAGAGCGGGTCCCCCTATGTTAAGGACCCGGGCCAATGCGCCCGGTGCGGCCTGTGCGAGCTGAGGTGCCCCGATTTCGCCATTACCATGGACGAGGACGGGGAGGAGAGACAAATCGAGAACGAGCCGGGGGAGGGGTCGTGAGAAAACGAAACCACGAGGAGGTGCTGCTCCAGGGGAATGAGGCGGTGGTCGAGGGCGCGCTCCGCGTCGGCTGCCGTTTCTTCGCGGGTTATCCCATCACGCCGGCGACGGAGATCTCCGAGCTGCTTTCGGTGAGGCTTCCCGCCCGGAACGGGACGTTCATCCAGATGGAGGACGAGATCGCGAGCATGGGGGCCGTGATCGGCGCGTCCCTCGCCGGGGTGAAATCGATGACGGCCACGTCCGGTCCGGGGTTCTCCCTCATGCAGGAGAACCTGGGTTTCGCGGTCATGGCGGAGGTGCCCTGCGTGGTGGTGAACGTCATGAGGGGAGGCCCCAGCACGGGGCTGCCGACGCTTCCCGCCCAGGGGGACGTGATGCAGGCGAGGTGGGGCACCCATGGCGACCATCCCATTATCGTGCTCGCCGCCTCCACGGTAGCCGAATGCTTCGACCTCACCATCCGCGCCTTCAACCTGTCGGAGAGGTTCCGAAACCCCGTTATCCTGCTCCTCGACGAGGTGGTGGCCCACATGAGGGAAAAGGTGGTGCTCCCTCCCGACGGGGCAATCCCGATCATCGAGAGGGTGAGGCCGAAGGTGCCGCCCGAATGGTACGTGCCTTACGAGATGACGCCGGGCGGGGTCCCGGCGATGGCCGATTTCGGAGAGGGCTACCGCTACCACGTAACCGGTCTCACCCATGACACGCGCGGTTTTCCAACGGAGAGGCCGGATGAGATCGGCCCCTTCATGGCCCGCCTCTTCAGGAAGATCAGCCAGCACATGGAGGAGATCCACCAGGGCGAGTCCTTTCTCGCGGACGATGCCGAGATCGTCGTCATCGCCTACGGGATCGTGGCCCGCTCGGCGCGGCGGGCGGTGCGGGACGCGAGGGAGCGCGGCGTCAAGGCGGGCCTCCTGAAGCTTTCCACGCTCTGGCCCTTCATGAGGACGGCGGTCGAGCGCATGCTGGGGAGGGCCCGGGTCCTCATCGTCCCGGAGATGAATATGGGGCAGATCTCGCGCGAGGTGAAGCGGGTAAGCCGGGGCAGGGCTGAGGTGAGGGGGATCAACAAGCTCGATGGGACCATGATTACGCCGGAGGAGATCCTGAGGCCCATCATGGAGGCGTCCTGATGGCGGAGATCACGAGGCTCATTCACAAATACCTCCGGCACGACAAGAGGTTTCCCCATGTCTGGTGCCCCGGCTGCGGGATCGGCATCATGTTGGGCGCCCTCATCCGCGCTATCGACAGGACAGGCTTCGACAAGGATGAGATCGTCCTCATCTCGGGCATCGGCTGTTCGAGCAGGCTGCCCGTCTACGTCGATTTCAATACCCTCCACACGACCCACGGCCGGGCCCTCACCTTTGCCACGGGCGTGAAGCTCGCAAAGCCCCGCCTCAAGGTGATCGTCGTGATGGGCGACGGGGACGCGGTCGCCATCGGGGGGAACCACTTCATCCACGCGGCGCGGCGGAACATAGACCTCACGACGCTTGTGGTCAATAACAGCATCTACGGCATGACGGGAGGCCAGTATTCGCCCACGACGCCCTACGGCATGAAATCGACCACCACCGTCTATGCGAACGTGGAGCACGCCTTCGACATATCAAGCCTCGCCGCGTGCGCCGGCGCCTCCTTTGTCGCCAGGGGCACGGTGTATGCCGCGAACCAGCTCTCGGGCCTCATGGAAAAGGCCTTTCGGAAGGACGGGTTCTCGGTCGTGGAGGTGATCTCCCACTGCCACACGCAGTATGGAAAGCTGAACCGCATGGGCGGCGCCGTCGAGACGCTGAAGTGGCAGCGCGACCACGCCGTGCCCGTCCACGAGGCGGCGACCATGCCGGAGGCGGCCCTCGCGGACAAGTTCGTGACGGGGGTGCTCGTCGACCGGGAGCTGCCTGTCTACGAGGAGGAGTACGAGAAGATCAGGAGACGGGCGCAAGAGGCGGAAGGAGGCTAAGGTGCGCTACGACATCCGGCTCTCCGGCTCGGGGGGCCAGGGGATCATCGTGATGGGCATCATCCTGGCCGAGGCGATCGGCGTCCATGAGGGGAAGTACGTGGCCCAGACCCAGAGCTACGGTCCCGAGGCCAGGGGCGGTTCGAGCAAGAGCGAGGTCGTCGTGAGCGACGAGGAGATCGACTATCCCAAGGCGTTGAAGCTCGATGTGCTCCTCGCCATGAACCAGCGCTCGTGCGACGCCTACTACGCCGACCTGAAGCCCGAGGGCACGCTCATAGTCGATTCCACCAACGTGACCCAGTTCCCCATACCCGAGGTGTTCGCCATCCCCTTCACCCGGATCGCCAGGGAGCGGCTGAAAAGGGAGGTGGCGGCAAACATCGTGGCCCTGGGCGCCCTTGGCCGGCTCACCGGCATCGTCTCGAAGGGCTCCCTCGAAAAGGCGGTGCTCGCCCGCCTCCCCGCGGGGACCGGGGCGCTAAACCGTGAGGCCCTCCGGGCGGGCGTGGAGGCGGCCAGACGGATCGGAAAAGACCACGCCCTCTCGCAGCGGATCGTCTGGGAAAATGAAGATCTATGAGTATCAGGCAAAAGGGCTCTTCGCGCGGTACGGCATCCCCGTGCCGAAGGGCTCGGTCGCAACCACGGTAGATGAGGCCTCCGCCCTCGCGCGCTCGCTCGGCGCGCCCGTCGTCCTCAAGGCGCAGGTTTACGCGGGCGGACGGGGCAAGGCAGGGGGCATAAGGATGATCCCGGATGCGGACGGGGTCGCCTCCGCCGCATCAGACCTCCTAGGCCAAAGGCTCGTGACGGCCCAGACCGGACCGGGCGGACAGGTGGTCCGCGCCCTCCTCGTGGAAGAGGCCCTCGCCGTCCGGCAAGAGCTTTACGTGGCCATCACGATAGACCGGTCTTGCGGCGCGCCCGTCGTGCTCGCATCCGGCGCCGGGGGCGTCGAGGTCGAAACGCTCGGTGCCCGGTCGCCCGGTATGATCGTGAAGGAGACGGTCGATCCCCGGTTCGGCCTCCGTCCCTTTCAGGCCCGGAGGCTCTTCTACCGCCTTGGCGCGAAAGACTTCCCCGTCGCGGCGTGCGCCGCCATCCTCCTTGCGCTCTACCGCCTCTTCATGGAGAACGACTGCTCGGATGCCGAGATCAACCCCCTGGCGATCATCGATACGGGGGACGTGGTCGCCCTCGACGCAAAGGTGAATATCGACGAGAACGCCCTCTACAGACAGCCGCATTTGGCGACGCTCCGCGACACCTCCGGAACCGACCTCCTCGAGGTCGCCGCGGCACGGGCGGGCCTCAACTATATCAAGCTCACGGGGAACGTGGGCTGCATGGTGAACGGGGCGGGACTCGCCATGGCCACGATGGACCTCATCACGCTGGCCGGTGCAAAGCCTGCGAATTTTCTCGACGTCGGGGGAGGCGCCACGAAGGAGATGGTGGCCGAGGGGCTTCGCATCCTCACGGCCGACCGCGACGTATCAATCCTCTTCATTAATATCTTCGGCGGCATTCTCCGCTGTGACACCCTCGCCTCCGGCGTGGCCGAGCAAGCGGCCCGCGGCGACATCAGGCTGCCTGTCGTCGTGCGGTTGGAGGGGACGAACAGGGAGGCGGGTGAGCGCATCCTCGCATCAACCGGCCTCCACCTCATACCGGTCAGGTCCATGGGTGAGGCGGCCCACGCGATAAGGGGGCTCGTGAAAGGACCATGAGCATCCTCATCGACAAGAAGACAAGGGTTCTCGTCCAGGGCATCACGGGCGCGGAAGGCGCCTTCCACACGGATCGGATGATCGAATACGGCACCACCATCGTCGCGGGCGTGACGCCGGGAAAGGGCGGTGGAACCCGCGAGGGCGTGCCCGTCTTCAACACGGTGGCCGAGGCGGTGCAGAAGACCGCGCCCGACTGCGCCGCCATCTTCGTGAGGCCCGCGCAGGCGGCCGACGCGATCATGGAGGCCACGGAAGCCGGGTGCGGCCTCATCGTCTGCATGACCGAGGGCATTCCGACCCTGGACATGGTACTGGCCCGCCGCTTTCTCGCGGGGACGGCCGCGAGGCTCGTCGGGCCGAACACGCCGGGTGTCATCTCGCCGGGGCAATCGAAGGTCGGCGTCATGGCGGGCTACATCCACAGGGAGGGCCGCGTGGGGATCATGTCGAGGAGCGGCACCCTGACCTACGAGGCGGTCCTCCAGCTCACGGAAAGGGGGATAGGACAGTCGACGTGCGCAGGCATCGGCGGGGACCCCGTCGTCGGCCTCTCCTTCGTCGACCTCATGGCGCTCTTCGAGGAGGATGGCCGGACGGACGCCGTTCTCATGATCGGCGAAATCGGCGGGAACCAGGAGGAAGAGGCGGCCGCTTACTTCCGCGCCCGGATGACGAAGCCCGTGATCGCCTACATCGCGGGGCTGACCGCGCCGCCCGAACGGAGGATGGGCCACGCGGGCGCCATCATTTCGGCAGGCCGGGGCGGGGCGGGCCAAAAGATCGAGGCCCTCGAAGGCGCGGGCATCGTCGTTGTGCGAAACCCCGGGGAGATCGGCGAGACCGTGGCGAGGGTCCTTTCAGGGGATGGGCACTGCTCAGGCAGGTCTACGTCCCCGGCAGGGGTAGCTGGGATGCGTCCTTCTCCCGCGGCCTTCGCGCGCCCTTGTCGTCCGCCCGGCCCCGCCTGCTATCGGCGAGCGCCTGGACGGGAAGGGTGAGCCGGTTGGACGTGAAGCACGCGCCGCTCGCCGATAGCAGGCCGGGGCGGGGCGGGCCAAAAGATCGAGGCCCTCGAAGGCGCGGGCATCGTCGTTGTGCGAAACCCCGGGGAGATCGGCGAGACCGTGGCGAGGGTCCTTTCAGGGGATGGGCACTG
>JBEKJU010000209.1:0-12033 GCA_050011095.1 Syntrophorhabdales bacterium
CCCAGCCGCTCCGTAAACCATTTCCGGATGAGGGGGTGGAAGAGCGCAAGGGCCTTATCTCGATTGTTCATGACCGCACCCGTGTGTTCGTGCGATGAAACGCCGTCCCTTCACTATCGCACTTTAAGGGCGGATCGTCAAATGCGCGGTCCTACGGGGCGTCGAGACAAGAGCCGGAGGGGTAGGGCGCTTCATCAGGGCGATGGACGCGCACGCGGCACAGACACAGGACAAGCGACGCCGGCCTGCTCAGGGCCACGGGTCAGGTCCGGCCGGAGGATGAGCGCACTCACCGCCGATTCATCCTGCGGCCGGGCGAAGAGGTACCCTTGGCCGAAGCCGCATTTCATTTCCTTGAGCTGGGCGAGCTGGCCTTCGGTCTCTATGCCCTCGGCGACGACCTCCATTTTAAGCGTGTTCGCAAGATCGAGGATTGCCCGGACGATGCCGGAATGCTCGGGGCTCGAGGCCATCTTCTGGAGGAAAGAGCGGTCGATCTTCAGCTTGCTGACGGGAAGGCGGTGTAGATAGCTCAAAGACGAGTAGCCCGTTCCGAAATCATCCAGACATAGACGGACCCCCAGGGCCTTCAGGGCGGAGAGCGTGGCGACTGCCGAGTCCCAGTCGTTGATAACGGCGCTTTCCGTAATCTCCAGATCGAGGCTGCCGGGGTCTGCCTTTGTTTCCTCGAGTATCCTCGAAAGGAGGGACGGAAGGTTCCTGTCTCTCAACTGGCGCGTGGAAAGGTTTACCGCCACTCTGGTACGGGCGCCCTGGTCGTGCCATATCCGCATCCGGCGGCAGACATCATACAACACCCATTCCCCGATGGGGACAATGAGGCCCGTTTCCTCGGCAACGGGGATGAAGGCGGTGGGGCTTACGAGTCCGCGGGCCGGATGCTGCCAGCGGATCAGGGCCTCCAGCGCGACGACGCGGTCTGTCCTGAGATCGACGATCGGCTGGTAAAACATGCGGAATTCGTGATGTTCCAATGCCCGGCGCAGATCGTTTTCCAGCCGGAGCAGCTCGGAAGTGGCCTTCTGCATCGACGGGTCGAACATGACGTAACTGCCCCGTTCTTCCGCTTTTGCCCGGTACATGGCGATATCCGCGTCGCGGAGCAGCTCCTCGGCCCTCTGGTATTCCCCCGAGCCGACGGCAATCCCCATGCTGGCCGTGGTGAAGACCTCCCGGCCGTCCAGGTGGAAGGGCTCGCAAAAGAGTTTCTTGATTCTTTCCGCCACATGCGTGGTGTAGTCCACCTCCTTGATATCTTCAAGGAGGATAACGAATTCGTCACCCCCCAGCCTGGCGAGCGTATCGCCGGGGCGGATGAAATGTCCGATCCTCTCGGCTGTCTGCACCAGAAGCTGGTCTCCCACGGCGTGGCCGAGGCTGTCGTTAATCAGCTTGAACCGGTCGAGGTCCAGAAAAAGGACCCCGAAATTGTAACCCTTGAGCCGCTTTCCCCGCATGACCGCGTGTCCCAGCCTGTCCATGAAAAGGGCGCGGTTGGGAAGGTTCGTGAGGGGGTCATAGAGGGCGTCGTGCTGCAACTGTTCCGCAATCCTCTTGACCTCCGTTATATCGGTCTGGGAGCCCGCCATCCGGTACGGCCTATTCTTCCCGTCACGGACCGCGATACCCCGGCAGAGCATCCACCGGTAGGTCCCATCCTCGTGCCTGAGCCTGTGCTCGCTCTCGAAATGAGGACTAACGCCGTCGACGTGCGCCTTCAGCTCGAGCCTGACCCTGTCGATATCGTCGGGATGGATGCGTTTCAGCCATTCCTCGGGGCTGCTCCCGATCCCGTCGTCGCAGTATCCCAGCATGCCTTTCCATCGCGGGGAAAAATGGCACCCGTTGGTCTTGAGGTCCCAGTCCCACAAACCGTCATTCGCCCCCATAGCGGCGAGGGCGTACCGCTCCTCACTGTCCCGCAGGGCCTTTTCAGCCGTTTTTCGCGCCGTGATATCCCGTATGATCGCCAGGGTCTCGTCGCCTCCACTCGGCACGACGCGGGACTCACAGTCGTACCGGGCATCGCTTGCCATGAACCGGTGTTCGAGCACCTGGGTGTGGCCCGTCTGAAAGCCCTTCTCCACACACTCTATTATCTCGCGGGCGGCCTCTATGGGCATTATCTCGAAGAGTCTTCGACCTATATGCTCCCCGGTCAGGGCAAAGGGCCGGAAATCGCGCGCCTCCTTGAATTCGAGGAGATCGCCCTTCCGGTTGATCCGCAACATCATGTCGGGGACGGCGTGCAGGAGGGCCCTGTTCTTTGCCTCACTGCGGTGGAGGGCCTCTATCGACCTGCTCGCGCGGAGCATGTACCGGATCCGGTGGCCGAGGACCAGCCAGTTGATGGGCTTTGTCACGAAGTCCGTTGCGCCGGCCTCGTAGGCGCGATGTATCGATTGGACATCGTCAAGACCGGTGACCATAAGGACCGGCGTCAGTTTCCCATCCGGGCGCGCGCGAATCTCCTCGCATGCTGAAAAGCCGTCCATGATCGGCATCATCACGTCGAGCATCACGATATCCGGTTTCAGCCGGTCGAAGGCCGATACGACCTGCTCTCCGTTCTCCACTTCCGAGACCTCGAAGCCTGCCTTCTTCAATGCCTTGCCCGAAAGAAGGCGCACCATCGCGTCGTCGTCGGCAACCAGCACCATGGCCGGCCGGTCGCTCTCTTCATCATGCATGATCTTTGTCTCCTCAGAGTTCCGCTTCCAGCGCGCACCTTGCGCGGGCATACTCCCTTTCGATGGAAAGAAGGATCTCCGGTGTGCGCTCGATTGCATTCGTCCTGCCCTTCATCTCCATCTCCCTGCAAAATTCCGCCAGGCTTACTGCGCCCACGTTGGCGCTTGCCGATTTGAACCCATGGGCAAGGCCCTGAATTGCAGCCCCGTCGCCCGCGCCGACCGCCTCCCGCAGCGACACGATCGTCTTTGTCGATTCTTCAAGGTAGCACGTGATGACCGTGCGGGCGAGATCATCCTCCCCATCGGGGTCGATCTGCCGAATCCTTTCCAGAGCCGCCTTGTCGAGCACCGGGCCGGCCACGGGCGAACTACCCCCCGGTTCCTCCTGGGGGACCGTAGCGGCTGGGGCATGACTCTCCGCCCCGACAGGCGGGGCAACGCGATCCGGACGGCTGTGCGCGGCCAGTATGTCGCCGAGCTGCTTGAGGGTGAAGGGTTTGCTGAGATGGTCGTCCATGCCCGCCTCCAGCGACCTTTCCCTGTCTCCCTCCATGGCGTGGGCCGTCAGGGCGATGATCGTCATATGCCTTGTCCACCCGCCCTCTTCTTGGGCCTTCTCGATGTCCCTGATCGCCCCGGTCGCCTCATAGCCGTCCATCTCGGGCATCTGGCAGTCCATGAGAATGAGGTCGTAGGGGTTCCGCAAGTAGAGATCGACCGCCACTTTTCCGTTGTCCGCGACATCGACGGAGCAGCCAAGGTGTTCGAGCATGGCGCTCCCCACCTTCTGGTTCACCGCGTAATCTTCGACGAGGAGCACCTTGAGACCCCTAGGGGGCCCTGCGTCCATTCCGGTCTGCGGTGCATCCTCCGCGCCTGTAATGCCCATGACCGATTGGAGCCCGTTGAGGAGCTGCGACTGGCGGACGGGCTTGATGAGGCGGAGGGCAAAATCGGCCTCCCGGCAGGAGCCCGCTTCTCCCTTTCCGTCCAGGGAGGTGAGCATGATGAGGGGAAGGGGGGGAATCTCCGGGGTTTCCCTGATGGCGCGGGCCAGCATGATCCCGTCCATGCCCGGCATCATCATATCGAGCACGGCAAGCTGAAAAGGGGTCCGCGCGCCGGCGGCGGCCCGTAGGGCGCTCAGGGCCTCCGGTCCGTCCGCCGCGGTAGCGGGGCAGAGTCCCCAGGCGCTCAGCATGTCCCCCAATATCGTGCGGTTCGTCGCGTTATCATCGACGACGAGCACCTTGAGACCCCGCAGTTGGTCGCGGCGCGCCCGGCGCGCCTGGCGCTTCTCATTCTCCGGCATGCCGGCCGCCTTCCCCAACCGGGTGGTAAACCAGAACGTCGAGCCCGCCCCTACCTGACTCTGCACGCCTATCTCTCCCCCCATCATCCGGACGAGCTTCCTGGCGATGCTGAGACCCAGGCCCGTGCCGCCGAATTTCCTCGTGGTCGACGCGTCGGCCTGGGAGAAGGAATCGAAGATCCTGGACCGGGCCTCCGGCGCTATCCCGATGCCGGTATCGCGCACTTCAAAGCGGATGGTCGCCCACCCGTCTTCCCCGGAGGCCGGCCCGCACTCGACCGCGATCTCTCCGGCCTCCGTGAACTTTACGGCGTTGCCGATGAGGTTGATCAGTATCTGCCGGATGCGGGGCATGTCCCCAGACACGCGCCTCGGGGTGCCGGGCAGGACGTGGCAGAGAAGCTCTATCTTTTTGGCCTGGGCCTGCTCCGCGAAAAAGCTGACCGTCTCTTCCGTAGACTCGTGAAGGTCGAACTCTTCCACATTCAGTTCGAGGCGGCCGGCCTCTATCTTGGAGAAGTCGAGCACGTCGTTGATGACATTCAGCAGGGCCGCCCCCGATGAGAGCGCCATGCCCACGTAATTCCGCTGCTTTTCGGAAAGGGTGTCGGCCTTCAGGAGTTCGAGAAGGCCGATGACCCCGTTCATCGGCGTCCTGATCTCATGGCTCATGTTCGCGAGGAATTGAGATTTCGTCCGGCTGGCGCATTCGGCCTGAACCTTGGCCGATTGCAGATCATTAACCAGGCTCATGATGGAACGCGCTATGGGGTAGACAAGCGCGAAGGTGAGGGCGAGGATAAGGGCGACGGTCGCGAGGAGGAGCACCGTGGCCGTCTTCACGACGAAATTAACGTCCGCCACGGATCGCCGCTGCCGGCCCTGGGCCTCCGACACGCTCCGCGCGCTCATCCGTTTCTGCGTCTCGACCATCGTGGCGAGTCTGCTGCCCAACTCCTCGGACCGCGCCTTGGTCGCGGCCGCCGCTTTCAACGACTCGATCATGCCGCCTTTTTTCATCACAAGCTCTTCCACGCGCGAAAGTCCCGCCGCCGTACCCCCGATGAGGGCCCGCTCCGCCTGCTGCCCCTCCGGGGACAGGGCATTCTCGATCCGGGTCTTGATACCTCCCGCCGAGACGAAAAGCTTACCCGTAGCCGCCTGCATCCCGGCTATCCGCCGCTCGCTGTGTTCGGCGAAGAGGTTCTGCACGGAATATTCAATCGCGTCCATTACCGTGGCCATCTCGGTATTGAGAAGCATTACCCGGTGGACGGCATCCGAATTTCGAAGCTGCTCCTCGAGCCGGCTGTTTTCCGCGTAGAAGGCGAACGTCGCATCCTCGCCGTTCTCGACGATCAGACGGGCTATGCGGTCGAGCAGGGCGCTGCAGCGCTTCCAGGAATCGGCGAGAAGGTTGCCGGCCGCCTCATCCCGGGGATTGGTGAGGAGCCTGGCCTTGAGGAAGAGAAGACCCGACTGCCCGAAAAGCTCCTCCTCAAGGGATTGAAAAGGCTGCCCAAGGGATGTGAAACCCCGAGGCGGTCTTTTGATCTCCTGAAGCAGAAAGGCGAGGCGTCCCTTTGCGACGGCGAGATCGTGGTCGCTTACGGCCCTGCCCGCTTCGATGGAGACGGTCTTAAGCTCCTCGAACGCGTCCTTTACCTGCTGGAGCGAGGTGAATGTGCAGGTCATCAGCCTGGTGTTTGAACTCGACGTCATCAGGTTTGACACGACCGTCTCCTGAAGTTCCTTGAGAGAGGCCTGAAGGGCGGCACGGTTTTCCGCAAGTATTCTCAGCCGGGCCTTCGTCTCCTTTATCCGGGCGGCTGCCTGGTCCTCGGCCCTGATGCGTTCATAGGCGGAAGAGACTATCTCCCTCGTCAGCCCTTCCACATCCGCCACGGTCCGGCCCATCTCGACGATGCCCGGCGATGTCCTGAGCGACCCTATCTCGGTGGTCAAGGTCCGCAGTCTCCCGAGGCTCTGCTTCAGCTCACGTTCTTTCCCGGTCAATCCGGCAAGTCCCGTGGCGTTGCTGACTGTTTGGAGCACGGCTGCGTGCTCTTGCAGGGTCTTCGTGAATTCCAGCGTCTTGAGCTGATAAGGGGTCGAGTTGTCGGTGACTTCCCGTATCCTGGCCTTCACGTAATAGAAGCCGATAAGGCTTGCGATGCCGACGAAAAGGATGGCGGCTACGGTCACGGCGGCATTGACGGCAAGCTTCCCCCGGAGCGTCATTTATTTACCTTTTGTGAGCGGATGTGGGGCATAAAGCCCTTCAGGATTACCATGAACAGATTGTCGGTAGGGCGGATGCCGCCTTAAGGGAAAAACGCGGCGGGATGGCGTTATTCACACATTATTAACAAAAGTGAAGCCGGGACTGTCGCTCGCGCCAGGGTCTTACGGAGACGCGCGCTGCCCGTCTTCAACTTGCGGATTCCCTGCAGCTTGCTGCAGGGAGAATCTTTTTCCGCTTCGCTCCGCCGGCAATTATTGGGACACCCACTTCGCGCGACCCACTGTGTGGGTACCCCGCGGTCGCCCCCGTTGTCTTGGATACCCTGCTGCTTGCAGCAGGGTCATTTATTCGGCGTTTTGAAGAGTCGAGGCGCTTATGCTATTATAATAACGGGGCCCTATTTGATCTTTTTCTTGATACTTGAGCGCAATATCAGGACGGATCGCGATCCAGCAGTGTGACTGGACGGGGGCATCAGGAGGATCCATGCCATCCAAGGGGAAACCGGGAGCCGATGGGCGCGACAAGGGGGAATACGGCAGGGACTTCGAAACGCATGCTGGCGATGAGATACGCCGTCTCGAACAAGAGCTTTCCGTAACCAGAAGAGATCTTCAGAGCCACATCGAGCAGTTGCGGAGTGTCAATGAGCGTAAGCTCCGGGAGGAGGCGCGCATTACCCGGCTGACCACGCTGTACGCCATGCTCAGCGGGGCGAATGAAGCGATTGTCCGGGCCCACGACCAAGGGTCCTTGTACGGGGAGGTCTGCCGTATCATCGCCGAAGTGGGTGCGTTCCCCCTGATTTGGATCGGGGAGGTGAAGGGACGGCAGGTGGCGCCGGTGGCAGCGTGCGGCCCTGCAGTCGATTACCTGAGGGAGATCAGGGTGGAGGTGGACGGTGCGTTGGGCCAGGGTCCAACCGGTGAGGCCGTCCGCGAAGATAGGCCTGTGGTCAATGACGACTTTGACACCAACGCCGCCGCGTCGCCGTGGCGCGAGCCGGCCCTGCGCCATGGAATCCGGGCCTCGGCCGCCTTTCCCTTGCGCCGTCAGGGCCGCGTTGTCGGCGCCCTCACGCTCTATGCCGTGCGTCCCGGCGATTTCGACGCGGAGCAGGTCAATCTGCTCGAAGCGCTCTCTGCCAATATCTCGTACGCCCTGGACACGATGGAGCAGGAGCGGCTCCGCACACGGGCGGAGGCCGACCTCCAGCATAGCCTCAGGCGATTTGAGCTGCTCGCTCACACTGCCGGTGAGCTGCTTCGGAACCCCGATCCGCAGAAACTGGCCAACTCCCTCTGCCGCGAGGTGATGGAATATCTCGACTGCCAGGCGTTCTTCAATTTCCTGGTGGTCGAGGAGGTCGAAAGGCTCAGACTCAATGCCTATGCGGGCATACCGGAAGAGGAGGCCCGGCGGATCGAATGGCTCGACTACGGTGTGGCGGTCTGCGGCTGCGCAGCCCGCGCCGCCTGCCGGATAGTGGCCGAGCACATCCCCACCACGCCCGATCCGCGCACGGATCTGGTGAAATCGTACGGCATCAAGGCCTATGCATGTCATCCCCTGCTAGGGCCCGACGGGAAGGTCATAGGCACGCTCTCCTTCGGCACCTGCCGCAGGGAGACCTTTGGCGACGAGGACCTTTCACTCATGAAGGCGGTGGCCGACCAGGTCGCGGTGGCGATGATCCGCATGAAGGACGATAAGGCCCTCAAGAGGGCCCGCGACGAGCTGGAAGAGCGGGTCAAGGAGCGTACCAGGGTGCTTACGCGTCAGGCGAACCTTCTCAACCTGACCCAGGACGCGGTATTTGTAAGAGACCGGGAGGACCGGGTCACGTTCTGGAACAGGGGCGCCGAGGAACTGTACGGATGGACGGCGGAGGAGACGGTCGGGAAGGTACCGCACGAGCTTCTGCTGCCCAGGGTCCCCGAGGGCCTGGGCACGGTAATCAGGGCGCTTTCTACGCAGGGCAGCTGGGAGGGCGAACTGCAGCATACCACGAAGGACGGTCGTGCGGTTACGGTCTCAAGCCGGGTGGTCCGTTGGGACGAGGACGGAAGACCTTCGGGAACCCTGGAGGTCAATCGCGACATCACCGAGCGCAAGCAGGCTGAAAAGCGGCTTCGCCAGGCCCAGAAGATGGAGGCCCTCGGGACGCTCACGGGCGGCATCGCCCATGATTTCAATAACATCCTTGCCGCAATCATTGGATTCAGCGAAATGATAAAGGACCGCGTGCCCGAGGGAAGCAGGGAGCGACGGCATGCCGCCAGGGTCCTGGAGGCAGGTATTCGAGGGCGGGAACTGGTGAAGCAGATGCTTACCTTCAGCAGGCAGACGGAGCAGGAGAAAACGGCCCTGCGGCTAAGCAGCATCGTCAAGGAGAGCGTAAAGCTCCTTCGGGCGTCCATACCGAGCACCATCGGCATCAAGGTTAATGTTGAAAGCGAGTCGGGGCTCGTCCTAGGTGACCCGGTTCAAATACAGCAAGTCCTGATGAACCTTGCTACGAATGCTGCCCATGCCATGCTGGAAAAGGGCGGGGTCCTCGACATAAAACTCAGTGACTTCAGTGTCTCCCCATCAAACGGGAATTCCCACGGGATTGAGCCGGGCCTTTATATGAAGCTCCTTGTTAGCGATACAGGGGCCGGCATACCGGCAGGCATCATTGACAGGATATTCGATCCCTTCTTCACGACGAAGGGGGTCGGAGAAGGCACAGGCCTGGGTCTGTCCGTCGTGATGGGAATCGTCAGACAGTTTCACGGTCACATTACCGTGGAGAGCCAACCGGGAAAAGGCTCCACGTTCTGTGTCTATTTCCCCAAGATTGTAGGGGCTCCGGCAGACGATAAGGCGGCAAGGGACGAGACGGTGCCGACCGGCCATGAATGCATCCTTTTTGTTGACGACGAGGAGGCCCTTGTAGAGATGGGCGAGGAGCTTCTCGCCGAGCTTGGCTATCAGGTTGTCTCCAAGACCAGTAGCAGGGAGGCGCTGGCCACCGTCAGGCTCGATCCCACCCGCTTCGACCTCGTGATTACCGATCAGACCATGCCGGAACTCGCCGGCGTGGAGCTTGCCAAGGAAATTCTCGCCGTCAGACCCGATATGCCCATTATCCTGTGCACGGGGTTCAGTCATATCGTAAATGAAGATTCTGCAAAAGCGGCAGGTATCAGGGCATTTGCGATGAAACCACTGACCAGACGGGAGATTTCGAGGACCATCAGGAACGTGCTTGGCGAGGAAGACGTTTAGCCGAACCCTCTGACTCAAGGTCGCGCCTTACGCCAAGAGATCTCCTACCCCGTCTTCCTTGACCCCACCTCCTCGGCTGCCAGGCAATAGGGGGTTTCAGGCATACCGATCACTTTTACACTCAATCGCTAAGGCGTCGTGTGATGCTCAGGATCATCGGTGAAGTCACGGCCCACGGGTTGGAAAGGATAGTGAGGTCGCTTTTGTGAGGAGTGGAAGCGGGGGGACAATCTTCTGATAACCGGTTGGGCCCTGCGGGCCCTCGGGGCCGGTTACCGGCTCGCTGCGGCTGGCTATAAGCACAAGTGTTGATTCCGGCGCGACAAGACTGAGGCTTTACAAAAAATTGTTGACAGGATAAGTGAAATGCACTACTATTAACAATACTATGGCTATATGGATAGTGGAGTAAGGCTGACCAGAACACACTGGAGGCTGAGTTGAGTGGTCTCGCGGCAAAGGGGGCATTCGGCCCTGCCTTTTCTTTTTTGAAGGTGAAGGAGGAAGGGGTGGACCAAATACGGACAGAGAAGATGTGGGAACGGCCCATCCGCCATTTTGCCTGTTCTTTATAACGATACTAAAATATGATGTTTTATTATTGACAAGAAATGTAAAGTAGCCATAGACTAAAGACTAGTTAGTCTATGTAATTACTATAGATTGATAAAACGAGGGGCGAGACAGTGATTATCGGCGACGGACAGTCCAAAAACGGCGAGGAGAAAGGAGATTTCCCATGGCTAAGTTGAATGGAGACAATAATATGAGAGACGCAGAAGATAAATCGCCCCCCAATCAGAGGACCGTTGCTGTTGTCGGTGGAATTATGGCGCTGGAGCCGCAGTACCGGCGGGTCCTCGAAGAGGGTAATTTCAATTTCAGGATATACAACCAGTATAACCCGAACCTTAAGCGAAAGGCCGAGGCAACCGACTTGATCATCCTCTTTACCGCGACGGTTTCCCACAGCATGGCAACACAAGCGCGCAAGATGGCAAATGCGTGTGGAATTCCCCTGATCGCCGTCAGGCCAAGCAGCGTTTCCGCCCTGAGAAAGTCCATTTCTACTTTGCCATGAAAAAACGGCGGGGGGTCCATTATACCGAAGCAGCCTTGAAGCGGGTCGATGAGTCGGCCCACCAGTTGAGAAGCCCATGCATCTTCGGGTCAAGAGAAGCCCAACTGTCGTCGGTTCCCGAATCGCTTCTGCTCAGGGACGGCACCGCAATCATCGTCGATCGAAGGACACGAAACCCTTTGAGCCGTGAACTTGCCTATCCAACTTTGATTGAGGCGGGGTGCCTGCAACGCGGGTCGATGAATGAAGGCAAAGCAATACGAGAAGAGGTCCGTCTGGAGGTGATAATCCGTGGAAAAGGCTGAAGTCAGAGTAAGAAGTGAAGGAGGCCTTCATCTGAGGAAGGCTGCCGATGTCGTCCTTTGCGCGCAAAGATTTAGATCCGCGATCACCCTGTGCCATAAGCGCAAATCGGCGGACGCTTGCTCCATCCTGCAGGTACTTTGCCTTGGCGTCGCCTCTTATTCCGACCTATCAACTTGCGGATTCCCTGCAGCTTGCTGCAGGGAGAATCTTTTTCCGCTTCGCTCCGCCGGCAATTATTGGGACACCCACTTCGCGCGACCCACTGTGTGGGTACCCCGCGGTCGCCCCTCGCTCCGCTCGTTGTCTTGGATACCCTGCTGCTTGCAGCAAGGTCATTTATTCACCGCCACAGGTCCCGACGAAAAGGAAGCGGTAAAAACCATCATCGAAGTGTTTAATGAAGGAGCAGGAATATGAGCAAAGGTGGCGGTGAAAGGAATGTTGTCAGTGACATCATCCTGGAGGAAATCAAGCAATCGATAAATTCCATAGACTTCGGCGATATTTTAGTCAAGGTACATGCCGGAAGAGTCATTCAGATCGAGGTGACGGAGAAAAAGCGTTTCAACGATCTATGGGAGCTTGAGGACGGAGGAGGCATATGACGTCCTATAACTGCTGATAGCCGGACTTTTCCTGACATCCCCGTTGTCATCATGCTGTCTTATCGTACACGATCATCTTTTCCTGACCAATTCAAGGCGCGCCATAAGGGCCTTACTCTGTTTGAGGGATAGCGGTCCTTTGGCCGAAACTATTTGGGGAGGCCCCCCCGTGGCCGGCGCCTGACGAGTAGTTTCACGATCAGGTTATTCTTTAACGGATGTCACTCCTTCGACGCTCCTCGCGATGTCACCCGCTTTCGAAAGCTTCGTCGATGATCCGAAGGGGAGGGAAAAGATACAAATTGTCTGGGAGGGGTCGCAGGTGCCCTCACTGACCCGCGCGTGGGTCTGCAAGATCGCTACCAATAGGGCCATTCAACAGGGCAAACGCATTTGGAAATCATCCACATATAGAGGCTAAGTAGCTTAAATACCTGATGATTTATATTTCTAGACTTCTATGGATAGGTGTGCTATCTACCTGACATCATTGATTT
>JBEKJU010000210.1:0-6561 GCA_050011095.1 Syntrophorhabdales bacterium
GAGCGCCGGCGTCGACGCCACCAGCACCTCATATCCCTGGCGCTTCAACCTCTCGATAACGACCGTGCCATCGCGCAGCACCACCTTCTGGGCCAGATTGATGCCCGGAATATGTAACATCTCCGAGATAAGCAAGCCCGTTTGTCCAAAATCCCAGTCGGCCGCCTGTCTTCCCGTGAGGATAAGATCGAACTCCCCCAACTTTTTGATCGCGGCGCACAAAACATGTGCGGTGGAAGCACTGGTAAGATCCTTGAAGAGAGGGTCTTCCAGAAGGATCAGCTCGTCCGCTCCCACGCTCAACGCCTTCTTCAGCACGGGAGTCAATGCCTTTTCAGACATGTTCACCGCAATTACCTTCCCTCCCCAATGCTCCTTCAAGCTCACGGCGACCTCAAGGGCATTTTCATCATAAGGGTTGATCACCGGCGGGATGCCTATGGGTACGACCTTCTTTTCTTCACACCGAACCTCGTATGCCGAGCGCGGGCCTTCCGGATCGGGGATGCACTTTATACATACAATGATAGTCGGTGCTTTCATGAGAGTTCCTCCAGCTTGTTGATGAGTCCCGGCAGCACATCTTCATATGACGCCACGACGCCATAGTCAGCGGCCTCAAAAATAGGCGCATCCGGGTCTTTATTAATGGCAACAACCTTCTTGGAGGCTACTATGCCACTCACGTGTTGAGCAGCACCCGATATTGCCACCGCAACGTAGAGCTGAGGGCTCACCTTTTCTCCTGTCTGCCCCACCTGCCGCGATCGGGGTAATATCCCCGCATCGACGAGAGGCCTGCTTGACCCCAATTCAACATGGTCGAAATATTGCCCAAAGGCCTTCACAATACCATCAAGTTCCAAGACTGCTTCCGCAGATTTAACGCCCCTGCCCGCCGAAACGATGGCGTCCGCTTTATCCAGACTCACGCTTTCCCCCGGCACCAAGTCGACCGATTCCGTCCGCGTGGTGAATAACTCAGGCTTGCAGTCAAAGGAAACAATGTGACCTTTGCTTTCAGTTTTTTTCAGGGCGTGCCACACCTTTGCCCTCAGTGTCACCATCTGCGGTTTCGATTCTATCGCCATCACCACCACCGCATTGCCGCCGTATATGGGCTTTGTACAAAGCAGTTTCCCTTTTCCTTCGTCCCTCTCAAGGTGAACGCAGTCCGTAGTCAGATCGCTTCCTGTCCTGAATGCCAGTTTTGGCGCCAACTCAAGGTTGTCGTAGTTATGCCCCATGATGACCGTGGTCGGCTCAGCGACCTCACATAAGCTCGCCAAAGCGGATGCCCACACATCCGCCTCAAAATTCGCCAAAAGCGGATTATCAAGCATAATAACTTCGTCCGCGTAGTAGGATAGCTCTTCGGACAACTCATGGATATCCCGGCCGATCACGCAAGCGCTCAATATTTCTCCGCTTTTATGGGATAGCTCCCTCCCCGCCCTCAGCAACTCAAAGCTGACAGGCGCGCTGCGCTCCATCTCCTTCTCTATGAGCACAATTATTCTATTTTGCTTGTTCAGCATTGCTTTAATCCTCTGTCTTACCCCGTGAGACCACGGAGCAGATTACGAGGCCCCCTGCGACGGGCGCCCTTCCCTCTGCTCCTTGGTCTTCCAGGATGTTCTTGGTTCGATCTCCATAGACGGCTGTCGCCCAATCTTCACACCCCGGGATTTACGGGAATACCGGCGGCACGTATGCCGACCAGTCGCATATCGTATTGGGGTCGAGCATCGCCTTTATCTTGGCCATCCACAAGTGGTAATTGTCATATTTTGGGCCCCAGTTCTGAACCAAATGGGTCACCGGTTCAATCGAAAGCCCTCCCCCGAGGCAGGGAACTCCATACGGCGCAAACTCCCCGTTCTGGTCGAGGCACTTCCCCATGAACTCTCTGGTGCCCTCGACCGATTTTTGATCGCAGGGGTCATAGACAAAGACGTGCTCGAGATGGCCGCCGGTGGAATAGTTCTCAAAGGGAGGTGGAAAAGGAAAGCCTCCCGGCGCCATGATGGGGCCGCCCTCCCCCGCGTACTTTGCAAAGAGCTCCGCACCCATTTTACATACAGTCTTTATCGCATCTATCGTACCATCGACGTTGGGGACGATATGGAAATCACCGGCCCACCGGAAGCACTCCCTGACTGTTCCAAAGCTCCAAGTCTGGCTACCGAGTCTCCAGTTCAAGTCCTCCGGCTCGTTCATCTCCTCCCGGTGTTCCCCCCCCAACTTCTCGTTGACCGCAAAGAGCACCTTTTCCCTATACTCGAATTCTCTCTTCGTGTCTGCGCCCATAGTCACGTAAATGGAGCGTGTGAGCATATCCATCTTTTCCGGACATGTCTGCATGGTCTGCATGACCCAAGCCATAAATTCATCGTTTCCTTCATGAAGATGTGCACCATGGACCATATCTACGGCGTAGCAGACCTCCGACTGGCCGAAGGCGCGCATGGCATCCAGCACGTGATCCATATCACGCATGGTAAAAACATATGCCTTATATAACTCAAACTGCTCCGGTAGGACCTTATTTGCCGCCGGTGAACCCTGCAGCTCCCATTCGGAAGGACCATACCAGGGATAGAGTTTTACGGCCGCCTTTGTGATCACCCCGTGCCCCCCGTTTGCACCCGAGTGACCTCTCAGTATCCCCCGAAGGCTGAAACCGGGTCCGTCAGCGGAATACCACCCGCTTCCCGCTTCCCCGGTGCCCAATGTCAGCAACTCTCCGGTGGGAAGGATCCATTCACAGCCCAGCACATTGCGACCAAGACCGCCGGTAGAGCACTGAGTAAACCCTGATCCGAAATGGGCGCAGGAAGAAGCAATCACCCCCGAACTGGGCCCACCTGAGATGGGGGATACAAAAAGACCGTGTTTTGCCAGCTCCAGATTGAGTCTATGTATCGAAACGAATGGCTCAACCAGCGCCCTCATGTTCTTCACGTCAATATCGAGGATTTTGTCCATCCGTCTCAGATCGAGGCTGATGGAATTCTCTGTGGTGAAGGCCGTTCCAACGACCTCAAATCCCGAGGAAAAGGCTTTAAAGGTGACCTTGTGCCTGTTACACACCCTTATAATTGCCTGAATTTCTTCCGTGCTTGCCGGTAGAAGCACTGCACCCGGCCGCAACGACCATTTTTCGTCAAAGAGGAGCTTGTTTCCCCATACCTGATTGTAGGTGTCCCGGATAGCCGGGTCTTCGTTTATATATTCCGGACCCACCACATCTTCCAGGGCCTGATATGCATCCCTCGTTAAGTCCATGAGAACCTCCTGGGTTTTCGGTATTTTTGTTCCTACATTGCCTGTTGCACGAGATCTATAATGTCATAGACCTCAATTTTGTCGCCCGTTTCCGCTGCGGTATCCGTGAAATTACTCGTGCACCAGGGACAGGCGCTCACGATGGCCTTCGCGCCGACCGCCTTTGCTTCTTTCAGACGCTCTGCGCCGGTCCAGGTAGCAAAGTCAGGATAGGCGTCCTTCACCCCGCCTCCCGCACCGCAACACCAGGCAGATTCTCTGGTACGATACATCTCTACCAGCCTCAGGCCGGGGATGCTCTTCAGTACCTCTCTCGGGACATCATAAACGCCGTTCGCGCCGCGTCTGAATTTCTTGGGTGGGTCATGAATTACCATCTGATTCATAGCTTTCACTTCCTGGCCTTTCCAGTGTATCCATGGCTCTCCCAGCCTGCCCAGATGGCAGGGATCGTGGTACGTAACCGTAAGGGGGACCCTTTTGGTGAGAGACATCTTTCCTTCCTGAAGCAGGCGATGGATGTACTCCGTGATGTGGAGTACCTCTACATTGAGTTTCAGCCCTACCTTGTCATAGAGCACCTTGAAGCAATGGTAACAGTCGGAGCAGGGGGTGACGAGTGTCTTTACGCCTGCCGCCTTAAAGACCTCTCCATTGTGCTCCGCGAACTTGGTGAGCTCTCCCGCGTATCCCATCTCATAGACCCGTCCTCCGCAGCAGACCTCATCCTTTCCCATAACGCCGACGTCGACGCCGGCGTTTAGAAGCAGGTTAAGTCCGTTCCGGACCGTAGGACGCAACTTCTCGTCGAAGGAATACCGGCAGCCAGCGTGGAACACAACCTCTGCCTTCTCCTTGGTCAGGTCCTTCACGCCAATACCATCGGTCCATTTTCCCCTATCGGCTTTCAGACGCTGCATCATATTGTCTTCTTTCTTGAGACCATCCACCACTATCGTATGGGCCGGGTCTCCCTGACCGTCCTGTACCAGTCTGATTCTCAGTTCCTGCATGTGCTGCAACGGCTCTATCTCCTGCACCGCCTTGCACGAAATATCGCAGTTGCCATCCATCTGGCACTTCCACACCGCATCCAGGAAGCCGTCTGTGTAGTCGAGTCTTCCTTTCTGGAACGCCAGGGACATGTTCCACTTTCCACCGGCAGCGTAGGCGTGGTACAGGTACCTCCCTACGGACGGGCAACCCAGCATATAATCGGGATGCCGCATGCTTTCCCACGGTATCGATTTACAATAGGAGCACCGCGTGCATCTCCGCGCATCATGTTCAAAAGCTTCTATCGGCATGGTTTTCCCTCCTGGTTTTTCTTATTCCTAAAAGCATAATTTTCCCGGGTTGAGAACATTTTTCGGGTCAAATATGTTCTTTACCTTTCTCTGGATAATAGCTGTCTCGCTGGCGCCCGCATAGGCAATCTTCGCCCAGGGTCCGTAGGGTCTTGAAAAGAACGCCCCCATTTTGGCCATCTCCGCTGCTCCCTCTGTGGCAAGCCATTTAGCCCGCTCCATCTCAGCCCCATTCGCCGTATCGTAATAGAAGTCGAATTCGCAGTGGCAACTTGTGCCCTGCACAATCGGTTGTATGTAGACGCCCATGTCGGATGGCGGGAAGCGGCGGGAGACAGCCAGGGCCGACATTTTCTCCGCATAGTCAGGAGTTTTATCGAGGGTGGTCAGGAAGAAAAGGTCACGGAAAGCGCCCTTCTGTCTGAGTTTCCAGTAAGGCTCGGCTGATGGCCGGGAAAGAAGCGTAGAGATGTCTTCACCGGTTGCCCACGAGACCGACTTCATCGGCTTCAGTCCGCCGGAATGGGCAAGTATGTCCCTGAAATCAGCCTCCTGGTATGCCGTTTTCTCCTCCGGCAGGAGCCCGTACCCCTCGAAACTCGCTACGAGAACCCACGGCGGCAACGCTTCCCGCAAGGCATTGATCTCGTCACGATCCTGGGCGAGCAAGCATGCAAGGTTCAGATCATTCACAATAAACAGATGATCCCCGAACCTTCTTCTCAACATGGTGTAACTTGCATCGATCAGAGGCTCCAGGGTGTCAGAGGGGACCAGAAAGGTTCGGCTCAACACGGACACGGGCCGAATCTTCAGGCTTGCCCAGGTAATGATGCCTATCGAGCCTTGGGCGCCCGTTACCAATCTGCTTTCGTCGAACTGGCCGAGACCGAAGGGGCTTATATGGGCTTTCCCCTTCTTCCACTGTTCCTCGATCGTGTCCGGCCCTGCGGCTTCACCGCTCCTCAATATGTCTCCCGTTCCGAAAATAATTTCTCCACAGAGAAAGGGATCCAGAGAGTCCCAGTGGTGTGCGGGCATGGTAACAGGTTCCCTCTCCAGCATGCTCCCCAGCACCGATTTCGTACTCCTGGGGCATAGGGGCATGTAAGCAGAAAAACCCGCTTTTTCCAACTCAGGCTGAAGCTCGGCGAAGGTCACGCCCGCCTCTACCCAGGCCACCCTGTTGTTCGGGTCGATCCTCATTATCTTCTTCATTCTTGTGAGATCGACTATCACCGCCCCTCCCATGCCGGGAATTGTATCTTCACGCGTATGGGGAGCGCCTGAGCTCACGGCGACGAGAGGAGTAAGCGTTTCGTTCGCCCACTTCACTATCTGTTGTACCTCCTGGGTATTGACCGGCTTCACCACCAGTTGAGGCCTGATACGGGGGTGGCAATTTGCATCCCCCGAGTACTGGTCGAGCACGTCCGGACTATCGAAGACGTTCTCTTTGCCCGCTATCTCCTTCAACCTATCCTTCGCTGCCATCTTTCACCTCCATAAATTGACACGCATAAATCAGAAGCATAGTTGACCTCCCCTAAAATCGGCACAATCCGCACTTCTCTCCCGCTCTACCTCCTTTCTGGTGAGAATGGATTGTGCATGCCCTCGCTATTTCCCACTGTTCACCTGATATCGTTGCGGGTTCTCGTTAGATTTGAGGCAAGCGCATCAGGGCCTAAGTGAGCAGACGCGGCTTGCCAAAGTGAGTGTGACAGGAATTACTACGTAGAGACGATGACATGCGTTACCCCCCTTGTCCAAGCCTTCAGCGTCATGCACAAATACAGCGATACTGCGCTAACGCTTTCCCCTTTTTCAGGCCTTCGACGCTTTCTCATATATAGCAAGTACTGTACCAATGAGGGTGCAGTGTCATCATTAGATATTTCAAGGTATTTCAGGAAACATCAGGTGAAACGTTTACCATTCTGAAAAAAATTGTTTTCACTTTGAA
>JBEKJU010000211.1:0-6500 GCA_050011095.1 Syntrophorhabdales bacterium
GAAGATCGATTTTCCCGACAGGAACGGCGTCACCTTCGAGTTCGGCAACTTCCACCGGGAGGTATCGGACCTCGCCATGGTTCTCGACCAGACAGGGCGCAGCTTCCACCACCTTGACGAATTCGTGTACAACCTCGCCCGCTCCTACTACATGTTTATTGGCATCCACCCCTTCTGGGACGCGAACGGCAGGGCCGGGAAATGTTTTGTGAATTCCCTCTTCCTGAAAAAGGGTCTCCCGCCCGTCGTCCTCGACGACGAGGAAGAGGTGCTCGCCCTCCCCCGATACGGGGGATCCATGGAGGACATGCACGCCTATCTGAAAAGGAGGCTCAGGCGGGCCACGGAGACCTATTTCTACGAGAGATCGAAGATGGAGGCCCTCGGCCTTTTCGGAAAGATAGTCCACAATGTCGGCTTCGACTCCGCCTTCCACTTCAGGCAGATAGACGGCCGCACCCAGAAGATCGAGGTCGGCTTCGAGGCGTACGTGTGCGGCGACACCCACGTCCTTGAGGTCCTGATGGATCAATGCAGGATCGCCTTTTCCGACGCCCGCCTCCTCTACGGCATGACCGTCCACTGCGGCTTCTGCGACGGCCCCTTCACGGAATGGCGTTATCCCTTCAGCATGAAAGGCAACCTCCACATAAAGGAGGTGACGCCCGAAATCGCGGGTGTGCGGGCGTTCGATGTCGATTTCATCCTGGATATCCCACGGCAGGTGAAAAGGGGCGACTATTTCAGTTGCTCCATCGCGAGCCCGGAGGCGGGCCTCGTATTCACCAACAAAGGGCTCAACTATTCCTACCGTCTCGAACTGTGAGGTCTTGCGGAGATGCCGTCAGCCGAAGAGTTTGCGGAGCCGTCATACAAGTGGATCGGCCCGCGCCATCTTGTCGACAACCTTCAGGGCTGGCGCATATCCCTGTTTCCCGGCGGCCTGGGCTTTTCCTTCCTCAACTATTCCGATGAAAAGGCGCTGCGGGTGCGCCTTGCCGTTAAGAGGGAAGACGGGGTCAGCGAATTTTATCTCTCCGACGCCTCCTACGTGGGCGAATGGGGCGGCCCCCGGCAGAAGTGGCAGACAGACCGGCTGCCCCTCTTTCCCTACGAGGGCCTGCACGGTCTCATGAGGTCAATGACCTTCTCTTACAGCATACTGAAGGACGGCGTCGTCATCCCGTCCCGCTACGAGTATCGCTTCGCGACCCTCGACGACTTTTACCGGGGCCGCCTCGGGCACGATGATTTTCGCGATCCCGAATTCCTGAGGGAAAACAACGAGCGCCCCGTAGCCGCCGACGATGAGGTTTTTCAGGACGCCTACGACCGGTTCAACGCGTCCCCGAAAGACCGGGTCATGACGCCCTTATTCACGAGGGGCGATGCGGGCCGGCAGGACCACCCCGTCCATGAGATCCACCGGGCCATCGACCGCGTCATAGACCGGAAGCGCCGCGAGCCGGCCCACCCACACTCGATCCGCCTTGCCATGTTCGACTTCGACAACGAGCACGTCACCAGGCATCTGGTCTACGCGCACGACAATGGCGTCGGGGTGGAATGCATAGGTGACTGGGCACAGGTAAGCCCCATGAACGCCTCGGAAAACATCGCGAGACTCCGCCGGGCAGGCATACGGGTCTATGGGATCGTACGCAACGATCCCTCCCGGAGGCGGGCCGATATATCGAGCATGCACACGAAGTTTATCCTCTTCGACAACGATGTCGTCCATTCAGGGTCGTACAACCTCCACTTTCACCTGTGGGGCGGCAACTGGGAAAACGGCATCGTCTACCGCTCGCCTGATGCGAGCCTCCTCCACCTGGCCGTCTACCGGGCGCTCAAAAGCGGACAAAGGGTGAGGCTCGCAATCGACCCGTCGGCCCCGTACAACCTCTATTACAGCTTCGGGGCCTATCACTCCGGGTCCGCCACGATGCGCGCCCAGGATGCGATCGTCTCGGAGATCGCCAGGGCGCGCCACTCGATTGTCGTCTGCATGTTCGACCTCTCCCCCATAAGGGGCATTGACCCTTCAAGCGGGCGCGAAACAGACGTGATCCAGGCCCTCATACGGGCACGCGACAGGGGCGTCCGGGTCCAGGTCATACTGAACGGCATGATAACCCATGCCGGGCCCTTGCCCGAGCCGTGGGACAAGGCGTTTCCGAGGCCCCTCAAGGAGCCCGAGAGGCGGCTCAAAGACGCCTGGATCGAGGTCTACTACGTCTACTATTGGGAAAGCGTCTATTCCCCCCTCCACCACAAATTCGCCGTCTTCGACGGACAATGCGTCATCACCGGCTCATACAACTGGTACGAGCCGAGCCTCTATTCCGACGAGGTCCTCTCGGTGACGAGGGATGAGACGATTGCCGCATCCTTCCTCGAGGAAGCGGAATTGCTCCTCAGCTCGTTCCGCATCGAGCGGGCATAGGTGATCGGGAAGGATCGCATCGGCGTAATACCGAGGATCATTCATTCGTCATAGTAGAACATGAATAGACTGATGAGGAAGACTGCGGCGAAGACTGTTGATTCAACGCCCATATCATGCTCCTTCTGCAGGCAACTTGAAAACCTGCGCTACAAGAAGCGTGCCAGGCCGTCAAAAATCAGCCCCCTTCCGAATTGCGCGACCCGGCCGGGGTCCGGCTGTTTTCACCTTGGCAGGGGCCGCTCCATGGGGAGGGTCTCGCGGGAAGGAAGGGGGGTGCGAAAGAGAAGGGAATGAAGGTGTCTCACGGGACAAGACGCGTCTTCCGCCATGAGACACCTTTCTTGAAAAAGAGACGAGAGCCTAAGCCAGTGGAGGGGGCGACGCTATCCGTAGGGTGCCGGTTTTCGCCTCCGCTCCTTCCTTTTTATGAGGGGGTGGCTCCACGAACTTTGTTCGTGGAGGGGGCGACCGGGTACCCGCGAAGTGGGTGTCCCAATAATTGCCGGCGCCTCCGCATCAGGCGGGCTTGAGCACGAGGGCCCCAAGGGGCGGAAGGTTGAGGTTCAGGGAACAGGGACGGCCATGCCAGGGTACGGGCTCGGTATGGCGGCCGCCCTGATTCCCCGCGTTGCTTCCCCAGTAAAGCTCGGAGTCGCTGTTCAGGACCTCCCGGTAGAGGCCCCACCTGGGCACGCCTATGCGGTAGTTGTACCTCGGCACCGGCGTGAAGTTGAAGACAAAGACGAGAAAGTCGTCGCGATCCTTGGCCCTCCTGGTGAAGGAGACGACGCTCCGCTCGTAATCCCCGAAATCGATCCATTCGAAGCCCTCGTAGCTGAAATCGACCTCGTGCATGGACGGCTCGCTCTGGTAAAGCCTGTTGAGGTCCCTCACGAACGCCTGGAGGCCTTTGTGGGGCTCGTACTGAAGGAGATGCCAGTCCAGGCTCGTCGCGGCGTTCCACTCGGACCATTGCCCTATCTCGCCCCCCATGAAGAGCAGTTTTTTGCCCGGCTGGCCGTACATATAGGAAAGGAGGAGGCGGAGGTTGGCAAATCTCTGCCAGAAATCACCCGGCATCTTGTTCAGGAGCGACCGCTTCCCGTAGACGACCTCGTCGTGGGAAAGGACGAGGATAAAATTCTCGGTGAAGGCGTAGAGAAGGGTAAAGGTGAGGTTGCTGTGGTGATACTTCCGGAAGATGGGATCGTCCGAGAAGTAGCTCAGGATGTCATTCATCCATCCCATGTTCCACTTCATGCTGAAACCGAGTCCGCCGACGTAGGTGGGGCGCGAGACCGCCGGCCAGGCGGTCGACTCCTCGGCAACGGTCAGCACGCCCGGGTGCCGGCCGTGGACGATCTCGTTGAAGCGTTTTATAAAGGCCACCGCCTCCAGGTTTTCATTGCCGCCGAACTGGTTCGGCGCCCATTGCCCCGGCTGTCTCGAATAGTCCAGGTAGAGCATGGAGGCGACGGCGTCCACCCTGAGGCCGTCGATATGGTACTTGTCGAGCCAGAAGAGGGCGTTGGAGATGAGGAAATTCGCTACCTCATTTCTCCCGTAATTGAATATGAGCGTGCCCCACTCCCGCTGTTCCCCCTTTTGGGGGTTTTCGTGCTCGTAGAGGGCGGTTCCATCAAAATACGCGAGCCCGTGGGCGTCCCTCGGGAAATGGGCGGGGACCCAGTCCATGATCACCCCGATGCCCGCCTGATGCATACGATCGACGAGGTACATGAAATCGTCGGGGGTTCCGTACCGGCTCGTGCAGGAAAAGTATCCGATTGTCTGATAGCCCCACGACTCGTCGAGGGCATGCTCGCTCACCGGCATTAGCTCGATGTGGGTGTAACCCATTTCCTTTACATACGGCACGAGGGTCTCCGCAAGCTCCCGGTAGGTCAGCCATCGGCCGCCCTCTCCGGGCACCCTTCGCCAGGACCCGAGATTGACCTCGTAAGTCGAGATGGGCGACTCGAACCAGTTCTTCTCGCGGCGGGCCTCCATCCATACGTCGTCCGACCAGCGGTATTTGTCCAGGCTCCACACGACGGAGGCGCTTTTCGGCCGCAGCTCGGAATAGAAGGCGTAGGGGTCGGCCTTCTCCGCGAGAAAACCCTTGAACCGTGATTTCACCTCGAACTTGTAGACGGTCCCTTCCGGGAGACCGGGGATGAAGAGCTCCCAGATGCCCGTTGACGCCCTCACGCGCATCATGTGGCGCCTCCCGTCCCACGAGTTGAAATCGCCGATGACACTTACCCTGATCGCATTGGGCGCCCAGACGGAAAAAAAGACGCCCTCCACGTCCTGGACAATCATCTCGTGGGCGCCGAGCTTCTCGTACTGGTTGTAGTGCGTCCCCTCCGCGATGAGATAGAGGTCGTAGTCGGACAGGACAGGCAAGAACGAATAGGGGTCGATAATGACGCGAACCGTGCCGGCCTGGTCGGTCACCTGCAGCCGATAAGGAAAAATCCCGGTCCTGTTCCGTATGACCGCCTCAAAAAAACCATCCTTGTGGAGACGTCTCATCGGGTACTCCTCGCCCGACTCCACATCGATAACGGTCACCTGGACGGCCTCCGGAACAAACGCGCGCACAGCCGCGCACTCCTTGCCGCCCGATTTTATTATATGGACCCCGAGGATCTCAAAGGGGTCCGGGTAAGCCGAATTAACGATCTTCTCTATCTCCTCTTTCAATGCCATCTTTCGCCTCTCGCTATTTTCAACATTAATATACCTTTTCTCACGTTTCCGCAAGCCCTTCAGGCACAACGGGCTTCATGAAAAACCGGGGACGATATGCTACAATAAATAGGCTGGGCGCCAGGGGCATCAGACGAGCGGTCCCCGAGGGGGAGGCAGAACCATGCTTGAAGGGGCAAGAATTCTTGTTATCGATGACGAGCAACAGATCCGCCGCATGCTCACAGTCGCCCTCTCGGGCTACGGTTACTCGCTCAGGGAGGCGGCCACCGGGAAGGAGGGCCTCAACCAGGCGGCCATTTTTCATCCCGACATCGTGATCCTCGATCTTGGGCTGCCCGATCTCGACGGTCTGGAGGTCATCGCTCGTCTGCGCGAATGGACGCAGACGCCCATCATCATCCTCTCCGTGAGGGAGGCCGAGACAGAGAAGATCAACGCCCTCGATGCCGGAGCGGACGATTATCTGACGAAGCCTTTCGGCATGGGAGAGCTTCTCGCCCGCATCCGCGTCGCGATCCGCCGCGCGGCCAGGAATGAAGATGAGCCGGTCATGACGTTCGCCGACCTTGTCCTCGATGTGGCCCGACGCGTCGTGATGCTGAAACAGGCATTGCTCAAGCTCACACCCACCGAGTATGAAATCCTCAAGTACCTGGCGCTCCATGCGGGACGGGTCGTCACCCACAAGCAACTGCTCCGCGCCGTCTGGGGACCCAATTATCAGGAAGAGACCCACTACCTGCGCGTGTACGTGGGTCACCTGCGCCGGAAGATAGAGGCAGACGCGGCCCGGCCCCGTTACATTCTCACTGAGGCGGGTGTCGGCTACCGGTTCATGGGGGAGGAATGACGCCTTGTTGCGCGACCGGCCCGGCGATTCTGACGCACAGGGGACGGCATCCGGTGACCGGACGACCGATCGAGCAGCAAGGCGTCAAGGCGCGCCTCGCGTCCTGAACCGGGACGGGCGGAACTCACTGCACCCCGACAGCGCGCCGGAGGGCGCTGAGACCGCGATTCCCGCGAAGGCGGACGATATCGGTTCCGGGCGCGCCGATGCGATCCCTTCACGCCTTGCCCCGGTTGCGCCTTACATCTGGACCTTTTTCGCCGTCGCACTGATCACGCTCGTCGGAAAACTCTTCAGTCCCTTTTTCGACATCACCAACGTGACCCTTTTCTATCTCCTGCCCGTGCTTTTGAGCGCCGTCCGTTGGGGTCTCCGGCCTTCCCTCTTCGCCTCTTTCCTCGGCGTGCTGGCCTTCGATTTCTTCTTCGTTCCCCCTGTTCTCACCTTCGCCATGGGTGACATCAGGTATGTCTTTACCTTCGC
>JBEKJU010000212.1:0-6495 GCA_050011095.1 Syntrophorhabdales bacterium
GTGGTGAGTCAAGCCTCAGTGAGCCCATTCAGGGGCAAAACTACGGGGCGATCGTCGCGGCCATGAGCCGCGCCGTCGACCAGCTGGGCAAGGAACTTGTGGGGGCCATGAAACCGATGCTCTCAGAAAAGGACCGGGCTGCTGGCACGACGGACTGACAGGAGAGTGCCCGGGCGGCCCATGGCGCTTCATGGACATTTCCGAACAAGCCGTCGGCCGGGTCGAAAGAGAAAAAAAGAAATAGATAGAGACAATGAGTGTTTGACAACGCCCAACAAATAAAAAGGAGAAAGAGAACATGAAATCACGAAGAAGAGAGATTCGACTGCTCGCGCTTACTGTCGTCGCAATGTGTCTCGTCGCGGTAACCGGATTCGCGGTGTTCGCACAGCAGAGTGGACCTTGCATGGGGGATATCGAGAGATACTGCCGGGGGGTCGAGCCGGGCGGCGGCCGGATAGGGGAATGTCTGGTGCTCCACAAGGAAGAGCTGACACCCGGTTGCAAGTTCCACATGGCGGAAGTAGCTGAACAGATCAAAGAAGTGCACCAGGCCTGCAAGGACGACGTCATGTGGTTCTGCGGAGGTGTGCAGCCGGGAGGAGGCAGGATAGCGCAATGCCTGAAGGCGAACCGGGAGAGGCTTTCGATGGGGTGTAAGGTCAAGCTCTTTGAGGCAAAACAGGAAATGAAGTAAGCCTCTGACCTCGCCGGTTATGAGGCCGAAGTAGTCAGGCAGCGGTTGCATTGTTTCATGGTCTCCCGTTCATCCTTTTTTTGATGAGAGGATGCCGGGTAGAGCGCGAAGTGGGTCGGGCTTGGCCCGCGGAGGGGGCAACGTAAGCCCCAATAAAGGGTCATCAGGACTGCCAAAGGGCATTGAACGGAGGAATAAGTGAGTCGTTTGATGCCCAAAGCCGGACAGATGCAAGGAGGTATCACATGAGGACGATCGTTGTCTGTCTTATTTTGTCCCTGCTGGCAATGTCGGTAACGGGGCTGACATGGGCCGAGCAGCCCGGCCAGCCGGAAAAGGCGCCTGCCCCAATGATGGAGCAACGGGCCCTCGATCTGCTCAAGGATATGAGCAAAACGCTGGCTGCGGCTGCGTCTTTTACGTACCGGTCCAGCAGCGCGGTGGAAGTCCCCGCGAAAACCGGCCAGTTCATCACGCTTTTCGCAATCTCGCAGGTGGCGCTTGAACGGCCGAACAAGCTCCGCGTCAGCGTCGCCGGGGAGATACCCAACTTCGAATTCTATTACAATGGAACAAGCGTCGCCGCGTACGCCTCTAAAACCAACGTCTACTCCCTTGCCGGCGCGCCAGGCACGATCGACGCGATGCTGAAATTCGTGGAGGAGAAGACCGAAATCCACTTCCCCTCGGCGGACGTCATGTTCAGCGATCCTTACGCCATGATGACGGAGGGCCTGACCAGCGCGTTCATCGTGGGTCCCGCCACGGTGGATGGCTTCCCGTGCCAGCACCTGGCGTTCATGGCTCCCGGAATAAACTGGGAAATCTGGATCGATACGGGCAAGAGCCCTTTGCCGCGACGGTTGGTGGTTACCTACACGGACGTGCAGAACTACCCGCGCTTTCTCGTCGAATTTTCCGACTGGAACCTCAAGCCCAGACTGACCCCCGCCCTTTTTGCCTTCAAAAAACCACCCAACGCCAAACAGATCGAGTTCGGGGCAAAACATGCATTAACGAAGTAATCGAGGGAGGTAAGAGATCATGACCCGAGCAAAGCTTCTCTTGTCCACGGTGAGCATTGTCGTCGTGCTATCCATATCATTCACTGCCGAAGCCTTTGTCGCTTACCACGGCTATCACGGTACGGCTGTGGCGGGTGGCGGAGCGGGCGCCTATCACGGGGCCTACGGCGGCTCAGGCTCATGGAGCCACGGTTCCGGCTCGGCCACAACTGGCCGCGGCGGTTCGGCCTCATGGGGCGGGGGTTCCGGCTCGGCCACAAGTAGCCACGGCGGTTCGGCCTCATGGGGCGGGGGTTCCGGCTCCTATCACGGGGCCTACGGCGGCTCAGGCTCGTGGAGTCGATGACCCATGGGAAACTTTTCCTCAGAGGCGGGACCATGCCGGGCGGGCACGCTAAGGCCGCCGCCACCGTCCCTGTCCGGCCTGAAGGTCGGATGCCCGGGCGGCCGATTAAGGAACAGCAGGGTGAAACTACGACAGTAATATCTTTAGGAAAGGCCCAATCCTGCAGTTGCAGACGCCTACCGGGCATGTGGCCGAGGCAGTCGATGATTAGGGAGGATGTGCAACCTTCCACCAAGCTAATTATTTAAACAAGAATAAATTCATATCAACGGAGGAGGAAGGCGATGAGACACGTGAAGAAGGGATTAATCGTGGTCTTGACTGCGGTACTGCTTTCCGGTTTATTCACCCTGCCCTCACATGCCCAGGTGACCAACGCGCCTCCCTCTGCGGCGCAGGGCTATCCGGCACAAAAGGCTGATGACAAATGGGAATTTACTATTGCTCCCTACGCATGGCTCGTCGGTATCTCGGGCGATATCACGGTGAAAAACCGTACGGACCATGTGTCGGTGCCTTTTAACGACATCTTGAAGAACCTTGATTTTGGAGGCGAGGTACAGATCGAGGCCAGAAAAGGCAGGTGGGGAATGTTTTTCCAGGAAAACTACCTGAAGCTCACGCCAACAGCAAGTCTAAGCAGACCCGCCCAAATAGACATCCTCCAGGGCGGACCCGCAGTCCGTGGAGTGGACGTTCGTCTTGATACCCAGATTTCGATAAGCGAATTCGGTGGATTTTACCGGCTCGTGGAATGTGGCGCACCCTCCAAGCAAGGATCCGGTTCCGTCGATATGCTGGTGGGCGGCAGGTACTGGTATTTGCAGAACCATACCTTCCTGAGCCTTCCGCAAAGAGGCGTCGGTTTCAGTGACACGGCGTACGGCGACATTATCGACCCGATGATAGGGTTCCGCATGCAGGCCTATCTCGCCCGGAACTTCTTTGTCAATCTGAGAGGGGACGCGGCAGGCTTCGGTGTTTCGAGCAATTCATCGCACATCAGCTGGAACTATGTGGGCCTGCTGGGGTACAACATATCTCCGTGCGCATCCCTGGCGGCGGGCTACAGATATCTGTACATCAACTACAGTCCCAGTGGGGGCGCCGGCGCAAGACTTACCATGCAGGGTCCTTTAATAGGATTCGCATATAGATTCTAACCATGAAGAACTAAAGCACCACCAGATGGAGCCGGTGGGTTGAAATGACCCGATTGTGGGCGGCCCGAGTCGGCTAAAGCCCGGCCCACCCACAATGTTCCGACTACCATTAACCGCTGTTGATCATCAGTAAACCAGGGAAGGAGTGGTGATGAAAAAAAAGAAAGGTTATTTAATCGTTTTGGTGTTTGTTTGCATAACGACCCTGGTTGTACCCTCATATTCATACTCCCAGGAATCTCAACCGCAAAAGGTATTCAAGGCCGAAGAGCTCGACCAGATCCTCGCACCCATTGCCCTCTATCCCGACTCGCTGATTGCCCAGATCCTGATGGCGTCTACCTATCCCCTGGAAGTTGTGGAGGCCGCACGGTGGGCAAACCAGAACAAAAATCTCACGGGTGATGCCCTGACAAAGGCCCTGGAGCAAAAGACCTGGGATCCGAGCGTCAAGTCCCTGGTGAATTTCCCTAAGGTATTACAGATGATGAACGAGAAGCTCGAATGGACCCGGAAACTGGGCGACGCGGTCCTTGCGCAACAGAAGGATGTAATGGATACGGTCCAGGAATTGAGAGCCAAAGCCTATGCCCAGGGGACCTTGAAAACCACAAATGAAGAAAAAGTGATTGTGCAAAATAAGGTCATCGTGATTGAGCCCGCCAACCCACAGGTCATTTATGTCCCAGTGTACAACCCGACAGTGGTGTACGGCGCATGGCCCTATCCGGCGTATCCCCCTTATTACTATTATCCGCCAGGTTACGTGGCGGGAACGGCATTTTCTTTCGCGGCCGGTGTTGCCGTTGGCGCCGCATGGGGCTATGCATGGGGTAACTGCAACTGGGGCGCCCATGCAGTGCACTATAATGTCAATCAGAATATTAACATCAACAACAACATAAACCGTACCAGGTATGCCACCAAAACTACGCCTTACGGCAAAACCGCCGGCCAAGGCTCATGGCAGCACAACCCGGAAAACAGGAAAGGTGTTGCCTATCGCGACCAGGCCACGGCCCAACAATACAAGCGGACTGCATCAGCGGACAGCGTGAAGAACCGTGAAGCCTATCGTGGTAAGACTGGCCAGGGTGCAGGAGGCATTTCAGCACAGCCCTCAGGTACCGGTGCCCGACCGGGAACGGTGGATCGTGGCGCCAAGCCAAGCACTACGGGAACCGCAGGCCGTGGAGGCAAGCCAAGCGCTCCGGGAACGATGGATCGTGGCGCCAAGCCAAGCGCTACGGGAACCGCAGGCCGTGGAGGCAAGCCAAGCGCCTCGACGATGGAAACCGGAGGAAGGCAGAGCGCCTTCGGCGGTATGGAAAAAGGCAGTAACGCAAGGGCGGAGAGTAATCGTGGGCAGGCAAGCCGCCAAGGCATGTCCGCCGCACAACCCGCACAGAAAGGTGGGGGCGGTGCCCGCGGCGTCGGTGGCGCCCGCGGCGGCGGTGGCGGCAAAAAACGATAAGGAGGGAAGAAGAATATGTATTCATGCAGACAAAGAAAAGAAAAATGGCTATTGACGCTTCTTTGCTCCGTCGCTGTTGCCGCATTGCTAATAGTGTTGTCTGTCCCCTTGCAAGGCTACGCAGCACAAGCCAAACAAAAGGCCTTTGCCTCTCCCGAGGATGCAGTGAAGGCCCTGATCGATGCAATGAAAGCCGGCAACATGAAGGAATTGAGCGCCATCTTCGGCCCCGCGGGGAAAGAAGTCCTCTACTCCGGGGATGCGATGGAAGACAGGGCAGGCAGGGAGCGGTTCCTGCGGGCATATGAGACGAAGAATGCCCTGATGCGGGATGGGGACGCGAAGGCGGTCCTTCAGATCGGCATGGAGGAGTGGCCCTTCCCTATCCCTATCACGAAAAGGGGTGAACAATGGTCCTTCGATACAAAAAACGGTAAAGAAGAACTAATTAACCGGCGCATTGGAAGGAATGAACTGAATACCATCCAGACATGTCTGGCGTATGTTGATGCGCAAAGAGAATATGCGAGTAAGGACCGGAACGGAAATGGCCTTTTCGAATATGCCCAGAAACTTGTAAGCACGCCGGGCAAGAAGGACGGTCTTTACTGGGAGGCGAAAGCGGGTGAAGAGGAGAGCCCATTAGGTGATTTATTTGCCAGAGCCACCCGGGAAGGATATGAGAAAACAAGCGACAAGCCCGTACCCTACCATGGGTATTTTTTCAAGATTCTGAAGGCCCAGGGCAAGGATGCCCCCGGTGGAGCGTATGATTACATCCTCAACGGGAAAATGATCGGTGGGTTTGGCATGGTAGCATACCCGGCACAATATGGTATTTCCGGTGTCATGACGTTTGTCGTAAATCATGATGGTATTGTCTATGAGAAGGATCTTGGAAAAGACACGGCAAAAATTGCTCAGGTGATCAGGCTGTTCGACCCCGACAAGACATGGAAGGTGGAAACAAGGAGTGAATAGGATTGTCGTCGGTGAGGGAGATGTGTTCCTTCGAGCGCACGGGCTGGCCGGGAAATGGGACTCTAAATGGGTCGCAGGAGTACTTCGATTGGTTCAAGTATGAGTTCTGGCGCTTCGTCTTCGTCCAGCAGGTAGTGGGCAAGCTGGCCATGACGGCCATCGGGTATCCGCCGATGCAGAATGGCCCGCTCTTTCGATGGGGCACTGTAGTGCAAACGCATCCTGCACTTCAGGGCTATTGACGATTGACGTGGCGAGACTGATATTGCATAGGAGGAGGGGTAAGTGCCTTCTCTGATCAGGATATACGGATTAAAGGAGTTCATTCGGCTCAATGAGACGGGAGTTCTTGATGTCGGGCGCTCAAAACAGCTGATCCTACAGTTTTCCCCGCCGCCACTTTCCATACGGATGACAATATTCTCGTGGACCTCAGCGACACGACATTGGCAAGCACAACCATGGGTGATATTCTCGAGATCGCCGGGCTTTCCGACATGGAAAACAACGTCAAGAACTGACCGGGCTCATCAAGCGGCGGATGAAGATGGGATAACCGTCCTCTGGCAGGAAGCAAGGGACAAAGGAACGTCGAGAGATGGCGCTCGTAGTGTTTCAATCATGAACCCAAATCGAACGAAAGGAGGAGCTATGGTTGTGAAAAGGGGTTTGATGTTAGTGCTGATGTTGGCGCTCTGTCTTGCGGCGGTTTCGCCGTGTCCGGCCAAAGAGGGGGGCTCAAAAATCATGACCGAGGTCAATGCCGTGATGGAGCAACACAACAAAGCCTTCAACGCGCAAGACCTCAA
>JBEKJU010000213.1:0-6478 GCA_050011095.1 Syntrophorhabdales bacterium
GACACCCACTTCGCGCGACCCACTGTGTGGGTACCCCGCGGTCGCCCCCTCTGCGGGCAAAGCCACGACCCGCAAGCGGGTGCCCCGAGACTCCCTGCTCAAAGACTCGCTCCGCTCGTTGTTTTGGATACCCTGCTGCTTGGAAGGTGTGAAAAAATCGCCTTTTTGTCGTCACCCCGGCGAAAGCCGGGGTCCAGGCAGTCCACAAGTGAGGGAAAATACTGGATTCCGGCGTCCGCCGGAATGACGGAAAAGGGTCGCCAGTTAATTTTGTCACACGTTCTTGCAGCAGGGTCATTTATTCCCCGCGCTCATCGCGATTCGCCCCCTTCATCCGCGCATCGTCCGCCGCCCCGCATACCCTCCGGGTGACCCCGTGGGTGGTGGCCTTTACCGGGCCCCCGTATCAATGAGTCTTTCGCACATGGCGTCCTCCAGGGATCGGATGGCGGCGGGAGGGGCGAGACAGTTGTTGGTCATGATGGAAAAGGCTACCAGCCGGCCGTGCCGGTCCGGCAGGTAGCCGCTCAGGGAGACCGTGTGGGCGAGGGTGCCCGTTTTCGCCCTTATTTTCCCCTCGGCCCCGGTGTCCCTCATGCGCCTCACGAGGGTGCCGTCAACCCCCGCCACGGGCAGGGACCGGTAGAAATACCCGAAATAGGGATGGGTGGACATGTAGTCCAGGAGGTCCACCACCTGCTCGGGGCTCACGAGGTTGAGGCGCGAGAGGCCCGAGCCATCGTATATGCCGAGGGAATCCGGCGGAATTCCCATGGCGGCGAGGGATTCCTTCATTGCCTCTATTGCCCGTTCGGTCGTGCCCCGGCCCCCGTGGGCGGCCGCCCCGAGTGTCCGGAAGAGGAGTTCGGCGTAAAGGTTCCGGCTCTGTTTGTTCGTCTCCTCAATGATGCGGGCCAAAGGCGCCGACCGGTGGGAGAAAAGGGGCCTCATGGAGTCGTAAGCGGGAGCGGCCTCGTCGCTGCCCCTCGCGATTGCCCTGCCTTCCACCTTGATCCCCTTTCGCTCGAAGACCTCCTTGAGCACGGTCACGGCGTAGAGGGTGGGGTTACCCACGGCAAGGCGGATGCGCCACGGAGGGTCGGCCTCGCCCATCCGGCCCGACAGGGTGATCGTGGCCGAGCCAAAGCGGCGCCGGGCGACGATCTCCGTCCCCTTCCCGGCAGAGGTCGCCACCTGGTTCCTTATCGTCAGGTACGCGGTCTCCGGGTTCACCGCGATCCGCGGCGCTTGCCCAGTGCGCGATCCGGGCGATAGGCTCACCTCGACGCAATTGTCGTTGAAGGAGAGGGCGCTCACGCGGGCCGAATGGCAGGCGAGTTCGTCGTCCCACGCCCAGCCGCGGCCGAGGTCCCCGTCGTCGAAGAGACCCGCGTCGCCGACGAGGTCGCCCCTTATCTCCCGTATGCCCTGCTGCACTAGTTGGTCGGCCCATTTTTCGAATATTGCCTCCGCCCTCCCGTGGAACCGCTCCGAAATTGTCGGGTCCCCGCTTCCCCTGACGACGAGGTCACCCGCCAGGATGCCTTTTTCCACGGGGCCTCCCGCGTACAGGTTCGTGACATACGTGAAGTCGGGTCCCAATCTGACCAGGGCGACGGCAGTCGTGAAAAGCTTCATGTTCGAGGCAGGGACAAAAAGCTTTCCCCCGTTTTTTTGAAAGAGGGTCCTGCCGGTGGCGAGGGACCTAACGGAGATACCCCAGAGGGCGCCCGTTGCCTCGGGGCTGTCGAGGAGCGCATCGAGGCCGTCCTTCGATTGCCCAATAGCGATGGCGGACCCGGACGCGGAAGCGGCCTCTTCGTCCGGCGCGTGATCCAGGATCGGCGAAGGTGCACAGGCGTTCGAGGCGAGTTGGATGGCAAGGAGCAGGAGGACGAGGGCCCCTACGGGGCCCTTCATGTCCCTGCCCTGAAATCGAGGAGGACCTTGAGGCTATCCTTCCTCTTTGCGCGTTCGAAGGCGAAAAGGGCCTCATCGAACGGATAGACCGCCGATACGAGGGGCTTCACGTTCACCCGTCCCGAGGCGAGGGCCCGGATGGCCGGCCCGAAGGGCCCGCACCGCGATCCCACCAGCGTGACCTCGTCTATGACCGCCTTCGTCAGGTTCATCTCCCACCTGTCATGAACGGTGCTCTTCAATACGACCGTTCCCCGCGGCTTCACGAGATCGAGGGCCGTTTCAAGCCCATTCGGGGAACCCGTCGCCTCGATGACGACGTCGTAGGCCCGTTCTTCCACACGCCCTTCAGCCCCAACGGTCCTGATGTTCCCGGCCGCCGCGATCGCGAGCTTTGCCTCGTGCCTGCCGCTCAGCGTGACATTTCCGCCATACTGATTGAGAACGAAGGCAGCGAGCAGGCCGAGTCTGCCGTCACCGAGCACAAGAATGGTGTCGGTCGGCTTCACGTGCACCTGCTCCGCCACCTCGAAGGCCGCCGCCAGAGGCTCCGCGAAGACCATATCTTCATCGGCCGAGTCGTCCGGGAGCCCCCACAGGTTCCTTACGGGAAGCGTGAGGTATTCGGCGAAGGCGCCGTCCCTGCCTGATATGCCCAGGGTCGACCTTCCCGGACAATGTCTCTCCATGCCCTTTGCGCAGTATTCGCACACGCCGCACCCGCAGTTTATCTCGCCGACCACCCGCTTGCCCACAAGGCCGGAGCCTGCCCCGTTCACCCGCTCCACGACGCCGACAAACTCGTGGCCGGGAATGCCTGTGAAGTCCTTATATCCCTTCAGGATCTCCAGATCGGTGCCGCAGACGCCGGCCATGAGCACCCGGATGAGGGCCTCGTTCTTGCCGGGCTCGGGCAGGGGCGCGTCTGACTGGAGGCGGAGAGAGCCGTCGAAATAGAGCGCCTTCATATCGACGTCTACCTTACCACGGCAATATCCGACAGGCAACAGAAAAGGCGCTCGGTATCAACTTGCGGATTCCCTGCAGCTTGCTGCAGGGAGAATCTCTTTCCGCTTCGCTCCGCCGGCAATTATTGGGACACCCACTTCGCGCGACCCACTGTGTGGGTACCCCGCGGTCGCCCCTTTACGGGCAAAGCCACGACCCGCAAGCGGGTGCCCCGAGACTCCCCCTGCTCAAAGACTCACTCCGCTCGTTGTTTTGGATACCCTGCTGCTTCCAGCAGGGTCATTTATTCCGGACAAATGTGGCGCTTACAGCAAAAACATTTCTCACTTCCCCTCTTCCTTTGCTATAATAGCGACAGGGAACAGACCGGTCCTGGTGGTTGCGTGAAGCGGATGGCGAGGGGGCCGGTGGCGGAGGACCTGAGCCTCAGTTCCGCCCGCCTTTTTCGGCGTGCGAAAGAGAAACGTACGGAGTGGCGCGGACATTGGTGATAACACAGGATGGCCGTTTGTTTCGAAAATCTTCCGGGAGGGCGTGAATGGACCTGCATGAGAAAATCGCGGTAGTTGCATACGAGCTATTTGAAAGGGACGGTTCGCAGCACGGGAAAGACACGGAGCATTGGCTTGAGGCGGAGAGGATCGTATTGGCCGGGCACGCCGCCGGGGAAGAGAAGGCCGGGACGAGGCAGACGGAAAAGACCCCCCTGCCAAAGGAAGAATCGACCGGGACGGCCCCGACAGGCAGGAAGAAACAGGCCCGGCCGGAAGGCGAACCTCCGTCGCCGGCTGGAGGCCGGGGAAAGAAGGTTCCAGCCGGGGGACGGGTCAAATAATAGGTCCCCCATCCGCCGCCCGCTGCCGGTCACGCGTTTGCGCGCCTGCCACGGCGGCGGATGTCGAAAAGGAAAAGGACGAGGGCAAACACGTAGACGCCCACGGTCGTAGCGAAGAGAAACCAGTCGAGGCGGCCCGCGAGGGCCAGGAGCACGACGAGGTACGCAAAGTCCCGATTTACGAGGAGCCCGGCCAGCCATGGCGCCTCTGCCGATCCCTGTTCTTCCGGCCCGTGGCCCATGAGCCGGTGGACTGTGAGGGCGCAAAGGCCGAAGCCTATAAGGAGGAAGCCCAGGGCTTCGAGATAGACCGGGTCCTGGGCCGTGCGGGAGAGGCCGAGGGCTATCCCGAGGAAAATCGCGACGTGCACGACATTGTCGCCCACTATATCGAAATAATGGCCGGAAACGGTCTCCCGCAGCGTGAGTCGCGCAACTTCGCCATCCACGCCATCGAGAATCGTGGACGCAAGAAAAAGGAGACTGCCGAGCACTTGCATCGCGTATGAGCCCGTCCCGAGAAAAAAGGCGCCCGCGAGCCCGACGATGAGGGTGAAGAGGGTGACCCCATTGGGCGTGACGGGTGTCTTCGCGAGCCGCCTTGAGATGAAGCGGGAAATTGGCCGATGAATGGATCGGGACATCAGGCTGTCGGTTTGCGCGGTCGCAACACCGAGCGCCCGGAGCAGGGACGCCTCCGCACCCCTCGTCCCTTCTCTCCCATCTCCCATCAGAACGGGAAGACCGGACGCGATCCTGACCCGCTCCATTTCGGCCCCGGCCGCGAAAGCCGATGGAGCATCCGACCACATGGTGCCGAGAAGATGGACGAGCTGGTCCGACTTGACCACGTAGACCGGCTCCCCCGGAGGGTCCTCACCCCCCTTTCCGTCATAGGACCAATAAGCGCCCTCATTTCGGTCGCCCGCCTCCAGCAGCTTCTGGAGCGACCATCTGTCGATCACGTGATCCGCCCGCATCACGAGTACCCGATCACCCTTGATGAGGCCCACTTTATCCGTAATGGCGCCGATTGTCGAGGTGTCGGCAATGAGGTGGATTGCATCGGCCGGGATGAGATCGGAGAGGACCTGCCGGAGGGACCTGTCGCGACCCAGAACGTGAACCCCGTCGAGGCCGAGCCGGCGCGCCGCTAGCACGAGGCGCCGGACGGCCGGCACGCCAAAAACAGGACGGAGACCGTTCTGCCCGCGCGCGACAATGAAGGCCGCCTTGACCATGCCTAATACTATGGGAAGCGGGTGGGGAAGTCAAGCGGGAAAGCCCTTTTTCGGCGTAGCGGCGATGGGACGGCCCGTCCTGCCCGGTCGTCCGGAGACGGCCGGACTAGGTTGCCTTATCCATGGCCTCTCGCTGGAGCTTCATCTTCTTGAGGAGGCTCTGGTAGGATTCCTGCTTGATGATCCGGGAGAAACTCTTCTCGTAGTTTCCGACGATGCTCACACCGTCTATCGACACGTCCCTGACCCTCAATCTCCCTTGCGCCTGCATGAGAAAATAGTCGACCGGTATCTCTTCATTCACCCGCTGTATAAGGGTCTTCACTGTCGCCCTGTCCTGTCCGCCGTCCTCACTCACGTAAACGATCTTTTCCTTTTTCAGGAAGTCGAGCACCAGCCGCGTGTATGAATCGAGAAACAGGTCCTGGAAAATCGATTTGAACTCCGAGCGCTTCGCCCCGTCCAGATTGTTCCACTGCTGTCCCAGGGCCTGCCGCGCCATATCGTCGAAATTGAAATTTGCGAGAATCACCTTCTTGACGCCGGCCTTCCTCGTTGCCCGCGACTCCTGCCCCTGAAGCTCGGGATTCGACTGGATAATCATCACGTCATCGAGCATTTTCCTCACCACATCGGTGGGTGTTCCCGCCGATGCCACGGCCTGGCCAAGGATCACCCAGAGTCCGGCCAGCACGAGCCCCAGGGCTGTTCTTGCTTTCATGGTTCCTCCTCATAACGTCGCTTATCTTCGTGCAATTAGAGCGCTCCGCAAAAATAATTACCGATTGACGGCCTTGATTCCGGCTGTCCTTCGTCATTCCGGCGGATGCCGGTAGAGCGAAGCGGGCCTTAATCCCGCGAAGGCGGGACATCCAGCGTTTTCAGGACCTTGTGAACTGCCTGGACCCCGGCGTCCGCCGGGGTGACGGGAATTCGAATCGTTACTCAATTTTGCGGAACGCTCTATTGGGGCTTAGCACGCAATTATTGGGGCTCAGCGCCCCCTCCAATGGCAAAGCCATTGGAGCCTCCCCCCTCAAGGGCGTTTTTGACCGACGGTTCAGCGCCCCCTTCATCGGCTTTGCCACGACCCGCTGCGTGGGTAGTGCCTATGAATGCAACCCGGTATTATGTCCCACCCTTCGACAACCGTCACCCTGTGACGTCTGCGGTTTTGCCGGAGTCTGCCGTTTGGCGCGCATATTTCCGACCGCGTGCAGCAGGGCGGGGAGAAACAGGACTGCCGCCAAGAGGACACAGAGGCTCCCGATGGTCGTCAGCAGGCCAAGGCTGTGGATGCCCCGGTGTCCTGATATGATCAGGCTGCAGAACCCGACCGTGGTCGTGAGCCCCGCGAGGATCACGCCCATACCCGTGCTGACGGGAAGGCTGAACCGGCCGGGATGACGGGTATACCTCCACCTTTGGACAACGATGATCCCGTACTCGACACCCGCGCCGACGACGAGGGGCATGAAAATGCTGTGGGCGAGGTTCAGCTCGATGGCGAAGA
>JBEKJU010000214.1:0-6476 GCA_050011095.1 Syntrophorhabdales bacterium
ATCACGAAGGCGGAGCTGAAGCTCAACCCCCTTCCCCCCGCGAGAAAGACCATCGTGGCCGCCTATGACAACATAGCGAGCGCCGGGGAGAGCGTCTACAGGGTGCTGGAGAACGGGGTCATCCCCGACAAGATCGAGCTAATCGACAACTGGGTCATCAACAGGATAGAGGAGATGATGCCCATCCCTGATCATTACAAACTCTGCTTTTACTTCCGGCCAGACTTCGTCGGGGACCTTGGTATGAAAGTTCTCCATTCGATGGAACCAGCACCGAAGGCGGAGACCCTTCGGGAATACCGCCTGGATCGTCTTGATGAGGCCCACCGCCCCGTCGCTTGTCACTGCCGTGGGGGTTCCTCAGGTTCCGCTTCATCATGTCCCGCAAGAACTCAAGCCAATCCTGATAGCTCTCTTTCTTGCCAAGGGCGAGGTGGAGCAGCACCTTCTGTCCTTCTAATGCCCCAGGCACAGAGCACGGCATCCTTCATACCGAAGTGGGCGCGAAGCGATTCGTATACGGCGTCAAGGAACAGGTACTCCACGGTGAAACCAGAGAGGTCTCTTTGCTGGAACTCCTCGAACTCCTTCCACAGGATGTCGGTCACCTTCGATACCGCCGTTTTCGAGAGCACTATGTCGCCGGTCGCCCCCCATGAGGGCGTCTTCGATATCCCTCGTCGAGAGACCACGCGCATACATCTCCACCGCGAGCTTCTCCAGGACCTCGGAGCTCCCCTTGAAGAAGGCGGCGAGACGGGAATGAAAGGGTTCTTCTGTATCCCTTACCCGGGGTCGAGAGACAGTGAATGTCTTACGGAACATCTCTAAATCGGCTGGCTTCTTACACGAATCCGATTGTCCTCAATGACGACAATGCGGCCCGATCAAGAATCGTCTGATCGTCGGCATCCTGCAATCCGTATTCCCGAACGTGCGCGGCATCATGACCGGACTCTCTCAACCCTTGGACGAGAAATGGCTATAGGGCATTGTCGACGAGGAATCTCACGACGCCATTACCAAAGGCAACTCCCTTTCGGACACTGCAACGGCCGCGAACCGGAGCGCCTCGGCTATATCTTCTTCCTCAAGATCGGGATAGGCTTCAAGAATCTCAGCATTAGCCATTCCATCGGCCACCATGCCCACGACGGTTGCCACCGGAATCCTCAAGGCTCGGATACACGGCATGCCTCCCATCTGATTCGGATTAGTTGCTATTCGATTAAACTTCATTCTGGGTATCCTCCGTCATCCCGTGTCCTTTCCGACACTTTGCGCAATTTGCGGGATGTCTTGCATTCCTAATGGTAACACCAGCTCTTCCTCACCTCAAGGGCCGGTTATCGGTCAGGCGCCCTGCCGCTCATCCGTTGGCGTGTGTCTTGACCTCCCGCTCCAGCCGTTCTCCCAGCCCCTCGGCGGTCTTGTCCAGGTCATACTGCGCCTGCAAGCCCATCCAGAACTCCGCGGAGGTCCCGAAAAATCTGGCGAGTCTCAGCGCGGTGTCAGCCGAGACGCTCCTCTTTCCGAGAACGATTTCGTTTATTCTCCGCGCGGGGACGCCCATGTTCAGGGCAAGCCTGTTCTGGCTCAGGCCCATGGGCTTCAGGAACTCCTCCGAGAGGACTTCACCGGGATGCACGGAATGCAGGGTCTTTTTCATGGTGCTCCTCCTAATGGTAGTCCGCTATTTCGACTTCATGGGCGTCTCCGTCCCGCCATATGAAGCAGATGCGCCACTGGTCATTAATTCTTATGCTGAACTCTCCTTCGCGATCTCCCGTCAGCTTCTCCAATCTGTTCGCTGGTGGGATTCTCAAGTCGTTCAAGGTTTTGGAGTTATTGACCATACGCAGCTTTCTCAGTGCGGTCTGCTGGATGTCCCGCGGCAGCTTGTCCGATCCCTCCCGGCTATACACCTTTTCAGTCTCTTTGTCCTTGAATGACTTTATCATCCGTCTGCCTTATAGAATATTATACCAGGGTGCGTTTAACGTCAAGCGTTATAGCACGGGGGTACCGAGACACCAGACCCGAATGAGGTTTATCGTAGTATGCTATCTGTGACTAAGGATGGAATGTGAAGCAAGGGCGGCTTACCGCTCCCGACCAGTTGTCCGATCTACCGGCTTTGGCAAAGGTAGGCTCTCCACCCGATGGCGGTTGCGGAGGAGAAACCTTCAGAGGATTCCCTTAAGGCAAACACGGGATTCCGTCCGGGCCGTCCTCGACTATTTCCAATTCAGGCGCGTGGCTCCCGATGGCTGAAAGTTCTCCAATTTCTCCATGACAACCGATACGAAGTTCGGTACAATTCCCCAGTGACCATCTACTTTGCCAATACCTGCTTCACTCCGGCCCAGGCGGCCTTCAAGGCAGCATTTCTCGCCAGGTTCCGCCCCCGTCTTTCCGCCCTCGCAATTGGCCTTATCGATCCCCTCGAGCACACCCCGAACGTCGAAAATGACGTCGGCGAAAAAGTCCGCATAGCCCCGGAGATTGCTTGGGAATGCCTCCGGCTCCTTGAAGAATCCGACGTCATCGTCGCCCTTGTCGATGGGGATGACACCGGCAAACCGAAGGAAGACTGACTCGTCACTCCGGAAAGAGGTTCTATGTTCACGAGGTGACGGCCCTTTCCTTCTCGGCGAGTACAAAGGTAAACTGGTTGCATGTTCCGCCTTTCCACTTCGAGGCGTATGCTTGAAGGGAAAAGGCGGTTCTCCAGGGCGGCATCCTCAAGATCCTCGGGAAGGGGCCATGAGAAGCCGGCCCTTTGGGCCCTGTCCAAAATGTTTTTGACCGTGCCCCCGGCGACACCGCAGCTTCTCGCCACCTGTCTGGCCGACAGGCCCTCGTGCCAACAGAGACGCGGGATCTCCTTTATCTTTCTCATGGATAACCTCTTATTCGCCACGTTCGCTCCTCGCCGTTTTTGGCAGAAGCGCACCACGGTGCTTACTGAGTTTTATCCAGTGTCTCCTGCGGCTCTTACGGGGTGGCCACTTTCGTCATAACAGGCGGCCAATTTGGGTCAAAATCGGTGGCCATTTGGGTCGCGATACGCACAATGCCCCTTTTGAAGCCTTTGTTTGGGGCATACGCCAACCTGCATCACATCATTACGAGATAAACACACCTCGCCGGCATCATGGTCAGGACGGGTGGGCTCACGGGCATGCACTCCTTGAGGCATACCCTGGTAGATATCAGCCGTGGCGGGGCCGGGGAACGCGGGAGATCGCGGCTACCGCCTCCAACGCGGCATCGATATCCCGGCCTGCTACCGTCCGGATCTTATCTCACTATATACGACATATCAAGCGTGACGTGACACTAGGGCCATCTGTTCATATTAAAAGCCGTCAGAACTTCGGTGTGCCTAACAATTCCTCTAAGGGCTTAGGGATGGCACATTCACTAAGATGATTCATTCAGGCCCCCATGGGCAATTTCGTCCATCTGCCCTTCATACTGCCTCCCGGTTCAGTTACTCCCGAAGTTCCTTTGAATCTGTGGTTTTCCGGTCGCGAAAGCCCCTCCATACTCTATCTTGGCCTTTCCTATATTTGTATGGATACTGCTTTCACCTGGGTATATTCCTCGAGAGACATAACGGAGTTCTCTTTCCCGAAGCCACTCTGTTTGAACCCACCCCATGGCTGCTCAGATGTGAGAGCCATGTGGTCGTTTACCCAGATATAGCCGGCTTGCAGGTCATTGACAAACCTTAATGCTTTAGACGAAGCTTTAGTCCAAACCGAAGCGCAGAGCGCGTATATACTATCGTTTGCTAACTCTATTACCTTATCTTCCGAGGAGAATTTCATGACCGGCACCACCGGACCAAAAATTTCCTCCCTTGCTATTTTCATGTCTTGACTAACATTACTGAAGACGGTAGGCATAACAAAATAGCCCTTATTAAAAGGCGGCTGATCTGGTCTCTTCCCTCCCAGAACGAGGTCGGCCCCCTCATCTATTCCCGACTCGATGTAGGCTTCTACATTATCCCGGTGTTCTGCACTGACCACAGGCCCCATTTGGGTTCGCTCATCCTTGGGATCACCCACAACTATTTTCTTAGATGCTTCAACAAATCTTTTCACAAACTCATCATGAAGGCTTTCGTGAACATAGAATCTGCCTGGTGCTGCGCATATCTGTCCGGTGTTGGCATATGAAGTCATGACAGCTTTTGATACCGCAGCATCTAAATCTGCATCTTCAAGAACGATGAAGGGGTTTTTACCTCCAAGTTCAAGGGTCATACGTTTTACCGTTTGGCTTGCAGCGAGCATTATGGCCTTTCCCGTTTCACAGCTTCCAGTAAAAGACACCAAACCCACATCCGGGTGAGAAGCGAGCCGTTCTCCCACGGCACCTCCTGGGCCAGTAACTATGTTTACTGCCCCAGGAGGGAGTACATCTAGTTCTTCCAATATCGTACCCAGTCTAAGCGCTACCAAAGAATCGATGCTGGGAGGCTTTATGACGCAAGTATTGCCTAATGCCAGCGCAGATCCCAACTTGGCTGTATTCCCCGCCCCTTGGGGCGACAAGGCAGCCGCTTGCGATGTCTTTTGATACCCCGCTGCTTGCGGCGGGGTAGTCATTATCTCTAAACCGGCGCTCCTCAAGCGCAGAAACAGGTTTGTAACCAGGGAAGTTACCGGCAACGGCGGTGTTTAGTATCTCTTTTTGCTGGATTCTCTTCCTCAAGACGCACAGACGAAATATCGTCAGTCCTTTCAGCTTCAAGCGCCTTTGCGGCCCGTGGCAGACGGGTTTAAGGTCCCGGTCGTCCATGCGACTGGGCTATCTGCCGCCTCCTTTCGGACCGGGCGGGGAGTTCTGGATCTCCCCGCCCACTTTTCGCCGACGATCCCGGAGAAGCTCAAAACTATCGCCCTGGCCCGGTTTGACGTGATTAAGGCATGGAAAGAGCATAGAACATTCAACCCATCCCCTAAGAGCCTCCTAAAGGCCGATCAAAATTTCGAAAACGCATATAACACGGGCCTCCTCCCCGCCGTGTTCAAAATAATAGGTGCCGTCGATATCAGAAGCATCAAGAGATGGAGCCAGGCGCTTGAAGGCACGAGCGATTGGACTCGTCTCGTTCCCGCTTGGACCTGCAAGCGGCAAGAACCTTTCTTGACCGCCGAGGAGAAGGAAACCTTCAGACATTGCTATATAACTCCCAGCCATCCAAGCATCGGCGGGGCTACAAAGCTCGCAAAAACCATTCTTGGCGTTGCTTCCCCGTCTTCGGAAAGGACCTTTCGCCGCTGGGCGGAATGGCTCTTAGCGAAAGAAGGACCGGGCATTACATTCATCCGGTATGGTGAGAAGGCGGCCCGCGAGAAGTACGCCATTTCCATAAGAAGGAAACCGGCCGACGCGGTGGGAGACGTTTTTATCGCCGATGGTCACCGCCTGAACTTCCAGGTCTTGCATCCCTTCACCGGAAAGCCCTGCCGGGCGACAATTGTCGGCTATCTCGATCACAGAAGCTTTAACCTCGCTGGTTTCGAGGTCATGGTCGAGGAAGATACGCAATGCATCGCCTCGGCCCTCCGGGACGCAATAATCTACCAGGGAAAGACGCCGAGAGTAGCCAGACAGGACAACGGCATCGCGTTCAGGGGCCGGTTTTTCACCGGGACCCAAAGCCTGGAGGAAAGCGGTATCAAGGGCCTTTTTGAAAACCTCCACATAATATCTACCTTCACAGGCCCGTACAACGCCCAGGCGAAGCTTATCGAGCGTTTCTGGAAGGAATTCACCGATAAATTCGAACGCCTCCTTCCGAGCTTTACCGGCTCTTCCGTGGAGGATAAGCCGCCGTGGATGCGCATGGGCGAGAAGTGGCACAGGAAGGCGCACAACGGAGATATCTTGACGATAAAAGAGGCTTGCGGCAGGATCAGGACTTGGCGCCGGGAATACTGGGAGAAACAACCGTGTCCGCGCGTAAAAGGAAAGACGATTGGCGAAGTCTTCCACGAGGGAAAGGGTCCTGGCATTGACAACGTTGCTGAACTCGATGAGCTTATGTTTGGCTCAGAAGTCAGGACAATACGCGCAAACGGCGTAACCCTCTTCGGCGGGGAATATTACGATGAACAACTCTTCGGACTGTCCGGGCAGAAGGCGATCATCCGTTATTCACTTTCCAACCTTGACTATGTGCGCGTCTTCCTGGATGGCCATTTCATTTGTACCGCCAAGCGCTTTGACCCTGTTCACGGGGCGGCCGCCCAGCTCGGCGACGCCAAGGACGTTGCCGAGGTAAAACACTGGCTGAAAATTCAGAAGGGCCAGCGCAAAATGCTGCAAAAGCTGGGTATAAAATCGCTCGCCACAGGAAGAGACGAGCCGCCTCCCTGGGATAAGCTCATTGACGCTTCCCCGACGCCGGCCGGCAACCCGACGCCGGCTGTTCTCCCGCCCGATGTTCCTTTCGA
>JBEKJU010000215.1:0-6437 GCA_050011095.1 Syntrophorhabdales bacterium
AAGATTATCAGCGGAACGCAGATCGCAACAGAGATCAGGGAGGAGATCAGAAAGGACGTGGCGTCCCTCAAGGAGCAGCACAACCTGATACCGGGGCTTGTCACCATCCTCGTCGGCGAGAATGCCGCCTCGGTGAGCTATGTCACCGCGAAGCAGAAGACGTCGAAGGACCTCGGCTTCTATTCCATCCAGGACACCCAGCCGGCGGATATTACGGAAGAGGCGCTCCTTTCCCTCATCGATAAATACAACAAGGACCCGAAGATTCATGGCATACTTGTGCAGCTTCCCCTTCCGAAGCACGTGAACGAGACGAAGGTGCTCTACGCCATCGATCCGAACAAGGACGTGGATGCCTTCCACCCGGTCAACGTGGGCAAGCTCGTCATCGGCGAGGCGAACTACTATCCCTGCACGCCCTACGGCATCCAGCAACTCCTCGTGAGGAGCGGCGTCAAGACGGACGGCGCGGAGGTGGTCGTCGTGGGAAGGAGCAACATCGTGGGCAAACCTATCGCTAACATGCTCCTCCAGAAGGCAAAGGGCGCGAACGCGACGGTCACCGTCTGCCATACGGCAACGAGGGACACGGCCTTCCACACGAAAAGGGCGGACATCCTCATCGTCGCGGCCGGCAGGCCGAAGGCGATCACCGCGGACATGGTGAAAGAGGGCGTGGTGGTCATAGACGTGGGCGTCAACCGGATCGGTATGACCCCCGAGGGGAAGGCCAAGCTCTCGGGCGATGTGGATTTCGAGGCGGTGAAGGAGAAGGCGGCCATGATAACCCCCGTGCCGGGCGGGGTTGGGCCGATGACGATCACCATGCTTATGCTCAATACGGTGAAGGCGGCGAAGGTCGCGGCGGGACTCATCTAGGGCGAGGCATTTTAAGGAGGACGTAATGGCCGACTATACGTACGAAGAAAAGGAAGACTTTGAAGGTAAGAAGGTGAAGGTGCTGGGTCCTACCTACGAGCCGGGCAAGCCTGTGGGCAGGGCCGACTGGACGGAGAAGCTCGAAGGCCCCGAGGTGCGCCTCGGCTATCTCAAGACCGCGCTGCGCTACTGGTACAGCAAGGACTGGTTCGGGAGCGAGAAGAGGAAACAGGAGGCCTGATAACCTGATAAGGGGAGGACCCCATTCTTTCCGGCCGGTCCTTTCTCAACCAATGGAGGAAACCCATGGCTTTTTCTATACCGAAAATGACCTATACGGGAGCGATCAAGGAGGTGACCCTGGGAACGGGCGCCTCCGCCGTGACAGTGGGCGGTGAGACGTGCTACCCCTTCTATACCTTCGAGGGGACCATGCCCCATCCGCCGAAGATCGCCTTCGAGGTGTGGGATGCCGCGCCCGAGGACTGGCCCGACTGGGCTGTCGAGCCTTACAGGGACGTGATAGCCGACCCTGTCGCCTGGGCGAAAAAGGCAATCACCGACTACAAGGCGGAGATGATCGCCCTTCTTCTGAAGAGCGCCGACCCGAATGGCATGAACAGGGCGGTCGACGACGTGGTCAAGACCGTGAAGGCGGTCTCCGACGCCGTGGCCGTGCCCCTCATCGTCTGGGGATGCGCGAACGACGAGAAGGACGCCCTTATGCTAAGGCAGGTGGCGGAACAGTGTGACGGCAAGAACCTCGCCCTCGGCCCTGTCACCGACAAGAACTACAAGCAGATAGGGGCCGTGGCAATAGGCTACAACCACGTGGTTATCGCCTCGACGCCCATCGACGTGAACCTCGCTAAACAGCTCAACATCCTCCTCGGTAACCTGGGCGTGCCCGAGAACCGCATCCTCATCGACCCCACGACAGGGGGCCTCGGCTACGGTCTTGAGTACTCCTATTCCGTCATGGAGCGCGACCGCATGGCCGCCCTAACGCAGGAGGACGTGAAGCTCCAGACGCCCATCATCTGCAACCTCGGGAACGAGGTATGGAAGACGAAAGAGGCAAAGACAAAGAGGGAGGACAACCCGAAGCTCGGAGACCCGAAGACGAGGGCGGTCCTCATGGAATCGGTGGCGGCCATGACGCTCGGTATGGCGGGCGCCGACATACTTATCATGAGACATCCTGAGGCCATCTCCGCAACCAGGCGGATGTTCCAGGAATTAGTGTAGAAGGGGGAACCATGTCTGAAGAAAAGATACGGAGCGTCGATAACGCGACAATCGAGCTTCTCGACAAAGCGGAAAGGGAGAAAATATCGACCGCCTTCTCCAGGTCGGCCGAGATGAAGCCCTGCCCCATAGGGGTGGAGGAGAGTTGTTGCAAGATATGCGCCATGGGACCGTGCAGGCTGCCCCGGCCGAAGAAGGCTGATGACAAGAAGCGCGCCGGCGTCTGCGGCGCCACCATCGACACCATCGTGGCGAGGAACTTCGCCCGGAAGATCGCCGCGGGCACGGCCTCCCACTCGGACCACGCCAGGGAGGTGGCTGAGACATTCCTGAAGGCCGCCAAGGGCGAGGCCCAGGGTTTTACCATCAAGGACGAGGTGAAGCTCATGGAGGTGGCCCTCGACTTCGGCGTGCCCACGGAAGGCAGGGAAACGAGGGAGATCGCCATCGAGGTCGGCGAGAAGGCCCTCTCGGAGTTCGGCAGGCAGCACGGTGAGCCGTCCTACATAAAGAAGGCCCCCCTCAAGAGACAGGAGATCTGGCGTAAATTGGGCGTCACGCCGAGGGGCATCGACAGGGAGGTCGTCGAGACGATGCACCGCACCCATATGGGCGTCGATCAGGACTACAAGCACCTCATGCTCCAGGCCACACGGTGCGCCCTCGCCGACGGCTGGTCGGGCTCCATGATCTCCACCGACCTCCAGGACGTCATGTTCGGCACCCCCGTGCCTGTCCTCGGCAGCTTCAACCTGGGCGTGCTGAAAGAGGACGAGGTCAACCTGGTGGTCCACGGCCATGAGCCGCTTTTGCCCGAGCTTCTCGTTGCCGCCTCGCGCGACCCAGAGATCAGACAGATGGCGGAAAAGGTGGGCGCCAAGGGCATCAACCTCGCCGGCATGTGCTGTTCCGCGAACGAGGTGCTCATGCGCCACGGCATCCCCGTGGCGGGAAACTTCCTCCAGCAGGAGCTTGCCCTTGTCACCGGCGCGGTGGAGGTGATGACGGTCGACGTGCAGTGCGAGATGCAGGGCCTCAAGGACGTGTCCGAGTGCTTCCACACGAAGCTCATCACGACATCCGACAGGGCCAAGATAGAGGGCGCCCTGCACATGGAGTTCCACCCCGAGACGGGCCTCTACACGGCTAAGAAGATCCTCAAGATGGCCATAGAGAATTACCCGAACAGGCGCCACAACGTCTCCATCCCCAAGTATGCCGAGGACGGGGTCGTGGGCTTCTCCCAGGAGACGATCAACTATCTTCTGGGCGGCATCTTCCGGGCGAGCTACAAGCCCCTCAACGATAACATCATAAACGGCCGCATCAGGGGCGTGGCGGGCGTGGTGGGCTGCAACAACGCGAGGACCGTCCACGACGGCGACCACCTCGCCATGATAAAGGAGCTTCTCAAGAACGACGTCATCGTCCTCTCGACGGGCTGCGCCGCCATGGCGTGCGGCAAGGCCGGCCTCCTCACGCCGGAAGCGGCAAAGCTTTACGCGGGCTCGGGACTCGCCGAGGTCTGTGAAACGGTGGGCATCCCGCCGGTCCTCCACATGGGCGCCTGCGTCGATAACTCGCGCATCCTCATCGCGGCGACGGCCATGGTCAAGGAAGGAGGCCTGGGCGACGACATCTCGGACCTCCCCGCCGCGGGGGCCGCCCCCGAATGGATGAGCGAGAAGGCCCTGGCCATCGGCCAGTACTTCGTCGCCTCCGGCGTCTACACCGTTTTCGGCACCACGTGGCCGACGGTGGGCTCCGAGGCGGTCACGAAGCACCTCTTCGAGGAGCACGAGGAGATGTACAAGGCCATGTGGGCCTTCGAGGCCGACCCCATAAAGGCCGCGCAGCTCATGATCGCCCATATCGACAAGAAGAGAAAGGCCCTGGGCCTGGAAAAGGCGAGGGAAAGGGTGCTCTTCGACATGGCCATGCGCAGGGCCATGGCATGACGGCCGGGTGATTTTCGCGCCTGACTTCGTCGTCGATTTCGGCGCGCATCCTCATGTACAAGAAAGTACACTCCGGTGCGCGCCTCGTCGACTTCTCGTCATCCATCGAAAATCGCCTCGGCCGGCCGGATGGAAGGAAACGGAAAGAGACGGAAATAAGACCTGCGAACGTAAGGAGGCAACTCAAATGTCAAAGATCATCTGTTCAGCGGCCATAAGAGGGGCCCAGAAGATATTCGATAGATCCGAGGCCGCCTATAAGGAGGCCCTCGAAAAGCACGGACCGGACCAGGAGATAGGCTTTCCCAACACCGCCTACTACCTGCCCATCATCTACGCCATGACGGGCATTCCCGTGGCAAAGCTCGGCGACATGCCGAAGGTATTCGAACTCAGCCGGAAGCTCATCCCGCCGCCCGTGCGGGAAACGACCGCCCTGCCCTATCTCGCCCCCGCCCTGGACGCGGGCATGGCGACCTTCTTCGTCGAGGAGATGGCGGAGGCGATCAGGTACCTGAACGACCCTGACTGCTACGTCACGGGGGAAGACCCCGTTGACGGGAAGATCTGGCTCGGTGCCGCATCCGACCTCATCTTCAGGAAGAGGGGCGTCGAGTTCGTCGACGGCACGGCCCCCGGCTTTGCCGCGATAGTCGGCGCCGCGCCCGATCCGCAGACGGCCTCCAAGATAGCCCTGGAGCTTCAGGAGAAGAACCTCTATGTCTTCATGTGCGGCGAGAACGACGGGAAGAGGTTCTCCGAGCAGCTCATCGAGGCGGGCGTCCAGATCGGCTGGCCCACGCGCCTCGTCCCCTTCGGCCCCGATATCCACCAGGCGGTCTTCGCCATCGGCTTTGCCTGCCGCGTGGCCATGGCCTTCGGCGGGATCAAGCCGGGCGACTTCAGAAAGAACCTTATCTACAACAAGGACAGGACCTATGCCTTCGTCATGGCCCTCGGCGACGTGACCGACGAATGGTACGCCAATGCGGCGGGAGCCATCAACTGGGGCTTCCCGACGATTGCCGACACACCCATCCCCGAGGTGCTGCCCACCGGCATCTGCACCTATGAGCACGTGGTCTCGAACATCCCCCACGCCCACATAACGGAAAAGGCAGTCGAGGTCAGGGGCCTCAAGGTCCAGGTCGCGAAGGTCCCCATTCCCGTCTCCTACGGCCCCGCCTTCGAGGGCGAGCGGGTCAGGGGGGAGGACATCTACCTGGAAATGGGCGGCGGCAAGACGGTCGCTGTCGAGTGGACCACCACGAAACGCATGGAGGAGGTCGAGGACGGCCGCGTCGAGGTGATAGGCCCCGACGTCAAAGACGTACAGCCGGGCACGCGTCTCCACTTCGCCATGGTGGCGGAGGTGGCGGGCAGGAACTTCCAGGATGACTTCGAGCCCATCCTGGAGCGGCAGAACCACCACCTCATCAACCAGGCCCAGGGCATCATGCACATAGGCCAGCGCGACATCGCCTGGATCCGCGTCTCCAAGCAGGCGGTGGAGAAGGGCTTCACCCTCGGCGACATCGGGCGGATCATCCACGCGAAGTACCACCAGGACTTCGGCGCGATCTTCGACAAGGTCCAGGTCAAGATCTACACGGAAGAGGATAAGGTCAGGGAAGTCCTGGCGAAGGCCCGCGCCTCCTACAACCACCGCGACGCCCGCGTGGAGAACATGACCGACGAGACGACCGAGACGTTCTACTCCTGCACGCTCTGCCAGTCTTTCGCGCCGAACCACGTCTGCGTCATCGCGCCCGAGAGGACGGGCCTCTGCGGGGCTTACAACTGGCTCGACTGCAGGGCCTCCAATGAGATAAACCCCGAGGGGCCGAACCAGCCCATCAAGAAGGGCGAGGTCCTGGACGCGCGCTACGGCCAGTTCAAGGGGGCCAATGACTTCGTCTTCAAGGCCTCCCGCCAGAAGGTTACGAATGTCAGCTTCTACAGCCTCATGGTCGATCCCATGACGACGTGCGGCTGCTGCGAGTGCATCGCCGCCGTGCTTCCCATGGCGAACGGCATCATGACCGTCGACCGGGACTATACAGGCATGACCCCCTGCGGCATGAAGTTCACGACGCTCGCGGGCTCCGTGGGCGGCGGCGCCCAGTCGCCGGGATTTCTGGGCCACAGCAAGTATAACGTCACCCAGAAGAAGTTCCTCGTGGGCGACGGCGGCCTCCTTCGCCTCGTCTGGATGCCGAAGCGGCTGAAGGAAGAACTGGGCGAGCGCCTGAAGAAGCGGGCCGAGGAGCTTGGCGTGCCCGACCTTCTGGACAAGATCGCCGATGAGACCGTGGCGACGACAGAGGAAGAGGTCATTGCCTACTGCACGGA
>JBEKJU010000216.1:0-6418 GCA_050011095.1 Syntrophorhabdales bacterium
CTTTTTGTCCGCCCGCTTCGTTGCGAAAAGGTCATGTACATCCAGTACATTTGGCCTTTCCGCGCCTCGCCGATCGGCCAAAAATCCTTCGCCATCTGACTCATTTATTTCCTTCCGAGCCCATATACAAAGAAATCTATGGATCAAAGAGATGATGGGCAATAGGGCAAAGCCCAAAAGGCCCCATCCGGCGGGACATATGCCAATTTCGCTCACACGATGGGTCCGCCGTAGTAGGGGAAAGTCAGCCCTCCCTTATCCGGCGGAGAAATAGCGCGATAAGTTTCTTTGAAATGTTTTGATCCTGTGGCATTATATACCGAAGGCGGGGGGAGGCCGAAGGGGCGCCGGCGGACGGGTTGCGGCGTGCAGACCGGTGAACCCCGGCGCCCGCGCCATTTAGCGCATTCCCGACAACAGGGGCAGAATAGTTTCCCTTCAAGGAGGACACGTGAGGCATCCGCGTTTCAGGTCCATAAGGTTCTATCTGCTTCTGCTTGTCTTGATATCCCTTCTGCCCGCCCTTGCGCTCGTCCTTTACGCGGACTTGGACCGCCTGCACGATGACGTGGAGGAGGCGAAGACCGAGGCGTCGAAGATGATACTCAGCCTGGGATACGACCACGATCGCGCGGTGGAAAGCACGCGGCAGGTTCTCATGACCCTTGCGAAACTGCCGGATGTGCAGAACAGGAACGGTCCTGCCTGCACCCGGCTCTTCGCCGGGTTGCTCAAGGAAAGCCCCCTCTATACCAACATATTCGCAGCGGATTCCCAGGGAAGGGTATTCGCGAGCGTCCTCCGTCACGATCATCTCACTATAAGGGACAGGAAATATTTCAGGGATATTCTTCAAACCGGAACATTTTCCGTCGGTGAGTACATTATCGGCGCGATGTCGGGTCGCCTGGTACTCACCTTCGCCTATCCCGTGATCGATCATGGCGGTCGGCTCAGCGGGGTCGTCGTCGCCGGCCTCGACCTTGAGCGGTACGGCCGGATGTTCACCGATACGAGATTGCCCGAGGACTCGGTGCTCGCCATATTCGACCGCAGGAACATATGTCTCTACCGTTCTCGCGAAGCGGAGGCCTACGTGGGGAAGGCCCCTTCTCCCGACGTGATCGCGCGCATGACCGCTCTGCCCCCGCAGGGGACGTTCACCGGCGCCGGTCCTCACGGAACCGCGCGCCTTTACGTCTATAAGAGATTCTACCTGGGTAAGGACCCCTCCCCCTATCTTTCCATGTACGTGGGCATCTCCGAGAGGAGGGCCCTCTCTGACGCAAGGGCCGCCATGCTGAGAAGCCTCGGGCTCCTGGGCTCTGTCCTCGTCATCGCCCTGATGTCGGCGTGGTTTCTAGGTCATCGCCTTATCGGGAGAAGACTGAAGGCCCTCGTGGATGCCTCCCGGCGGCTGGGACAGGGTGACCTGACCGCGCGCACCGGTTCGCCTCACAAGGACGATGAACTGGGTTATGTGACGAGGGCCTTCGATGACATGGCGGAAAAAATCGGGCACAGGGACGCGTATGCCAGGCTCGCCGAAGACGTCCTCAGGGAGAGTGAGAAGAGATACAGGGAGCTTACCGATTCCCTGCCGCGGACGGTCGCGGAATTTGACGAGGTGGGAAACCTGACCTTCGCGAATCGCGCCGGTTTCGAAACGTTCGGTTACACGAGGGCCGATTTCGACCGCGGCCTGAATGTCCTCCAGTTGATCACGCCGGACGAACACCTGTTGGCCGTTGAAAGCATCCGGCGGGCGGTGAACGGCGAGAAGGTCGATCCCATCGAGTTTACCGGAGTGAGGAAAGACGGGACGACCTTCCCCTTCATCATCTACCACACGATATTCAGGTTCAGCGACGGATCGCTCGGCATCAGGGGGATCGTCATCGACCTTACCGACCGCAAGAAGGCGGAGGACGAACTGCAGAAGGTCGTCGCCCTGGTGCGAAACAGCAGGGAGTTTATCAGCCTGGCCACCCTCGAAGGGCACATGATCTTCATCAATGACGCGGGGGCGAGGATGCTGGGAATCGAGCCCGAAGAGGTCGGGAGCCTGCACGTTCCGGAGATTCTGCCGGATGCCATGAAAGATAGGCTGCGCAATGAAATCATGCCGATGCTTATGGCGCGGGGGGCCTGGGAAGGCGATCTTCAGGTCAACGACCTCAAAACAGGGAAGGTGACCGACCTGTACACGTCGATGTTTGTGATCTCCGATCCCGCCACCGGGGCGCCCCTTTATCTGGCAAACGTTTCCATGGACGTGACCGAGCGCAAACAGGCCGAGGAGGCGCTGAAGAGGGCCGAAGAAAAGTACCACAACATCTTTGAGAACAGCGTTGAAGGCTTTTTGCAGGCCACCCCCGACGGTCGATTCCTGAGCGCCAACCCTTCCCTTGCCCGGATGTACGGGTATGAGTCCCCCGAGGCGCTGATGGCTGGGGTGAGCGATATAGAGAACCAGCTCTATGTCGATCCCGAGGCCCGCCAACGTTTCAGAAAGACCCTCGAACAGCAGGATTTCATCGAGAACTATGAAGCAGAGCGTTACCGGAGGGACGGAACCAGGATATGGACGTCCGCGAATGCCCGGATCGTCCGGGATTCCGAGGGAAAGGTGCTCTATTACGAGGGCACGCTCCAGGATATCACCGGCCGCAAGCGGGCCGAAGAGGCGTTGCGGGTGGCGCACCGGCAGCTTGTCGACATCATCGAGTTCTTTCCCGACGCGACCCTGGTCATCGACAGCCACGGAAAGGTGATCGCATGGAATAAGGCCATGGAGAAGCTGACGGGGGTCAAGAAGGAGGAGATGCTCGGAAAGGGCAACTATGCCTACGCGATCCCCTTCTACGGAGAGCGCCAGCCCATCGCCATCGACCTCGCCCTCGGCGCCGATCCGAGGGCCTACCGAAACTACAAGTACATGCGTAGAGAAGGACAGCTTCTCTGGGGAGAGGCGTACGTACCCATGACCAACCGGGAAAAGCCGTCCTATCTGTCAACGGCCGTCTGCGCGCTCGTCGACGGCGAGGGAAATGTTGTCGGCGCCGTCGAATCGATCAGGGATCTCACGGAGCAGAAACGGATCGAACAGGAGCTGCGGGAATCGGAGGAACGGTACAGGACCGCGATAGAGAGCTCCAATGACGGTATTGTCCTGCTCAAGGACCAGAACCATCTCTACGTCAACAGGAAGTACCTCCAGATGTTTGGCTTCGTGAGCCCCGACCAGGTCCTCGGCCGCTCCCTGGCTATTGTGGCGCACGCCGACGACCGTGAAAGAGTCCTTCGGATCAACAGGGGCAGGCAGCAGAAGGAGAAGATGCCCGAGCGGTATGAGTTCAAGGGTTTGAGGACCGACGGCGATGTCGTCTTTGTCGAGGTGTCCGCAACGGAGACGACCTACCAGGGGGAATCCGTGACCCTCGCCTGCCTGAGGGACATCACCGAGCGAAAAAGCCTCGAATCCCAGCTCCTCCATGCCCAGAAGATGGAGGCCATAGGCACGCTCGCGGCGGGGGTCGCCCATGATTTCAACAACATCCTCATGACGATCATGGGCTACGCAAATCTCCTCGAGATAAAGATGGACCAAAGCGATCCGCTGATGCCCTATGTGGGTCAGATCCTGGCCTCCACGGGAAAGGCCGCCAACCTCACCCAGAGCCTCCTGACGTTCGGCAGAAAGCAGGCGATCGAGCTCAAGCCCCACGGGATCACCACGCTCGTGGGCGACGCGGAGAAGCTCCTGCGTAGGCTCCTGCCCGAAGATATAAAGCTCACGATCATCCTCGACAGCGATGTCACAGTCATGGCGGACATAACTCAGATCGATCAGGTGCTCATGAACCTCGCGACGAACGCGCGGGACGCCATGCCCAAGGGGGGAGAGCTGAGGATAGAGACCGCCCGCGTGATGATCGACAGAGACTTCAAAAGGTTGCATGGGTACGGCGAACCCGGAGAGTATGCAAGCATTTCCGTCGCGGATACGGGGACAGGCATGGACGAGAAGACGAGGCAAAAGATCTTCGAGCCCTTTTTCACGACCAAGGAGGTAGGAAAGGGAACAGGCCTCGGCCTCTCGATCGTTTTCGGCATCGTGAAACAGCACGGCGGGTATATCACCGTCTATGGGGAGCCGGGCAGAGGGACGGTCTTCCACATATACCTGCCTTCGGTCAAAGCGGAGGTCTCCGAGACGAGACAGGCCCCCATCGACATGCGGGGCGGGTGCGAGACCATCCTTTTCGCCGAGGATAATCCCGACATTCGCAGGATGGCCTCCGATATACTGGGCACGTCGGGATACACCGTCATAGAGGCCTCGGATGGAGGGGATGCGCTGGTGAAGTTCAGGGAGCATCACGACAGCATAGATATCCTCATTCTCGACGTGGTCATGCCCGTGAAGAACGGAAAAGAGGCGTATGAAGAAATAAGGGCAATGAAACGGGATATGAAGGCCATCTTCATGAGCGGATATACCAGGGATGTCATCATGGACAAGGGCATTTGCGACGGGGCGGTCGATTACGTCCCCAAACCGATCTTTCCGAATGAGCTGCTGCGAAAGGTGAGGGAGGTGCTGGACCGGCCCGCTTGAGGGGCAATCTTATGCCAATCCGCAATCAGAGTGCCCATCCGTTCATGAATCCGCGTCTTTTGTCAGGTTCTCAACGGGTCGAGATCAATCGGGAGGCGGTCGACTACATGCCTTTCCGAGCCGGCGCTGCCTGATGCGACGGTGACGGGAAAGACGCAATTTTTTGCATACGACGCCATAATGTTTGCGGATATGCCTATCGTGTCGCCGTCGGCCGGGCCGACGAGGAGCCCCGAGGGGCCCGTGAACGAGACGGGCAGGAGAAAAAGATGACCGGCCTGCGCCAGGCCCCGAAGCCGGTCGTTCTCCTCCTTGTTCCGTCCCACGATCAATTTTGTCGACGGTGACAACCGGAAGTGTCGTCCTGTCTTGAGGAGGGCCGCGTCGTACATCGTGCAGTCCGGGTTGAAGAGAAAAAGGTCGCGGAGCCTACCCGCGAAGAGGGAATCCGTGAGGAGACAGCCACCGGCGGGGCAGCCGAACTCCGTGAGGCCGTAATCCTGCGCGAGGCCGTACTGGCCCTTTCGCGACCTTCCCGAAAGACTCAGGAGCCTCCCTCTGTCGATCACGCCCTCCTGCTCGGGGATGGTCGGGGGAAAGTGATGGGCGGACAGGGGCCTGACGATCAGGCCCGCGAGATCGCTTTCCCTCTCGATCAGGCTGATCGTGTCCCTTCGCTGTGACATGGGCCTCTGGCCGAGGACCTCCCCGGTGATGACGAAGCCCGCGTCCACCTCTTCCATGAACGAGCGGGCCGTCCTCAACATGAAGATCCTGCAATCGATGCAGGGGTTCATGTTTCTGCCGTAGCCGTGGGGGGGCGACTGGACCATGCGGAGGTAGTCTATCCCTTTGGTTTTTACCGTTACCGTCACGCCGAGTTCCTCGGCGCTTCGAGCCGCCTGCATACCGCATCCATTGCCGGCCTTTTTTTGCGTGCAGTTGCAGAAGGGCGAGGTAAAGTGGAGGGCAAGAACTTCTATATCCTGGTCCATGATCAACCTGGTTGCGAGCACGCTGTCCAGGCCGCCTGACAGCAGCGAAACGGCTTTTCTTTTCATTATACCCCTGGGGTTCCCGCTGCCTCTCCGTCCGGCCGGGAGCGGTTCTTCGCGTCTCTGCCCGTTTCCCGCCCGGTCAGGCATCGGGTTGTTTTCCTATCTTTCAGAATTCTATCATTCTATTCGTTTATTCCTTCATGTGTCAAGAACGGCGTGGAGGCCCCTGCCATATCCGGAATATCCCGGTTCCACGCGGTAAAAGCGTCCCTATTTTTCCTTGTCCGTCCGTTTTCTTTGCGGGTTTTTTCGCGGAGGCCTGCATTGTCCTTCCCTTGACACCTCGGGCCGCGTACTTATATTGGTTATAGATAGACGTTATTATCCGTCGCATTCAAGGACGGACCCAATCGCCAAAGGTCTTGGGCGGGATAATAAAGAAGCCGGAAGTTACTAAAGGAGGTTCGTTAAATGAAGCGAATACCGGCCCTCACGGTTGCGGTATATGGGCAAGGCCGGTCACACGGATAAATAGAGCGTATCACTCCTCCCTAACAAGAGATGGCCACCTACCCCTAAACCCCTATGCCCCGGGTGGCCATCTCCCTTTTTTGTCCCTTTTTTCCTTGGAATGCAACCCGGTATTAGCCCAGCCTCTTCTTGAACCGCAGGACGCTGACGAGGAGGATCGCCGTCCCCAAGACCAGGAGGGCGAGGACCTGCGGCCAGAGCACCTCGAAGCCGACACCCTTGAGGAATATGCCCCGGACGATCACGAGAAAATAGCGCAGGGGGGAGA
>JBEKJU010000217.1:0-6408 GCA_050011095.1 Syntrophorhabdales bacterium
GGAGGCGCCGTAGTGGGTGAAAGGACAACCGGGGAAACGGAGCAGACAACACAGGCCGATCTTGGCCGGGCCGGGACGACGGTGAAAGAGGGGGTCGCGCGGAGCCTCAATCGGCCTTTCGGAATGCACGGCAATTATCCTTTAGGTAAACCCCCGGCTCTGCCGGGAGACTCCCGGAGTTTGACAGTTGCGGGATTGCACTTTTCGCATGGATGCGAAGTAGATATGATGAGCCATTAGGATTATGACGGTTTTTCTTTTTCCGTTTGCGATCAGGCCCCTTTGAGGGGCCAGCAAACGGCAAGCCCCCGGCTTTGCCGGGGGTGGTGACTTAGGGATGGGTGGAGTATGGCATGGGGGTTGCATTACATGACATATGGCGTCGGTCAAAAAAGTCATCGTCCTGCTTTTGTTTATCCTTGACAGTATGGCTGCGGAGGGCATAAAATAGAGACACGGTGATTTGTGTCAATAAGATGGCAAAAACCGCCATGGATCATGACAACCCAGAAGGGAGGCACAATATGGACCAAGTTGGAAAGGTCATTATAAAGCCTGGTGGTCCTATCACTGTTGAGAAAGGGCCTAATGAAGTCACTTACTATGCAAACGTAGTTATGGTATTGATGGGTCCTGAGGAAGTGGTCTTACGTTTTGGTCTACGAACCGATGAGGATCCCCTCAAGGGAATAGGGTTCGCAAAAATCTATTTAAGCCCAGCGCACGCAAAAAGGCTGGTGACAGCATTAAAAAACGGAATAGAACAGGTTGAAGGTATGTTCGGCGAAATCGCTGAGAACCCGATTCCGAAGCTTACAACTGAACAATTACAACAATTGCAACAAGACCAAACGGAGAAATAAAGAAATGGCAACGACAACAGGGTCGGCTGCGCCATCTATAGTTGTCCGTGTTGATTCCTCCCTCACCGAAAATGTCTCTAGTCACTTAACGGTGGCTGCTAGTTGGGAGTGGAAAATGGCAGTCTTATTGCAGTATTCTCAATACAACGACGCTATCGGTCGTCCGATTCAGTTGCTTCCACAATATTCTTTTTGCCCTGCGCTAATACAGAGAGATCAGCGCCCAGTATTCTTATATAATTTTGTGGAAGTCTTAGACGAGTTGGTTGATTATCAAGACATAAAAGACAAGTTGCCTGGACTGTCATTTCGACAGATAGGAGGGGCCATTGCCTTTTTAAGAAAACTGGCACAGTTCAATCTTAAGGGCATTGACATTGATGCCCTCATAGATTCGGAAGAGGCAGCAGACCAAGAGTTACAAGACAATCTGCGTTCCGTGCTTACCGCTCAGGAGGCAAGCGTTGTGCTCAGTATACCTTAAAAAGAAAGCCAATAAGCAGTTGAAAAGCAACGAACTGAGAGGCGATAGTAAAATGATCAGAACTCGTCTTTCTCAGGTGGCTGGTGAAGCTAACACAGACACCCCTGGTCTTCTTGATAATCCTTCTTGCCATATGACTCGATGGTCCATCGATGAGTTGAAAGAGGTTAGAAAATATCATATTGGAGACCACCGGATATATTTTACGGGGAGCCACCACGCTTGCCGCTATGATATTATATACCTTAAGGCATTCAAAAAATATGGAACTGACGACGACGACAACAAGGAGTTCCAAAAACGTCTGATCAATCTCTTGTCAGATGGAACCGACAAAAGTATAGAAGTAACACCATCAAAGAAGTAACTTTTATTTCTTGGAATCCTGCACAATCGAAGCCCTAACCGCTTTCTCCGGGGAGTCTACCGGGGAAATATGGAGCACGGCATAATACCGGCGCTTAGTGCTTCCCCCAATAGGTGAAGACCACGCATAGGTGCGGGTAGCCTTGGGGTGACCCTCCAGGCCGAAAACCGACGCTGTACCGCTCCAGACGGTCTTATCACCGAACTTCTCCACGACAACAACATCCTCGATGAAAGAGGCTTTGCGACCGTGAAGACGTTCGGCGGCGGTTTTAAGATCAGACACCATTCGCGCCTCCCCTCCGGCTACATGCATCCAACCTCAACCACAGATGCCCTTAAAGCACCCCCGCTCCCCCTACCCCCCCGTCGCCTCTCTAAAGGCGGCGAAGCGCCTTTCCAGCTCGGGAAATGTCGCCCGGAGGGTCTCCATGTCCCCGGCCCGGCCCGCCTTTTCCATCTCCAAGGCCACCTGCCTGAGCGCCTCGCCGCCCACGCTCGCCGCCGCCCCTTTCAGCGCGTGCGCCTCCCGCCACGCGCCCTCCGTGTCGCAGACGCCCACGCGCTGCGCAAGGAGGCCGATCCGGCCGACGGCATCCTCGATAAAGATGGCGATTACCTCGTCCACGAGTTCCGCATCGCCCATGAGCCGTTCGACCAGGGCGGACCGGTCAAAGACGGGCATCTCCCGGCCGCGTCCCGCCCCGGCCGTCCCTTCCGGAGGCATCGCCGCGCCCTCCCTCGCCGCCGCATCCTGCCCCTTCACTGCGTCCCGCGGCGTCACCGCCTCTTCCCCCGTCACCGCATCCTGCCTCACCGCGCAGGTCTTTGTCTCGTTCACGGTACCTCCTCCTTCACCGTTTTATCCCCCCGCCCCCTCCCGCTCGATGTGGGACTTCAGGTTCGCCGCGGCATCCGCACCGGCCCCCTTCCGCTCGATGAGGGACTTCAGCTTCGCCACTACATTCGCGTCGATGCGGCCCTCCCGCGCATCCCGCGTCATGACCTCCAGGATCTTCTCCGTCTCCAGGCCCTTCCGGTACGGCCGGTCGGTGGCGAGGGCGTCATAGATGTCGGCCACCGCCATGATCCTGGCGACCACGGATATCTGATCGCCCTTTATGCCGTCGGGATAGCCCGAGCCGTCCAGCTTCTCATGATGGTGCCGTATCACCTCGAGGGCGCCCTTGAGGATGGACGCGAGGGGGGCGGCGACGCGGCAGCCCGTATCCGGATGGGTCTTGAGGATCTCCCATTCCTCCCCGTCGAGGGGGCCTGTCTTGTTCAGGACGGAATCGGGGATGCCGATCTTTCCGATGTCGTGGAGCACGCCGCCGACGCGGAGCGCCTCGATGTCCTCGGCCGAAAGGTTCATCGTGCGGCCGAGATCGACCGCCAGGGTCGCCACCCTCTTGATGTGCCCCTCGGTGTACCGGTCCTTCGCCTCGACCGCCGCCGCCAGGGAGAAGAGGACGTTCTCGACGCTCACCAGGCTCTCGTTCAGCTTCTTCGTCTTGATGAGCGACTTGATCCGCGCGACGAGCTCGAGCCTGTTCACCGGCTTGTTGATGAAGTCGTCGACGCCCGCCTCGATCGCCCGGACCCTCGAATCCATATCATCGAGGGCGGTCACCATCACGACGGGGATCATGCGGGTCGCCTCGCTCCCCTTCAGTCTCCTGCACGCCTCGAAGCCGTCCATGACGGGCATCATCGCATCGAGCAGGATGAGGTCCACCCCGGTGCGGTCGAGCACGCTCAGGGCCTCCTCCCCGTTCGTGGCCGTGACCGCCTCGTAACCCGCGGATTTCAGCATCAACCCGAGGATCTTCAGGTTCACCGGCTGGTCGTCCACGACGAGCAAGCGGGACCGCTTGGTGTCGACCGGGCTCTCGTCGGCATCGGCCAGATAGATGCCGTTCCTGTTCCTGATCTTGCCCGCCGTCACCGCGTCGCCGGCCCTGCGGAGCAGATCGCGCCTGTCCGTCGCGTTTTTGGAGGAGACACAGCCGATGCAGACGGTGAGGCTTTCCCCGAAATGGCCGTCCAGGTGAGATTTCACCCTTCGAAGGACCATTTCCGCGCCCGCGATGTCCGTATCGGCGAGGAGGACAATGAAGGCGTCGCCGTGGTACCGGGCCAGGACGTCCGAGTCGCGGATGCCCCTGGCGATGATCCGCGCCGCCTCCCTGAGTGTCCGGTCCCCCTGCACGGGGCCGTGCCGCTCGTTGTAGCCGCCGAAGCTGTTGATATCGATGATGGCGAGCGAAAAGGGGATCAGCGTCCTCTGGCTGCGTCTCAGCTCCCGTGAGAGGACCTCCAGAAAAAAGCCGTGGTTATAAAGACCCGTGAGGCTGTCGGTAAAGGCCGACTCCGTCGTCCGTCCGTACGCCGCCTCTACATCGCGGTACAAGGTGGCCATGCTTCCTTCCTTTCCTGTATCGGCGCGTTTTCTTCTGCATCTATTATCGGCGCGCGGGAGAAAAGGTTAACAGGGTGAACGGGCCGCGGCGCACGGGTCCCGGCGGGCGCGGGGTGCCGTACCTGGCCGCGTCCGCGCCCAAAGGAGCGGGCCGGCGGGTCGCTCCTCTTTAGAATTCATACTTGTTTCGTGCTCTGCCCGAACATAGATTAACACCATCCCTATCCATCGTATCCAGCGCCTCCCCATCGCCAACACGCGACCCGGATGTCAGAACGTGTGAAAAAATTAACTGGCGACCCTTTTCCGTCATTCCGGCGGACGCCGGAATCCAGTATTTTCCGTCGCTTGAGGACTGCCTGGACCCCGGCTTTCGCCCCCGGATAGAAACACTCCGGGGCAGGCTTGGTGACGACAAAAATGCGATTTTTTCACACGTTCTCATACCGGGTTGCAACGGGAAGTCACTACTGTTAGAATATAATAAATTTGAGAGCGGCCACAAAGACAGTCCTATTGGGAGACAGGACAATCGGGCGCATTTACCCCTCGTGCCCGTCCTTGTCTCCACAATCGTCGAGAATAGGGTGTCCATAGCTATGTCAACGAACGGCGCTACACACAAAAATCGAGCCGCGGCCCTTTTTACATCGTATGGCCTGACCGTTCTTTTGGTCGCCGCGGCAACGGCCGTACGCTGGGGCCTCGGGTACGCCTTCGGCCCCATGCCTCCCTTTCTCACGTTCTACCCGGCCCTGATGCTCGCCGCGCTCATCGGCGGGCTCGGCCCAGGACTCGTTGCTACGGGACTGGGGGGTCTCGCCGCGAACTATTTTTTCATTCCGCCGATAGGCTCACTCAGGATAACGAACTTCGGCGATGGGGTGGCCCTCGGCCTTTTCTGCTTTGTCGGGGCATCCATCAGCATCATCACGGATCGGCTGCGCGCGGCGCGGGCAGGGCAGGCCAGGCGGGAGAGCGAGGAACGCTATCGCACGCTCTTCGACGCGATGACAGAGGGCTTTGCCCTCCATGAGATCATCTGCGACGAAAAGGGTAAGCCCTGCGATTACCGTTTCCTGGAGATCAATCCCGCCTTCGAGCGTCTGACCGGTCTCAAGCGGGACGATCTCCTGGGCAAAACGGTGAGGGATGTCATGCCGGAGACCGAGCCTTACTGGATCGAGACTTACGGCAAGGTGGCCCTCACGGGAGAGCCCGTGCACTTCGAGAACTTCGCATCCTCGCTCCAGAGGCACTACGAGGTCTTTGCCTACAGCCCCGCCCCCGGTCAGTTCGCCGCCCTGTTCACGGACGTCACCGTGCGCAAGAAGGCGGAGATTGCCCTTCAGGCAAGCGAGCAGCGTTGGGCCACGACGCTTTCGAGAATCGGCGACGCGGTCATCGCCACCGATGTGGCCGGCAGGATCACGTTCATGAACGCCGTGGCGGAAGAAATGACCGGTTGGACACTCGAAGAGGCTTCGGTGAGGCCGATGACGGAGGTATTCAACATCATCAACGAGCAGACCCGCGGTGAGGTTGAGAATCCGGTCGCCAAGGTGCTGCGGCAAGGCATGGTGGTCGGTCTCGCCAACCACACGATCCTCGTGAAGAAGGACGGGACGGAGGTGCCCATCGACGACAGCGGCGCGCCCATACGGGACGGGGACGGCCACACCACGGGTGTCGTGCTCGTCTTCCGCGACATCACCGGGCGCAGGGAGGCCGAGGAGGCGCTGCGCAAGGCCCGTGACGAGCTGGAAGAGCGGGTGATCGAGAGGACCGAGGCGCTCAGGCGACAGGCGGATTTACTTGAACTTGCCTATGACGCCATTATTCTCCGTGACCTCGACAGCAGGGTGATCTTCTGGAACGCCCGCGCCAGGGATGTTTATGGGTTTACCGAGGACGAAGCCATCGGCCAGGTGAGCCTCACGCTTCTTCAGACCAAATTTTCCATGCCCTTCGAGGAACACATGGAGGTCCTTACCAGGGAGGGCCATTGGGAGGGGGAGCTGACCCATATGGCAAAGGACGGCCGCCGACTTGTGGTACTAAGCCGGCAGGCCCTCCAAAGGGATGAATCAGGGCGGCCGGTGGCGATCATGGAAATGAACCTAGACATCACCGAACAGAAGCGCATAGAGGCCCAGCTCCGCCAGGCCCAGAAGATGGAGGCCCTCGGGACACTATCCGGCGGCATCGCCCATGACTTCAACAACATCCTTGCGGCAATCATAGGGTTTACCGAATTGGTTCATGATGTAGTA
>JBEKJU010000218.1:0-6396 GCA_050011095.1 Syntrophorhabdales bacterium
ATTCGACCCCATGTAATGCTTCTTAGCCAGGACGGACAGCCGAAAGCGATGTTAATTGGACGGGTCGAAGAAACGAACCTTCAGATGCGACTTGGTTATAAGACTGTGTTCAGTCCCGAGGTCCGCTTAATCGCGGTCGTCTACGGAGGCTTTCTCGGAGAGCAGTCTTGTGATATGGCGAACGCCTTCATTTCTGAGCTTATGGAATGCCTGGGTCGGGGTGAAGCAGAAGCTGTTTTGTTCAACCAGATCAAGATGGACTCGGAGATGTTCGAATCCCTCGGAAGAATCCCAGGGTTCCTCAGTCGAGACAGGGGCGCGCACAAGAATTTACACTGGAAGATACCACTGCCGTCCTCGCTTGAAAAAATATATGAAAGAATGAGTGGAAAACGCCGGCACGAGCTACGAAGATTTCAAAGGGCACTGGAGAAAGCCTACCCTGGCAAGGTCGTGTTTCGGCGGTTCGAACGTACGGAAGACGTGGACGAACTCTGTCGCCAAGCTGAAGCAGTGGCGAGCAAAACCTATCAGCGTGGCATGGGGGTAGGGTTTGTCACGGATGATATGACCCGGGACCGAATGGCGCTGGCCGCGGAACGAGGCTGGCTCCGAGGGTACATCTTGTACCTTAACGATGATCCTTGTTCATTCTGGATTGGAACGCTCTACAAGGATATCTTCTATTTAGATGCCACGGGATACGATCCCGCATTCAAGAAATATGAGATCGGTACAATTCTGCTTCTCAGACTATTGGAAGACGCATGCAGCGCTAACGCTAAGGAGATAGACTTCGGATTTGGTGATGCACCATATAAACAGAGGTTTGGCAGCTATTGCTGGGATGAAGCCACCCTCTATTTATTCGCGCCCACTTTGAGGGGCTTCGCCCTCAATATCGTTCGGTCCATTTGTATTCTCCTGTCAAGACGGGCTGCCTCGTTCCTGGGGAACACCGGCAATCTCGCCAGGATAAAGAGGCGCTGGCGGGATCGTTTGGCTGTCCAGGCCCGAAGATGATTTCCCGCGATATGATGTCGTTACATCGGAAGTCCTCATATAGGCATGGGTTCTCAATCGATTCATCATATTGTTGACTGGCGGCTTTGCATCGGCTGCGGAGGTTGCGCGGCCCTCTGTCCACGATGCCGCATTCGTCTTGCCGATAGAGCGGATCAGGGAATCAGGCCGACGGGCAAGGTGGTGGACTGTGGGACCTGCACCGATTGTCTTAAGGTATGCCCGGGGCTAGGCATTGGAAAAGAGGCCGGGGAAAATGGAGGCATAGCCTCGCTGAAGACCGGCTGGGGTCGAATCCTGGAAACATGGGAGGGGTTCGCCGCGAGTGAAGAGATTCGTCATAGGGGATCTTCGGGCGGCGCCGCAAGCGCGATAGCCCTTTATCTTATCGAGAAAGGAGGATGCGGCCAACTCGTTCATACGGGTTCGGACGACGGGTGTGCATGGAAGAACCGGACGGTCTTCAGCAGGTCCAGGGAAGAGCTTCTTGGCCGGATTGGCTCGCGGTATGCCCCCGCCTCTCCCTGCGACGGTCTTGGAGCCGTTCTGAACGCGGGGACGCCGTCGGTATTTATCGGTAAGCCGTGCGACGTGCAGGGTGTAAGGAAGGCGGAACTCATTCGCCCGGAGTTACGGAAGAAAATTCGCCTGGCTATCAGCCTATTCTGCGCGGGTACACCCCCCACGGCGGCATTGCTCAGGCTCATGGAGTCACTCCATGTGCCGATCGAGCAGGTGACAGGAGTCCGCTACCGCGGCAGGGGTTGGCCGGGCACATTCGCCGTCTGGACGAACGGAAGTGACAAGCCGGCTGTGGAGATTCCCTACCTTGAGGCTTGGGGATTTCTTCAGAAATATCGACCGAACAGGTGCTATCTTTGCCCGGACGGAACCGGCGAGTTTGCGGACATTTCCTGTGGCGACGCCTGGCACAGGAAACCCGCCGACGGGAATCAAGGCTATTCGCTGATCCTTGTGCGGACCGGGTGGGGGAGGGAGATATTCAGTAAAGCGATGCAGGCCGGTTATATCAAAGCCACACAGGTGGACCCACGGGTGTTGCCCCTGTCCCAGCCGGGATTCCCGGAGAAAAGGGGCGCAATCTGGGGAAGGCTGCTCGTGATGAAGATGTTTGGCATCCCGACCCCGAAATACGACGGATGGCCGCTTTTCGAGTGCTGGATGAAACTGCCGGCAAAAGAAAAGGCAAGATCGATTTTAGGGACGGGAAAGAGAATTGTGCAGAGAAAGTACTACAGGCCGCACAATTCAGCTGCAGGGAAAGGCCGGAGGCTCAATTAAGTGGGTCTGATTGACTTACAATACGAGAATGGAGAGCCGGTGTCCGCGGGGCACCGGCATATCTTTATCGTTGAGACAAGGGCTGCCTCCCCGTCACGTCGCTCGGTAGTAAATGAGGCGAGGCTGCCCGCCTTATACCTGGCTGGCGCGGATGAATAAAGCCGCTGACTCCCTGGCGGAGGCAGTCGCTCAGAACGGGCGTATTCGCGCCCGAGTGGTTTCGCTGCTCGGTTTCGCCGCTGTTGCGGCGATTCTGGCTTATGGACCGCTCAGGCAGCTTATGGCCGCCGCTGATCGGAGCGATTACTACTCGCACATTGTGCTCATCCCGTTTGTGACCGCTTACCTTCTCCTCGCGGAGAGACGGAATATCCTTGAGGGCGCGGGGAATTCATGGACGGCCGGGGCGTCTCTCGCAACGGCCGGATTGCTCGCCTATGGCCTATCGATGTGGCAGAAGGGATGGCTTGGGACAAACGATTTTGCCTCGCTTACCACTGCGGCTTCCATCACTTTTCTTTGGGGCGGATTCCTCCTGCTTTTCGGCCCCAATGCCTTCGGCGCTGCCCGTTTCCCGCTCCTTTTTCTGCTCTTCGCGGTTCCCGTGCCTGAATTCCTGCTCGACCGGTTAATTTATGTGCTGCAAGTGGGCTCTACCGAAGTGACTCAACGGCTCTTCGATTTGTCGGGAATGCCCTATCTCAGGACCGGCTTCGAGTATCAATTGCCGGGAATCAATATCGAGGTGGCGCGGGAATGCAGCGGTATCCGGTCGACCCTGGCGCTTATCATTACCGGGGTCCTGGCCGGGCATCTATTCTTGAAGTCGGGCCGGAGAACAGTCGCCCTGCTCATCGCCATGCTGCCTATCACGATTTTGAAGAACGGTATCAGGATACTTACCCTGTCCCTACTGGCGGTCTACGTCGACACCAGGTTTATTACCGATAGCTTCCTTCGTCATTCGGGAGGATTTGTTTTCTACATACCCGCCCTGGGACTGATGGGCCTTGTCCTCACGTGGCTGAGGAAGGGTGAGAGGCGGTAAACCTCATGTTTTCTTCCATCATAAATTACCTCGCTGCCTCCGCCGCTGTCGGTATCGCCGCCGCCTCGATGCGCAATTACCGGTCTTTTGTCCATGTGGTATTTGGCCTGGGCATGGCCCTTTTCGGACTGGAGGCGCTGTCCGTCGGCATCACCGCCGGAGCGGCCTCTCCCCACGACCTGCTCTACCGGGCATGGCTCCGGCTTTTAGTCTCATCTTTTTTCCCGTGCGTCTGGCTCGTGTTCGGCCTCAGCTTCGCACGGACGAATTACCGTCAGTTCCTTTCAAGGTGGAAATGGATACTCGTCGGTTTGTTCATATTCCCTCCATGCATGACGCTCCTCTTCAGAGAGGATCTTTTCGTGGGCTCCGCCGTCCCGGACCCGCCCTTAAATCTCCCTATTCGACTCGGCTGGGCCGGCTATCTGCTGTATCTTGTCTATCTGGTCTCTGACGTCCTGATCCTCATGAACATCGAGAGAACCTTCAGAAACGCCACAGGACACGCCCGCTGGCAGATCAAGTTCATGGCCCTTGGCTTGGCGGTCGTCTTTGGCGTCCGCATTTATACGGACAGTCAGGCGGTGCTCTTCCGCCTTTTGAACGGCAATTTTGATGTGGTGAACACCCTTGCGTTGCTTCTCGCCTGTATCATGATCGTAAGATCGTTTTCTCGCGCACAGTTGCCCGAATTTGATTTCTACCTCTCCCATTCGGTTCTCTACAACTCATTTACCGTCGTCACCGTCGGTGTCTATTTCATCGCGGTCGGCGTCATAGCGAGGGTTGCCTGCTACTTCAAGGGTGTCGCGAGCCTGCCCGGCATCGCGTTTCTCGTCCTGGCGGCAATTGTGGGACTGGCGGTCCTCTGTCTCTCGGATAAGCTGCGATTCAGGAGAAAGCAATTTGTCAGCCGTCATTTCAAGCGGCCGGTCTATGATTATCAAAAGGTGTGGGCCGGTTTCACGGAGAGCACCTCGTCCCTCGGCAGTATGAAGGACCTCTGTTTGGCGGTCACGACCCTCGTCTCGAACACCCTGGATATTCTCTCGGTATCACTTTGGCTGATCGACGAGCAGCAGGAACGCCTTGAGCTTGGGTCCTCCACGATGCTCTCTCAAGCCCAGGCGAAGGGTACCGGTATGTGCGGGGAGATGGGACACGACTTGATCGGGCTGATCTCCGTCCGGTCCCGGCCGATCGACCTCTCCACCCAAAACGATGACCCTATTGAACAGTTCAGAAATGCTTATGAAAGAAACCTTGAGGCGACGGGCGTGCGGTACTGTGTACCCCTTCGGGCGGCCGGAAGGTTCATAGGCATCATGACCCTTGGCAAGAGGGTGATGGACCAATCTCTTTCCTTCGAGGATTACGAGTTGCTGCGAACGATTGGGGACCAATCGGCGGCAGCGCTTCTCAACCTCGGGCTCTCCGAGAGGCTGCGCCGGGCAAAGGAACTGGAGGCTTTTCAGGTCATGTCCGCCTTCTTTATGCACGATTTGAAAAATCTGGCAACGAAGCTCTCTCTGGTTACCCAGAATATGCCGTTGTATTTTGACAACGAAGAGTTTCGCGAGGATGCGATGCATACGGTTTCGCAAAGCGTCGACAAAATCAAGGGTATGTGCGGCCGCCTGTCGCTTCTGAGCCGGACGCTCGAGATGCGCCCCCATCAGAAAAGCGTCAGCGAACTGGTACGATCAACCGTATCCGGAATGAACGGGCATCTGAGATGCGGCGTGGAGACGGACCTCGGTGATATGCCCCTTCTTCAGATCGATGAGGAGCAGATGCGAAAGGTCTTCGAGAATCTTCTCATTAACGCGAATGAGGCGGCAGGAGCGGCCGGCAGGGTCCGCGTCGCCGGCAGGCGGCACGATGCCTGGGTAGAGCTGTCCTTTCGTGATAATGGATGCGGCATGTCGAAGGAATTCATGGAGAAATATCTCTTTAAGCCATTCCAGACGACCAAAAAACAGGGCATGGGCATCGGTCTCTTTCATTGCAAGACGATCGTGGAGGCCCACGGAGGAAGAATCGAGGTCGAAAGCGAGGAGGGGAGGGGAAGCATGTTCAGGATTTTCCTGCCGGTGAAGGGATGAGGGACACATCAACATCTCCGGGAAAGCCCCGCCTGCTCATTGTCGATGACGACGAAGACCTGCGGAAGCAGATGAAGTGGGCTTTGGCGGCCGGGTATGATGTCGTGCTCGCCGAGGACCGGCAGAGCGCCTTGAAGGCATTTCAGAAGAAGAGGCCCGATATCGTAACCCTCGACCTGGGACTGCCGCCGAGGCCGGCCAGCGTGGAGGAGGGCTTCGCGGCGCTGTCGGAAATTCTTACGTCCGGTCCGCGGACAAAAATCATTGTTATCACGGGACGCGGCGAGAAGGAACATGCGCTGAAGGCGGTGGCTGAGGGGGCCTATGACTTTCTCTGCAAGCCGGTCGAGATCGATGAGCTGAAGGTCGTGCTGAAGAGGGCGTCATACCTCGCGGGCCTGGAACGCGAGCACCACCGGATGCAGAACGACAACCCCGCAGGATTTCAGGATATCCTAGGCTCGAGTCCCCGGATGCAGGAGGTCTTCGCGACAATCAGAAAGGTGGCGGCCTCGGAAATCCCTGTTCTGGTCACAGGGGAGAGCGGCACGGGGAAGGAACTCGTCGCCAGGGCGATCCATAACCTGAGCCCGAGAAAAAAAGGGCCTTTTGTGGCGATCAATTGCGGCGCCATTCCCGACAATCTTATCGAAAGCGAGCTGTTTGGCCACGAAAGAGGGGCCTTTACCGGCGCGCACGCGCAACGCAAGGGAAGGATAGAGATGGCCGAGGCCGGGACGCTCTTTCTCGACGAGATCGGTGAGGTGCCTCTTGCGCTTCAGGTCAAGCTCCTCCGCTTCCTTCAGGAGCAGATGGTGGAGCGGGTCGGGGGGCGGGAGATGATACGGGTTGATACCAGGGTGGTGACGGCCACCAACCGGGACCTCAAGGAAGCAATGAAGAACGGCGCCTTTCGTG
>JBEKJU010000219.1:0-6385 GCA_050011095.1 Syntrophorhabdales bacterium
CCCTGTCAGGGCCGACGTCTGTTAACAGGCCAAAAAGGCTCGGCGGGGAGTACTATCTACAGCATCATCCGCAAGGGACCAACACCGCCGTTTTTGGTACCCGTTTGAGCGGCGCCAACAGCGCCCCTCATCCGAGCGCCAGAGGGACTTTAACCCTCCTGATCATTGCGCTGCCCAGCGCACACCAGGCACCCATCGGGATCAAGGTGCTTCGTATGAGTCCGCTGCACCCCTTCCGCATAAGCGGACCAGAATATCGTCGGTACCATGCCGTGTCCAATAGTTAGGTACAATGCTCATGGTTCTAATCCACCACATTCGGGCTCGCGGCATGGACAGCAAGCGATCGACATAAGCCGTTAACCGGGGATCGAACGGTTGCACCACTCAATGCGCGCGGGATTGCCCCAACCACAAATCTGGTTCACCGTCCTCCCCGGATTCTTACCCGAACAGTTTTGCCTCCTCATAAGGGACCTGGTCCCTCATGATATAGTAGGCTGCCCTCGCGAGCTTATTCGCGAGCGCGTTATGGGCAACCGGGCTGTTTCTCTCCTTAAGTTTCCTGTTATAGAAGTTCCTGCTTGCCGTATCGAACCTCCGGGCGTGTTCGGCAGCTTCAGAGAAGGCCCAGGCAAGGTAACGGTTCCCGTTCTTTCTGTTCCCCTTTCCCTTCACCTCGTCGCTGCTTGTCCAGACGGTTTCTGCTTTACGGCAGTATGAGACATAGTTGCCGACTGCAGGGAAGCGTGAGATCAACCCTGTCTCCAAAAGGATGGTGGTACCGAGGATTTTCCCGACACCGGGCAGCGACACAAGCGGATTGTAGGTAGCCGCGAACTTGCAGTACTGGAAGACATGGGACTCGATGACTTCGATCTGGCGTGAGAGCATATCGATTGAGGTTTTGCTCACCTGGCCCATGAGGGCAAGGCTTTCATTGCCGAAGTCGAAGGTGGTGACGTGGTCTTCTTTGCCCTTAATACGGTGGGCTGGGATCTTTGTGCCGAACGTGTTGACCACGGTATTCTGAAGGCTTAAGAGAAGCGATGTTCGGAGCCTTACCAGAAGTCCACGTTTGCGAAGGAGATCTCTCACGGGACGTTGCTCCTTCGGATAGATGTATCCTTCTCTAAGGATACCGAGGGAGAGGAGATCGGCGAGCCAGAAGGCGTCGTGCTTGTCGTCGACGTATTTGAGACCCGCATACTGCTTGATCGCACAGGGATTTGCGAGATGGACGGTATAGCCGTCGTCCATGATGGCATCGACGAGCCAGTACCAGTTGAAGGTTGATTCGACGACGATGCCTGCGAGCTCTTGCCTGTACGGAGCAAGAAATGACAGGATAAGCTTTGGGTCGTTCTGCAGATTTCGCTTGAAGATCCTCTTCCTCTGCTCATCGATGATCGCCACGTAACTACTCCTTGCGTGCAGGTCTATTCCACAGTACAATGGCATTGGGCACCTCCTGATTAGGATTGGTGGTCTTAATCACAGCATAGCAGATGGGTGCCTGTGCTGTGGAGGTGCCTTTTTATGATTATCAATGCTTATAGACGGAGTGAATGTGGGTCTTGCGGCATGATTGCGAACGATGATTGCGAGAGTTAAAGCAAGTGCCTTTGCGAAAGCATTGCGCTCCGGACGTACCTGTCCGTTCCTGATGGTCTGCTATACTCAGGAGGGCAGCCAGCACGAAGTAGTTGTCAAATTGTTCTCCGGATCAGAATGTACCAAGGCAGGATTGGTTTGTGAATTAGTGGCCTCTCTCTTGGCGCAGGATTTGCGTTTGCCAGTTCCCCAGCCATTTCTTGTCGAAATAGACGCGGATTTTCACCACGCCGTTGACTTGACGTTTGCAACTCGCTTTGAAAAAAGTACGGGGTTGAACTTCGGAAGCAAGTTCCTTGGGCCAGGATATGTGACTTGGCCGCAGCAAAGGAGTATCCCAGTTCCCCTTTTGCAAACTGCTGCTGAAATCTTCGCGTTCGACGTAATGATCCAAAACCCGGATCGCCGTGAAGATAAGCCCAACGTCCTTCGTAAAAGCGACGAGTTGGCCATTCTCGATGATGAATTGGCCTTTTCCTTCCTCTATGCTCTCATTCCAGAGCAATACCCATGGGACGGAAAAGGATTAGATTTTGCTTATGACCACGTATTCTACAAAGGCTTAAGAGGGCACCAGGTCTCATGGGAGCGAATGCAGGCTGCCTTCGACGCCATTGACAACCTCCGAATAGAGATATACATGGAGGCCCTACCCAAAGATTGGCGTGACGAAGGTACTAATAATGCAATTATGAACATTCAAGACTATTTTATAAAGGCAAAAGAAAGTAGTAAGAAGCTTTTCCAGATAATTCGGGAGGTGTTAGTATGAAAACCGCCTATTCATTCGTTGTATTGAGGTATGTGCACGATGTGATGACAGGGGAGTTTGTCAATGTTGGTGTAGCGCTTTATGCGCCTGAAGCAGGATATATCGGTGGTCTGTGCAACACCAGATATGGCCGAGTAAACAGTATGTTTCATGAGATTGACGGTGAATATTTTCGTGGTCTAATGCGATATATACAGGAACGTTTCGAAGACCTCGGGTATCGATTGCGCACTGAGCTGCCTATGTTTGAGGCACCTGCCGATATATTGACAATCGCCAAGAGCATATTGCCCACGGATGATAGCTCTCTACAGTGGTCAGACCCTGGAGGCGGACAAACAGAAAATCCGGCAAAGGCGCTAAAAGATATTTTTGAACGCTTTGTTGCACGCTACGACGTACGTTTACAACAACAAACCCGTGATGATAGCGAAGTGTGGCGTGTGTTCAAGACAGAACTGGAAGTGAAACATGTGCTGTCTCGACTCCAGCCAAAACGGATTGTTTCGAACAACTACGATTATGAGTTTCAGCATTCATGGAAGAACCAGGACTGGCATGTATACGAACCTGTGTCCTTTGACTTACAAGAGGCCGATAGCATTTTGGACAAGGCCAATCGTTGGCTGGGACGCATCACCACGCTTCGCGATTCCCCGGACAAATTCAAATTGCATATGTTGTTGGGCGAACCATCCTTAGACAAACACCGTTCGACATTTATAAAGGCTGAAAATATTTTAAATAAAATACCGGGGGACAAGGAATTCGTCCCCGAACATAAGGCAAAGAGTTTTCTGAGGCTCTGGCGAGCGCAATCCTGTCGCATCCTGAAGAGCAATAGGCCAGGGACCAACAAACAACATTGTCAAGGAGTGCACCGGCTCCCATCATCGGGCTACTCGCGCCAGAACACAGAGATCGCCGGGGCCCAGGCGTTCTCTGTGTTATCTCCTATTGAATGTTCGGAGTGGTAATGGTCTGCGCGGGAAGAAAGATGATGGTACGCATCGGTAGGTGCATAAAAGTGCTGACATCTTCCTGTACTGCTAGATTTTGCTCGACCGGGCCGACAGCTAGTGTTAGAGTTGGCAATCCTTGAGGAGAGGATGCGCGAGGCGTCCGGAAGGTCGGCGAGGGGAAAGTCGTTTGCTGCCGCAACTCTCGAATTATGCAGTTGCGGCAACTACGTTTCCTTCGTCCTTACATGTCTCCTAATTCTGATTTTTCCAGGTTCAAGAATTATGAGGTTTCCTCCGTAGTCCGCCTCGGTCAGCACTTTGATCGCTTCGGCCACGTGCCTGTTCAGTTCCTCAGTTGAGATATCGTTCGGGAAGTGGGCTATGAACAGCCCGTTATGTGTGCCGAGTGGGTATTTGTGGAGGTTGCCGAAACCGAGATCGCCGGTGAGCACGACAGCGCCAGATTGCTGGGCCGATTCAAATACTTCCTGGTCGCTTGCGCCTCGCAGCCCACAATCTCGAACATCTCTGGCTTCATGACCAGCAACTCTAAGGGCCACCGCCGTGGATCTCGGCATATCCTCATCGATCAGGAACTTCATTCCGTCATCCCACGGCCCTTATCTCCTCGCCCGACAGATGTTTGGCGGCGTAGTCCAGGGCGGCCAGAATGTCCTGTCGGCTCAGGTCATACTCCGCCATCACCTCTTCGTAGGTCATGCCCCCGGCAAGCTTGCCGATTATCAGATCGACAGGAACGCGGGTACCCTTGATGACGGGCTTCCCAAACCTCACCTTCTCGTTTATGGTTATTCTGTTTGAAATTTCCATAGCCCTCACCTTCATGGCAGTCTCAGGGAATTTTTCGCCTTGCGCCGATGGCGCCTTGATCTGCGCCTATGCTATAAGATACCACTCATTGCCTGGTTTGCATAGGAGCATCAGCAAAGTGTCGCAGGTGTGGGGGCATCGGCCGTGGCATGAACGCTTCCCACAAGACTGCCATGGCAAATGGTGAATGCCGGGATTCCGTGGCCCCCGGGAGTGTAATCTTGAATGTCGGCCGGGAAAGGATGCCGGGGGACGACTTCCTGTAATGGTGATCCCTGCCTCTCCTCCTATCGTCTCATGTTTCGAGCGGTAATGGTGCGAACCGGAAGAGGCCGACAAGGGACCGACTCTAGCTTGAGAAGCGCGCCGCGAGGATTGAAATATATGAATCATTGTGCTATAGTTCATAGTATTATGGAGATAGTGAGGTGAGGGTCTTCAAAACGAAGTGGTTCGTACGTTATGCCCGACGGGAAGGGATCAAGGACGAAAGCTTGTGCGAGGCCATCACGCGTGCGGAGCAAGGAATGGTGGATGCCGATCTCGGCGGCGGCGTGGTCAAACAGAGGGTCGCTCGGACCGGACGGGGACGGTTCGGTGGGTACCGCATGCTCGTTGCCTACCGCATGAGGGATCGCTCGATCTTTCTTTATGGTTTTGCGAAAAACGAACGCGAGAACATCGATAACGATGAATTAGCGACATTGCGAGAAATCGCGGCGGGATGGCTCAACGCAGACAAAGAAGGCCTCGAACGGGCCGTCGAAATGGGAGTCCTGCAGGAGGTGCACTATGAAGCAGAACAGCAAACCTAGCCGACTCATGAGAGCAATACTTGAGACAGCCAAAGATATGAAACAGGCCGGGATCATGGATGAAGCTGCTTACACGAAGATTACCATGCGCCACCTTGGCGCCAAAGAAGCGGCTGAACTCCCACCGCTGACTGGCAAGGAAATCCGTGCCATCCGTGAGCAAGCTCATATGAGCCAGGCGGTCTTCGCCTATCATCTCAATGTGACGGTCGGATATGTGTCTCAACTGGAACGCGGTGCCAAGCGTCCGACGGGTCCTGCCCTAGTGCTACTGAATGTGATCCGTCGCAAGGGGATCGAGGCCATCCTCTAAGGGCAGCCTGCAACCAGAGGTTTGAACTTAAGATTGTGGAGGATGACCATGGACGACGACTTCCGCGGGAAGTCGCAAAAAAGGATTGCCGAGGTCCTCGGATGTAATATTGGAGGTCGGGTCAAAGGAAGGGGCGAAAGGTGCCTTCCTGAAAGCTTCACGTTCCCATCTCCCGTCCCACGCTGAAGAGTTCGAGTGGTACCCATAGTGACAGATAATTAGATTGCGGTCCCCGTTACTGAGGTAGGTGTCCCAATTGACACCTACCGTTTCATGCCCATATTCTACCATATTATAGTATAAACCCAATAAAGGGAGGAGTGCTATGAGATACCTAGTCGTAGGACCCGGAGGTCCTGGATTTGCTTCGGCCGACTTCAAAAGCCAGCGCCTACCCACCAATAACCAGTTTTGAGAGGAGAAAATGCCATGAAAGAATCAACAAGTTCAGTTGGTCGGTCCATCAAGGCGGGCGTAATTACTGACATCACGGGTCCACTCTCGTTTTTGGGTATCGCCAATGCAAACGTGGCCAAGATGGTGATTAATGACATCAATGCAAAGGGTGGCTTGTTGGGGCGACAGATAGATATGTACCTCGAGGACAGTGCAACCACGGATAGTGTAGCGGAAGCCAAAGCTGCGAAGCTCGTCCAGCAAGACAAAGTCGATGTGATCTTTGGTGGCATTTACAGCTCCACGAGACAGGCGATCAAGGGTCCTGCGGTAGTGAAGGGCAAGAAGCTTTACATTTACCCAGAGCAATACGAGGGACAGGAATGTGACCCGCTCATCTTCTGTACCGGCCCTGTGCCAGCGCAGCAGCTTGAACCTCTCATCCCCTGGCTGATGCAACAAACGGGGGCGAAGAAATTCTACCTGTCAAGGCTGACTATATTTGGCCACACATTATGAACAAGAAGGTCCGTGAACTTGCTACGGCTAATGGTGGCGCGATGGTAGTGTCAAGCCTTTTGTGTGAGTTTGTAGAGCGGTAAATTGGGCCGTACCTTTCCTACCTTTGTTGTCCTCCAGCTCAGCTCCATTTTCAGTGAGATAAACGCAAGGAGTCGGTAAC
>JBEKJU010000220.1:0-6384 GCA_050011095.1 Syntrophorhabdales bacterium
AGCGGTGTGGTCCGGTTCTTTTCCCGGACGCCTTTTTTATAGGAAGCCCCTAAATGGAAATCATAGAGGACAACGGCAAAACAGTTCCGATAACGATCCTGACCGGCTTTCTCGGGGCGGGCAAGACGACGCTGCTGAATCGCATCCTGACGGGGAATCACGGCCTGCGCGTGGGGGTCCTGGTCAACGACTTTGGCTCGATCAATATCGACGCCGAACTCGTCGTCGGAGTGGACGATAACATGATCAGCCTGGCCAACGGCTGTGTCTGCTGCCAGATTCGCGACGACCTCATCGAAACGGTCGTCGCCTTGCTCGCACGCCCGGAGACGGTTGAATACATCCTGCTCGAAGCCAGCGGCGTCGCCGATCCCGCCGGGATCTTCGTGACCTTCAACGATCCCAATCTGCGGGACCGGATCAGGCTGGACAGCGTCATCTGCGTGGTGGACGCGGACCAGGTCTTCGCGCACCCCGAGTATCCCCCCCTGATGGAACTCAAGCTCCGCCAGGTCGGGTTCTCGGACATGCTGATCCTGAACAAGGTGGGCCTTGCCGGTTCCGAGCAAGTCGAGAAGGTCAGGGCTTGGCTCGACGGCTATTTCAACCGTCTTCGCATTGTCGAGACCAATTACTGCGAGGTGCCCCACGAGATACTGTTGGGTGTCGGGCGTTTCGATCCTGCTCGATCGAGCCTCGACTCGCACGCCCTTGAGCATAACTGCATTGACCCGACCTGTCGTGACGACCGCCACGGGCACGACCACTCGACGGTGTTCAGCACCTGGAGCTACGAGACGGACAGGCCGCTGGCGCTGGAAGCGTTGCGGGAAACAATGCGAAAGTTGCCGGGGACTGTTTACCGGGCCAAAGGGGTGGTCTACACCACCGATGCGCCACAGCGGCGGGCGGTGCTCCAGGTGGTTGGCAGGCGCATGGACATCTCGTTACAAGACGAGTGGGGCGGCCGGGCGCCGCGCACACAGATCGTGGTCATCGGTGCGGCCGGCAGCATCGACGCGAGTCTGCTGGAAAAGACATTCGCCTCCTGCATTTCGGCCGCAGCCACGGACAAGTGATCGCTGTGTTTCTTTCTATCAACCGAGGCAGCCTTTGTTCTTGCGGAACTTCGGGAGCACTTACAGGTCTTTCTGATGTGGATTTGATCGCAGGCACTGAGGAGAACGTCAAAGCACATCATTGATTGAGGTTGACCCCTCACCCTTCCATCAGGCAGACATCCACCGGCAAGCCCATGAACCGCCGTTCATGTCAAGCTTCGCTTGCTTCCTGATGATAATCTTCGCTTTCAAAAATCATAATGGATACAAGAATCGTAGGTGGCGGCGTGAGTTTCAACATGACCGGCCTTCCAAGAAATGCCATGACAAATGGTGGAGGTGGGGAAGCCGTGGTCCTCAGGGTGTAATCTGCAGGTTTGGTCGAGGACGGACGGCGAAGGACGCCTTCCTGGAAACGAGTTTTTTAGATCCTCGTCCGCCATACCACACTACATCCGGTAATCCTCACCTGTTGTCCCTGCTTCCCCGGGTATCTCGCAGCGCAAAAGTCCTTCGAAGGATGTGCTTTTGCCTCACTTGTCGGTTCCCTGCCATTCATTGGAGCCCTTCTCCTCTGCTATTAGTTCCCGCCCGGAGGGGCAGCTACGCGAGGCACCCCCTTCGTCAAGAGGTGCCTCGCGTGCCCCTAGATTACGACCCCGGAGGCGGCGGAGTGGGAGGCAGGGGCCAGAAATCAAAGAAGGCTCCATACGCAGCCCACGCAGGGAACGTTAGGCCCAGCATCACATTGCCCATGGAGAAGATGTTGGCAGGGTAGGTAAAGGCTTTGCCGAAATGCCACTGACAGAAACCCCCTATGGCATAAAATCCAATAATGGCGATCCCGATGGAGAGCACGACGTTCAAGAACCCGCCGGCCGGCTGGCTCAGGGCCCGGCCAGGCCACGTCTGGAGCATAACAAGGAAGAAAAGCGCCCCGAAAAGGTAGCAGATCCCGTTAAGCAGGTGCCTCAGGGGCTCAATGGACAGGACATGTATTGAAATCACGTAGGCAATCGCGGACAGGATGAGGCAGGTGATAGTCACGACGATGCCCATCACGGGCTGTTTCATGAGGGACGGCGACTTGCTGAAAGGCCACATGCCGAGATGCACGAAGACAAAAAGAAACAAGAGCGCCCAGAAATAGAAGGAGAAAGCAGATTCCCAGGCGCACGGCCCGGTCGGGGCAAAAGCGGCCAGGGGCGCGAGGGGGCCGCCCGGCGCATAGAAGGGGACCGGGGCGATGGGGGAAGGACAGATCCCCTGGGGATAAGAGAGCAGGCTGAAGTTGAAGAGGTGCCAAATGATGTAAGTTATCACATAGGCCAGCAGCCAGGTCAGAAATCCCCTGGTAGGAACGCTGCCCTTTTGGAATGGCCACATCCCGAAAGCTATAATGAGAAAGAACGTAGTGATGACTGTGCAGATGGAAAGGACGTTCGTGGCCGGGTGGGCCGCTCCCCCGCCCACGAAGCCATTCAACGTGAGGTAGGCCAGCGTTGCGACGACTATCACGAACCCGGTCAGGAAGAGTCCAGGCCATGGCTGCGGCCAGCCCTCGACCGAAGGGAACTTGCCTCCCCACCCGAGGCCCATTACGACCTCGATGGCCACAAACGACATGAGAAACAACGTAAAATTGCCCAAAAAGCTCTGCATGTCAAAGGCCGTCGCGATGGCAAATGCCACCCAGAGCGTGACGGCTGCCCCAAAAAGACCCCGCCACGGCTGGGTCACGGTCCATTTGGCTTTCGGCGTCAATTCATCCATCAGATCCCCCTTTTGGTTAGTATCCGGCCCTTTGAAAAGGAGTCCCGGCCGGTTTGGGATTATTACGCTAAAAACTAAGCCGCCTCTTTTCCATCCACCCGCACTGGTACCGGCTTCTATTATGTTTGCACCTTCAAACAAATGTCAATTAAAAAGTACGCAACAAAGTGCGGTTATAAGGTGGGCTTGATGAAGCAGAAGTCCGAGCTGTCTCCCAGGAACACGTCATCATCAAGGTGGCCCTGCGAAATAATCTTTCCCAGCTGGACGCCTGTGCAAATAAATATGACTACCAGGGAAACGCTATACAAGTAGAATTTGGATTGTAGGTTTCGATCGGTAATGCGCAATCCTTTTGGTTACTCTCTAATTCCACCTTTGTAGGTGGCGCCGTGACATCCACCGTCGTGTCGCCAACGACCCTTTCTACCCATGTAAAGCAATTCTTGAAATACGGAATTGAGAATGGTAGGTAAATAGGCGAAGCCTTGCGTGTCGGCGGCGCAGGGAACATGGGTGGAGGGATGGGGTGGCTGTTCTCTATTGCGGTGTCAGGCGGTTCAGAAAGCTCATCATAGCCGGGGCGGACTGGGTGGCGAAGAACCGGGATGAGTTGAACAAAATCAACGTCTTTCCCGTGCCCGACGGCGATACGGGAAGCAACATGTCCGCGACCCTCGCATCCGCAGCGAGAGGAATGGAAGCAGCGGGGGAAACCAGACTCGACGCGATGGTAAAGGCAGCGGCCTGGGGGGCTTTGATGGGCGCGAGGGGAAATTCGGGGATCATCCTCTCCCAGATCCTGTCAGCGTTCTCGGAGGGCATCGAGGGCCGGGAGCGACTTTTTGCGGAAGACATTGTCCTTGCGCTTTCGCGAGGCGTAAAGAAGGCTTATAAGGCGGTCCTGCACCCCACGGAGGGCACCATCCTCACCGTGGCCAGAGAAACCGCGGAGTGGGCGGAAGAGGCTGTCAAGACGGAGAAGGATCTTGCCCGGCTCCTGGATGGAATGGTGAAGTCGGCCAGGTCTTCCGTCGAGCGAACGCCTTCCCGCCTGCCAAAACTCGCAGAAGCGGGCGTGGTGGACGCGGGCGGTCTCGGTTTCTTCCGCTTCCTCGAAGGCACTCTCCTTCTCTTGCAGGGTCAGACCAACACCAGATGGTCTTTCGGGGACGAGGGCCTGTTCAACGGAGGAGGACGCGAAGAAGGTGACGGGTGGGCGTTCGAGTACTGCACGGAGTTCATTCTGGAAGGGAGCCGGACCTCTCCGGATGCTATGAAGACGGGCCTCGCTCCTCTGGGCGATTCCGTCGTCGTGGTGGGAGACGCCATGCTGATGCGGGTGCACATTCATACCGGCAAGCCGGAGGAGGTCCTCCGCTATGCCTCCACCATGGGACAGGTTTCGTCCGTCAAGGTGGACGATATGCTCGTGCAGCACACTTCCCGGATGGAAAACGCAGGAAGCGCAAAGGCGACGTCCGTTATCGCCATTGTCCTGGGGGGCGGCTTGAAAGAACTCTTCTATAACGCGGGGGCGGAGCTTGTCATAAACGGAGGCCCGACCCTGAACCCTTCCACGGCGGACATTGCGAGCGCCATAGAGAAGGTTGAATCTTCTCACGTAATTGTTCTACCCAACAACAGAAACGCCTATCCCGCTGTACTGCAGGCAGGGGAAAGATCGTCCAAGAACGTGACTGTCCTGAAAACTGTGTCCGTCCAGGAGGGGCTATCCGCACTGCTGGCCTACAGGGACGATGCCCCTGCGGAAGAAAACGTCCGCCGGATGGAGCAGGCTTACCATGGAGTGAAGAGCGGAGAGGTGACATCGGCATGCCGGGACGCAGTAATGAGCGGGGTTCGGGTGAGCTCCGGTGATTCCATCGGCATCTTTGGAGGAGAGTTGCGCTGCTCGTCGATCCGCAAAGACGAGACGGTAGTCAGCCTCGTCGACGACATGACCGACGGCTCGGACGAGATTATCACCCTCTTTTACGGCGATTCCATCGAAAAGGCGGAAGCGGAAGCCCTGCAGGCGATCTTGCAGTTACTGCATAAGGACAAGACAGTCGAGCTCTATGACGGAGGCCAGCCGTACGCGCTTTACCTCATCTCGGTGGAATAGGGAAGGCAACGGATAATGCGGATCATTACGGACAGCACCGCAGACCTGCCGGCTGAAGCTTACGAGAAGCATGACATCGGCGTTGTCCCCCTTACCTTGCGTCTGGGAGATCGGACCTGGCGCGATTTTTTCGACATCGACCCCAACGCGTACTACGCCCTCCTCCGGGAGTCAAAAGACTTCCCTACGACTTCGCAGCCCTCCCCCCAGGCGTTCATCGATGCTTTCGCACCCTTTGTGGAAAAGGAGGAGCCCATACTTTCCATTCAGATATCCTCGAAGCTCAGCGGGACCTACCAGTCCGCATTTCTCGCTAAAAACCACTTTTCCACGGCCCGCATAGAAGTGGTCGATTCCCTTCAGGTCTCCGCGGGGCTGGGCATCATCATCCTCCTTTGTGCCGAGAAGGCGAGCGCGGGAGCCCCGTTCGAGGAGGTCGCCTACTTTGCCCGCGATCTGACACGCCGCGTACAGACCTATATGTCCGTTGATTCCCTCGACTACCTTCATCGCGGGGGGCGTATCGGCAAGGCACAAGCCTTCCTGGGGGCCCTTATGAAGATCAAGCCGCTTTTGAAAATGACTGAAGGCGAGATCCACCCCATTGAAAAAATACGCACGTCAGCGAAGCTATTGAACAGGTTTGTCGAGTTGGTGGAAAAGGCTGCCCACGACGAAGCGCGCATCCGTCTTTCCGTGGCGGAGTCCGACAACGGTGACGTCATCACGGGCCTCCTGGAACGGCTCCTACGGGTCCCCGGCGTCTCCCTTGTCCATCGGTGTAAAATCGGTGGCGTGACCACCTCCCACGGCGGCCCAGGCGCGCTTCTCATCACCTTTGTGGACGAGCGCTAGGGCGCAAACCGGTCTTTAAGAGTCATGAATGGTCATGTTGAAAACGCGAGGGTCTAAGATCCTGCCCGGCTGAAGGTCTGCAGCATGAGCCAAGGAAGCTGGTTAGGAGGGGACAGGCGCCAGTTGAACCGTGTTATCAAAGAACCCAAAGAGTAGAACCGTTTGTACGCGGTCCGCTGAGTCGCTTCGAGCGCCTCTTTATACCCGTCGCCACCTTTCACCACACAGCACTCGGTCACTATATACTTGGACCAGTCGTATGTCTCGAGGCGTCCTGCCTTATCGAGCTTTCTGAACAGTCTGGTTCCGGGAAGAGGAGTGACGAGGGTGAACTGGCCGACGGTGAGCTTGTTCTTGATTGCCCGGTCGACCATCTCCAGGTCCTGCTCACGTGTCTGACGAGCCAAGCCGAAAATGAAGCCTCCGTGTATCATGACGCCCCGCCGGCGAAGCTTTGCCACACCCTTTTCATGCTTCTTTCGCCAGGATTTCTTTGTGACGCTGATGGACTGCCCGAGGGTCTCGACATCGATGGATTCGAAGCCTATGAGAACGAGCTTCATGCCG
>JBEKJU010000221.1:0-6379 GCA_050011095.1 Syntrophorhabdales bacterium
CAAAAACGGCTGGTGACTACGGGGAATCGAGGTTCCTCGGTCATTATCATGCATTCAAGGAACTGGGGCGCATGCTCGATAGCTACAGGGGTGAAGGGGCCCTGGGCGATGGCGACAGGCGGAGGCTCGCCGCGCTCGAGGAGAGGGACGCCCTTTTTGGCGACGTGAAACTGGACTGGTTCAAAGAAAGGACAGAGGATGGACTATAAATCAACGCTCAACCTGCCGAAAACCCCTTTTCCCATGAGAGGCAACCTGCCGGTGAAGGAGGGTCAGATCCTCCGGTTCTGGGAAGAGATCGACCTTTACGGAAAGCTCACGAGTCTCCGCGCGGACAGGCCGAAGTTTATTCTGCATGACGGCCCGCCGTATGCGAACGGGAACATACACCTCGGCACCGCCCTCAACAAGATACTGAAGGATATAATCGTAAAGTCCAGGTTCATGTCGGGCTTCCGCTCCGATTACGTGCCCGGCTGGGATTGCCACGGCCTGCCGATCGAGCATCAGGCGGAGAAGGAGATGAAGGCCAAACAGGTGGCCCTGACGAAGATGGAGGTGAGGGCCTATTGCCGGAAATATGCGGCACGGTTCCTCGATATCCAGCGCGAGGAGTTCAAGAGGCTCGGCAATATCGGTGACTGGGACCACCCCTACATCACCATGGATTACGGCTACCAGGCCACGATCATCGGGGAGATGGCGAAGTTTTTCGAAAGGGGCGAGGCCTACAGAAAGAAGAAGCCCGTCTACTGGTGTATAAACTGTAGAACCGCCCTCGCCGAGGCGGAAATAGAATACGAGATGGACAGAACCACATCCATCTACGTCAAGTTCCCCCTTATGTCGAGGGGCGACGTTTTCAAGGACTACCCCGACAAACCGATATCCATGCTCATATGGACGACGACGCCGTGGACGCTTCCGGCCAACCTCGCCATCGCCGTCAACCCTGATTTCACCTATGTCGCCGTCGAGACGAAGGATGAGGTCCATATCGCGGTCAGGGACCTCGTGGACGACATCATGGGCAAGGCGGGCATCACCGATTTTCGCATCCTCGGCGAGATATCCCCGGAGACCCTGAAGGGGCTCGCCTTCAGGCATCCCTTTATCGACAGGAGGTCGGTCGTCGTTTTCGCGGATTACGTCGCCAAGGACGTGGGCACGGGGGCGGTCCACATCGCGCCGGGCCACGGGGAAGAGGACTATGTGACGGGCCTCGAATACGGCCTCGACGTCTATTCCCCGGTAAACGAAAAGGGCGAGCTGACTAAGGATGTCGAGTTCTTCAGTGGCCTCGACGTCTTCAGCGCGAACCCCATCATCATCGAGAAGCTCAAGGAGCTTAAGGTGCTCCTCTTTTCCGAAGAGATCGAGCACTCCTACCCCCATTGCTGGAGGTGCAAGAAGCCCGTCATCTTCAGGGCCACCGAGCAGTGGTTCGTGCCCATGGACAAGGACGGCCTCAGACAGCGGGCGCTCGAAGAGATCGACCGGGTCACGTGGATACCAGCGTGGGGAAAGGATCGCATATACAACATGCTCCTCGTCCGGCCCGACTGGTGCATCTCCCGTCAGAGAACCTGGGGCGTGCCGATCACCATATTCTACTGCGACGAGTGCAGGGAGCCCTACTGGAGCCGCGAGGCCTTCAGCAGGATCATCGCCGAGGTGGAGAAACACGGGGCGGACATTTGGTTCGAGAAGGAGGCGGCCTACTTTCTTCCCGAAGGGGCAAAATGCCGGTGCGGGAACGGGACGTTCACCAAGGAGGAGGACATCCTCGACGTCTGGTTCGACTCCGGCTCCAGCTTCGCGGCGGTCCTCAAGAAGCGAAAGGAGCTGGCCTTTCCCGCCGATATGTACCTCGAAGGGAGCGATCAGCACCGCGGATGGTTCCACAGCTCGCTGCTCGTATCCGTGGGCAATGACGGCGTGGCACCCTACCGTTCGGTCCTGACCCACGGGTTCGTGGTGGACGGCAGGGGCAGAAAGATGTCGAAAACCGTGGGCAACGTGATCGCCCCGTCGGAGATCATCGACAAGTACGGGGCAGAGATACTCCGCCTATGGGTGACCTACGAAGACTACCGGGACGACATAAAGATCTCCAGGGAGATTATCGACCGCATCGTCGAGACCTACAGGAGGATCAGGAATACCTTCAGGTTCCTCCATGCAACCCTGGGCGATTTCGACCCGGCCGACGGGAGGGTGCCTTACGAGTCGCTCTCCTCCCTTGACAGGTGGCTCCTCTCCCGGCTCCAAAGGGTGGTGGAGAGGGTGAGGGAGGCCTACGATACGTATGCCTTCCACACGATCTACCACACGATCCATAACTTCTGTACGGTCGAGCTGAGCGCCCTCTACCTTGACATTATCAAGGACAGGATGTACGTAGAGAGGAAGGACTCGGTAAAGCGGAAGGCATCCCAGACGGTCGTCTTTGACAGCCTCATGGCCCTCGTGAGACTCGCCGCCCCCATCCTCTCCTTCACCACGGAGGAGATGTGGTCGTACCTGCGGCCCTATGTCAGCGAAGAATCGGTCCACCTCGCAGCCCTGCCCGCGGTCGACCGGGGCCTCGTCGATCCGGGGCTCGAGGCACAGTGGGAGACGATCTGGAGGATCAGGGAGACGGTCAACAAGAAGATCGAGGAGAAACGGGTGGAAAAGGTGATCGGCCATCCCCTCGACGCCAGGGTCGTCGTCACGGCGCCCCCCGATGAGTACGGCATACTGAAAAAACTCGGAGACGAGCTGAAAGAGGTGCTCATCGTCTCCCAGGTGGAGGTCTTATCGGGAGGCGAGGTCGAGGCCGTGGTCGCGAGGGCGGAGGGCGTGAAGTGCGAACGGTGCTGGCGGTACGAGACCGACGTCGCGACCACCGGACCATATCCTAATATTTGCGGACGATGCAGAGATACGCTCACCTCTTCATAATCCTGCCCGTCCTCCTCCTCGACAGGTGGACGAAGCTCCTCGTCCAGGGCGACCTGCCCTTGGGCGGCGGCGTCAATGTCTTTTCGTGGCTGTCCATCGTGCACTGGCAGAACAGGGGGGGTCTCTTCGGGATCATGGCGCATCATGCAGCCGGGCAATATATCTTTCTTTTCATCCCCCTCGCCATCATCGCCGCCCTCGCCTTCTATGTCGTTGCATGCCGGCTGCCCTTCTGGAGCAGGTTCTCCCTGACATTTGTGCTCTCGGGCGCCATCGGCAACATGTATGACAGGATCTTTTGCGGCTCCGTCGTCGATTTTATCCTCGTCTCCTACCGGAGTTACTACTGGCCGGCCTTTAACGTGGCCGACATGGCGATCACCTTCGGCATAGGTCTCTGGCTCTACGCGCAGATTTTCATCAAGGAGACGCCCCGCGCGGGGGTCGGTCGCGCCGGCGAAAGGGCCTCGTAACCGCGGGAAGCAAAAACGGCATCGCCATGGACGACGATATCATGGAGGAAAACAGGCGGATCAGACGGCTACGGTTCATGGTCGATTTCAGCCTTGAGTATATCAGGACCCAACGGCTCTCCCATGACCAGGCAATCCTCGTGGTGGAAGCGGTGAGAAGGCTTGCCCTTGACCTTTTTCCCGGAAAGGAAGAGACCTTCGATATTGTTTACGCACCCCGGTTCAAGCGGCTCCTGAACGACAAATTCCAGAGGTCCTAGGGCTATTTTCCGTCTTGTTACTTGTTTTTTGGCTTCCGGGGCGTTACTCTTTCTGTAGTAATCCTTGTATAGAAGCGGGGCATGAAAAATATTCTCGCAATGATCCTGGCGGGCGGCCGGGTGGACGAACTCGACGTCCTCACCTTCCTCCGTCCAAAATCGGTGCTGCCTTTCGGCGCCCTCTACCGCATCATCGATTTCCCCATGAGCAATCTCATGCACTCGGGCATCGACAGGGTGGGCATCCTTTCCCAGTACCGCCCGTTCTATCTCATCAACCACATCGCGAACGGCCACCCCTGGGATATGGTGGGGAGAAACAGGTTTGCCGTGATTCTTCCGCCTTTCAAGGGCAGGGAGGCATTCGACTGGTACAAGGGTACGGCCGACGCCGTCTATCAGAACACGGATTTCATCAGGATGTACAACCCGGACCTCGTACTCATCCTGTCGGGCGATCACATCTACAAGATGGACTATCAGGACGTCATCAACTTCCACCTGGAAAAGAAGGCCGATCTTACCGTCGCCTTTACGAGGGTACCCCGGGAAGGGGCCAGCCGCTTCGGCCAGGGTCTGATCGAGGACGAGGACCCCAGGGGCGGCAGACTCGTGCAGTATGCCGAAAAACCGAAAAAGGCCTTCTTCGAATGGGCCTCCCTGACGATCTACGTATTCAACCCGGGCGTTCTTATCGAGGCGCTCCAGGAGAACGCTAGGAAGGAGTCTCACGAGTTCGGCAAGGACATAATCCCATCGCTCTTCGGCGACTTCAGGATTTACGGCTACAAGCATACAGGGTACTGGGGCTACACGCGCACCCTGGAGGAGTACTGGAGGACGAGCATGGACCTCCTCGGCGACCCGCGGATCGACCTCAAGGCCTGGCAGATAAGGACGAATCTGGCGCACAGGGAGATCAGGGACCGTCAGCCGACGATCATCGGCCCCTCCGCCGTCATCGAGGACTCGCTTTTCTACTCGGGCTGTCACATCAGGGGGAAGGTCACCCATTCGCTCCTTTTTCCCGGCGTGCGCGTCGAGGAGGGGGCATCTGTCGAGGACTCCATACTCTTCTTCGATGCCGTGGTAGGGAGGGAGGCCCGTGTGTCGAGAACGATCGCCGACATCGACGTCCGGATAGGCGCCAGGACGAGGATCGGAAGCCGGGACGCCGAGCTTTCGGTCGTCGGGATGGGGAGCACCGTCCCCGGCGAGATGACGATCCAACCGGGCGTTACCGTCTATCCCAGGGTGGAGGCGAGCCATTTCTCACGAAAAGAATACAGGACCGGTGAAATAGTCAAATGAGAAAGGTAGTGGCCGTTCTCCTTGCCGGTGGTGTGGGAAGCCGGCTCAATATCCTCGTGCAGTCCCGCGCGAAACCCGCCGTGCCCTTCGGCGGCATCTACCGGATCATCGATTTCACCCTGAGCAATATCGCGAACAGCGGCCTCACCCGCGTGGCGGTCCTCACCCAGTACAAGCCCCTTTCCCTGATGGATCACATAGGCGACGGCTCGGCGTGGGACCTTTCGGGCCGCACACGGGGCATCAGCATCCTTCCGCCCAAGACCGGCGAAAAAGACTGGGACTGGTACAGGGGAACGGCCGATGCGGTCCGCCAGAACCTGGCCTTTGTCTCCTCCGGGGCGTACACGGACGTGCTCATCGTGTCGGGCGATCACATCTACTGCATGGACTACGGACCCCTCGTCCAGTTCCACCGCGATCACAAGGCGCACGTCACCATCGGGATGATCCCGGTGGACTGGGAGGAGACACACCAATTCGGCACGGGCACCCTCGATCCCGAGAAGCGGATTGTCGACTGGCAGGAAAAGTCGAGCGATGCCCGCTCGAACCTCGCGTCCATGGGCATCTACGTATTCGACAGGGAATACCTGGTGAGGACGCTCGGGGAGACGAAGGAAGAGGACTTCGGCAAGCAGATCATCCCGCGGGCGATGAAGGAGGCGAACGTCTACGGCTATCCCTTCGATGGCTACTGGCGGGACGTGGGGACGATACAGGCTTTATGGGACGCCAACATGGACCTCCTCAAGGAGGGGTCCGGCCTGAGCCCCGAGGCGTGCAACATACGGACGAACCAGGTGGCCGAGGACCTCCCGTACGACCGCCCGCCCGCGAAGGTAAGCGGATCGGCGTCCACGGTCAACTCCGCCATTTCAGCGGGCTGTGTCATCTCGGGGGGCGTCGAGAATTCGATCCTCTCCCCCGGCGTGATAATCGAGAGGGGCGCCTTCGTGAAGGACTCGGTCATCATGCACGACTCGGTGATCAGGCAGGGCGCCCGCGTCGAGAGATCGATCATGGACAAAGAGGCCATCATCGGGGAAAACGCGGTCGTCGGAAGGGGAAACGCGAAGAAGGCCAACACAAGGTTCGCCGACCACGTCTATTCCGGCCTGACGGTCATAGGAAAGAAGGCATCAATCCCGAAAAACGCGCGGATAGGCACGAACTGCATCATCCACCCCAGGTTGAGCGAAAGGGACTTCCCCTCCAATGAGCTTGCGGACGGTGAGACCCTGGAGAAATCGGGGTAAAGCCGGTCTTTCCGCTTCGCTCCGCCGGCAATTATTGGGACACCCACTTCGCGCGACCCACTGTGTGGGTACCCCGCGGTCGCCCCCTCTGCGGGCAAAGCCACGACCCGCAAGCGGGTGCCCCGAGACT
>JBEKJU010000222.1:0-6340 GCA_050011095.1 Syntrophorhabdales bacterium
CGGAGGTTCTTAGGATGCATGGAAAGTGGTTCCCTAGGGTTGTAGCAGCCGTGTTGTGTGCCTCGTTTCTTACCCTGGTCGCGGGATCGGCCCACGCCTGGTGGGACGGGAAGTGGAAATACCGCAAGAAGATCGTCATCGACACCACGAATCAGGGGGCCGACATCAAGGAGGGCCTTGCGGACTTCCCCGTCCTCGTCAGGCTCCATGCGGGCAACTTCACCTTCGGTAACGCCAAGAGCGACGGCTCGGACATCCGCTTTGCGGCATCCGACGACAAGACCCCGCTGAAGTACCACATCGAGCAGTATGACCCGGCAGGCGAGATGGTCCTTGTCTGGGTCAAGGTCCCGAGGCTTCCCGCCTCCGGCCAGGACTTCATCTGGCTTTACTATGGCAACAACGCCGCCATGGACGGCCAGGATGCGGGGGGCACATACGATACCCCCCAGCTGGCCGTCTATCATCTCGGAGAAAAGGAGGGCCTCCCCCAGGACGCCACCTCCTACAAGAACCACGCAAAGGAGTTTACCGGGAAGCTCGGCACCCCCGCCGCCATCGGTCACGGCATTACCCTGAAAGGGAACGACCGCCTGGTGATCGCCAGATCCCCCTCTCTCAGCTTTGTCAAGGGCTTCACCTTCTCCGCCTGGGTCAGCATGAGCGCCCCCCAGGCGGACGGCCGCCTCTTCTCGTGGGAGGACGGGAAACGGTCGATCGTGATCGCCATCGAGGGGACGACGTTGCGCTGCGGGACCGCCTCGATACCCGGCCTGCCCCTCGGCAAGTGGGTCCACGTGGCCGTGACGGCCGACGGCAAGAACCTCTCTCTCTATACGGACGGACGGGAGAGGTCCACTTCGAGGCTCGGCGCCCTGCCCGAGCCCGCCTCCGACATCGCCATCGGCGCCTCTCGGGAGGGGAAGCACGGCTTCATCGGAGACATGGACGAAATCACCATCGCGGGAATAAGCCGCTCTGCCGCCTGGGTCCGGCTCGCGGCCCTGAGCCAGGGGCCGGAGACACCCCTCCTCTCCTACCTGGACGAGGAAGGCTCATCCGGAGGGACGGAAAGCCTGACCATCCACCTCCTCGTCGTGACCGCAAGGGCCATCACCCTGGACGGGTGGATCATCATCGGCTGCATCGTGGTCATGATCGCCATCACGTGGGTCCTCTTCTTCAACAAGTTCATCACGCTCCGCAAGCTGAAGAAAGACAATGCCGCGTTCTCCGAGTCCTTCTCCGCGTCCGGCGCTGTCCTCTCCATGAAGGAAAGGGAAGAGGATTTCGCGGACTCCTCCATGTTCAGGGTCTACGAGGCGGGCCAGGAGGAGCTTGAGCGAAGGCTCGGGAAGATGAAGGAGGCGACGCGCCTGCCGGGGCAGGCCATGACCGCCTTCAAGGCCGCCCTCGACAAGGCGTCGTTGCAGGAAAGCAAGAGAAATACCTCGGGCCTCCTCCTTTTTACCTTAAGCATCTCGGGCGGGCCCTTCATGGGGCTCTTCGGCACCGTCTGGGGGGTCATCAACACCTTCGCGGGCGTTGCCGAGGCAGGCGAGGCAAACCTTGCGGCCATCGCCCCAGGGGTGGCCTCGGCCCTCTCCTGCACGCTCATGGGACTGATGCTCGCCATCCCGGCCTTATTCCAGTATAGCTACCTCTCTTCCGAGATCAAGAACATCACCGCCGATATGAACGTGTTCATGGACGAGTTCACGAACCGGGTGGAGGAAGAATACGGAGACAGGACATGAGGAAGAACCCTTACGACGACTTCGAGGCGGTTGCCGAGCTGAACGTCGTGCCCCTCCTCGATCTGGCCTGGAACCTCCTCATCGTCTTCATCATGGTCGTTACCGCGACCGTCCAGGGGATCAACGTGAACCTCCCCAAGGCGAGCGCGGCATCGAGCAACATCAAGCCCGCCACGAAGGCCATCACCATCACGGCCGAGGGCACGATCTACCTGGACAGCTTTCCCGTGACCCTCACGGAGCTTGAATCGAGGCTCAGGGCCCTCAAGGCCGTGAACCCGAGCTTCCCTGTCGTGATCAAGGGGGATCAGAAGATATCCTACAAGAGCGTCATCGATGTCCTCGACCTGCTCCAGAGGCTGGAGATCACCCAACTGGGCCTGGTGACGCAACGCATAGTGAAGTGAGAAGGGCGATGAAACAGCAGAAGAAGAAATCCCCCATAATCATCACCGTTTTAGTCCTCCTCTTCTTTGTCCTTCTGGCCGGCGGCTTCGCCTATCTTATCAGCAGCGACAGGGGGGGAGGAGGGAAGAAGGTCTTTATCGCGAAGGTCGACCTCGTGAGGCCGAACCTCCCCGACAGGCCGCCCCCTCCCCCCAGGGAGAAGCTTCCAGAGCCGGAGGCGCAGAAGCAGAACATCGTGGCTCCCCCCCTGAATACCCCCCAGGGGCCGCAGCAACCCGCGCCGAAGGGGGATGACAAGCCCGCGCCGCAGGGCCCCCTCGGGCTTGAAGGCGAGGGCGGCGCCGGCTCCGACGGCTTCGGCCTCGTGGGCAGGGGGAGAGGAGGCAGGGACGTGATCACCCTGGGCGCGGGCTCCGGCAGGGGAGGCGCGGATCAGGCCGCCCTTGCGAGAAGGTTCGGCTGGTACACCCGGATCGTCGGGGAGGAGCTGAACAAGCTCGTGCGGAAGCACCTGGAGGAGAACGGGGGCATACCCAAAGGCACCCTGGAGGTCGAGGTCAGGATCGAGCTTGATGAGCAGGGCGCTGTCACGGGGTACCGGATTATCCGCTCCTCGGGCAACCAGGCCATGGACGACGCGGTGAAGGCGCTCAAGTATGCGAGGATCGGCAAACCCCTGCCGAAGGGTATTTACTCCGGCATGAACTACAAGATCACCTCGCGGTGAGGAAGGCTGGAATGATGCGATACAACCTGACCCGACACGCACGTAAACGAGGCAATAAGGCACTGTTTCTCCTGCTTGTCCTTCTGCTCACCCTTCTTCCGGCAGGCGCCTTCGGCCAGCCGCCCGTACCGGGCAATAGCGCAACCTCGGGTGGCGAGACGGCCGGCATCGAGGCCCTCATGCAGATCCTGGTCGAGAAGGGGCTCGTCAGCCGCCAGGAGGCCGCCTCCATGATGCAGAAGAAGGGTGAGCCCGGATTCTCGGGGCTCGCGGCCCTGACGGAGCTTCTGAAAAAGAAGGGGGTCCTCTCCGCCGCCGAAGCGGACAGGGTGGCGAAGCCCCCCGTTGTCCTCTCCTCCGAGCGTGGCCGGGAGGAGTTCGAGAAGATGACCCGGGACGCGACGGCCGAGATCAAAAAGGACGTGACCGAAAAGGTGCAGGCGGCCAAGGATGAGGTCCTAAAGGAGACGCAAAAGGAGATCCAGGCCTCCGCCGCCCCCGAGTGGACGAAGCGCATCCGCTTCGGCGGCGACATCCGCCTTCGCTACGAGGGGGATTACTTCAACAGCAACAATGCCGAGCTTGCCACTCCCTCAAGCCCCACCACACTCATGAACACCAGGAACACCGAGGAGACCTACAAGGTCCGGGCGCGCCTCGGGGCAACGGCCGATCTGACGGACAGCATCGAGGCGGGTGTCCGCCTCACCACGGGGAACACCTCCACCATCACCGTCAACCAGCCCATGGGCACCTATGACAACAAGTACAGCGTGGTCTTCGACCTGGCCTACCTCAAGGCGAAGCCCCTGCCCGGCCTGACCCTGATAGGGGGGAGGATACCGAACCCCTTCTTCTTTACCGAGCTTGTCTGGTACAAGGACCTCACCTTCGACGGGTTCGCGGCCACCTACAAGCAGAACCTCTCCACCATGCTCCAGCCCTTTGCGACGGTGGGGGCCTTCCCCCTGTGGAAGTCGCAGTACAATCAGGACGACAAGTGGCTCTACGCGGGACAGGTCGGCGTCGATATCACGCCCCGCAAGGAACTCCTCGGGAAGATCGGGATCGCCTACTACGACTACCAGCACACGAGGGGGATCGCCAACAATCCGGCCTACCCGGACCAGAACGACTATACCGCCCCCCAGTACCAGCAGAAGGGGAACACCCTTTTTGATATCAGCACCTCCACGACCCCTCTCTATGCGCTCGCGGCGGACTACAGGGAGCTGAACATCACCGGCACGTTCGATATCGGCTTCTGGCACCCCATCCACGCGGTGCTCCTGGGGGACTACGTGAAGAACGTCGGCTTCGACAAGGCGCAGGTGGCCGCCCTCACCGGCTACCCCGTCACCGCCCAGACGCAGGGCTACCAGGTGGGCCTCTCCGTCGGTTATCCCGAGATTCTCCGCTTCGCCCAGTGGCGGGCCTACGGTTACTACCGGTACCTCCAGGCCGACGCCGTGATCGACGCCTTCACCGATCCCGATTTCCACCTGGGCGGGACGAATGCCAAGGGATGGATCCTGGGGGGCGACTTCGGCCTCACGAAGAACGTCTGGCTCTCGGTCAAATATAGCACGGCCAACGAGATAACGGGTCCGCCCCTGTCCATCGACTCCCTCTTCGTCGATGTGAATGCGAGGTTTTAAATGAAAGGCGCGGTGAAAAGATACCTCCTCCTTGTCCCGGCGGTCCTCCTTGGCCTGGCTCTCGGCCTCGGATACGGCCATGTGCAAACCCAAAACCTGAAGAAGGCCGATCAGGCCCGGATCAAGGAGATAAACCAGCGCCTTACCCAATCCCAAAGGCGATACGCGCAAGGCATGGCCGAGCGAAGCTCCCTCGAAGACGGGATGCAGGCGATCCAGGCCGAAACAGAGAAGGTTCGTCAGGAAAAGGAGCGCCTCCTCGCGGAGAACAAAGGTCTCACCACAAGGGCCGCCTTATTGGCATCCTCTATAGCCTCCCTGGAAAAGAAGAACGCCCTCTCCGAGGCCAAATCAGCATCCCTCGAGTCGAAAAACGGGCAGCTTACCGGGAGCATGGCCAAAACCGAGGCGGACCATCACGCCCTGGAGCAGAAAGAGCGCCACACCTTCCAGACGCTCCAGGAGCGGGAGAAGGAGCTGAAGGCGCTCAACCGGAAGTACGACCAATGCGCCGAGCACAACGCCCGCCTCTACGTAATCGGCGACGAACTGATTAAAAGGTATCAAAACAAGGGGGTCGTGACGACCCTCCTCGAAAAGGAGCCCGTCACCCAGATCAAGCGGGTGGAGCTGGAGAAACTGGCAAGGGACTACAAGGAGAAGATCGACCAGCAGAAAATAAAGGGAAAAGGGGAAAGTGACAAGGGCAGTGAAAAGTGAAAAAACCTCCCTTCCGTCATTCCGTGCTTGACACGGAATCCAGGGCACCAAAAGGAGCATGATATGCGTTGTGGAAAAAGACTGCTCGTTGCAACATTGATCGTCCTCATGCCCGCCGTCCTTTGGGCGGCGGAGACGAAGCCCGCCGCAAGGAAGCCCGGCGTGGTAGCCGTGGTAAACGGCTCGGAGATCCCCCTCGACGATTTTACCCGTGAGCTTACCCGCGTGGAGCGCCTGGTCCTGAATACGGGCAAGCCCCTCACCTGCCGGCAGATCACCGGCCTGCGCACGGAGGTGGTCGAGGGGATGATACGCCAGGAGCTTCTCTACCAGGAGGCCAAGAAAAGCGTAAAAATCAGTGAAGCGGAGCTCAACGCGGAGATGAAGAAACTCAAGGACCAATACGCAAGCCAGGCCGACTTCGAGAAGGCCCTGGGCCTCATGAAGCTGACACCCGCGGCCTTGCGTGTCAATGTGGAAAGGTCGCTTTATGTACAAAAGCTCGTGGAGACCCGCTTTGCCGCGAAGGCGGAGGTGACGGATAAGGAGGTCCGCTCCTGGTACGACCGTAACCGCGACTCCTTCCGCCAGCCCGAGCAGGTGCGGGCGAGTCACATCCTCATCAAGGCCGACAGCGAGGCCAAAAAAACCGAGGCCCGCAAAAAGATCGGGGAGATCCTGGAGAAAGTCCGCCAGGGACAGGACTTCGCATCCCTTGCCCGCACCTACTCCGAAGACACTACCGGTCCCAAGGGCGGGGACCTGGGCTACATCAGGCACGGACAGGTGATAAAGCCCTTCGAGGAGGCCCTCTTCGCCCTGAAGGTCGGGGAAGTCAGCAATGTAGTGGAGACCAACTTCGGCTATCATCTCATCAAGGCCGTGGACCGCAAGCCCGAGACCACCACCCCCTTCGAGAACGTGAAGGACCAGCTCAGGACGGCCCTCAAACGGGAGAAGGGCCAGCAGGAGGCCAACGCCTACGCCGCCAGGGAGAGGGAGAAGGCCAGGGTGGAGATATACCTGCCCACGGAAGAATAGGAAAGGGGAAGGGGAAAAGGGGAAAGTGA
>JBEKJU010000223.1:0-6339 GCA_050011095.1 Syntrophorhabdales bacterium
ATAATCACGAGCTACGGTTTGATCCGAAAGGATATCGCCAAGCTGAAGCAGGTCTCCTTCAACGTGATCATCTTCGACGAGGCCCAGGCGATCAAGAATATTTTTGCCGACACCACCCACGCGGTGCGCCAGCTCAGGGGACTTTTCAAGATCGCCCTCACCGGAACGCCAGTGGAAAACCATGTGGGCGAGTACTTCTCCATCATGGACCTCGTTCTGCCGGGACTCCTTGGCGAGTACCGGGAGTTTCAAGGGCGCGCGAGAGAGGATATGGCGAGCTTTCTACCGATGCTCAGGGAACGGACCGGACCGTTCGTGCTCCGCCGCACCAAGGAGCGCATCCTTGAGGAGCTACCGCCGAAGATCGAGCGGGACGTCTATCTCGAACTGACGGAACAGCAGAAGAGGTTTTATTCAAGGACCGTCCAGGAGGTCCGGTCGACCATCGGCGCCGCCTACCGCCTGAAGACCCAGTCGCAGGCCAGGATTATCGCACTGACGGCGATCATGAAACTCAGGCAGATCTGCCTCACGCCCCAGCTCCTCGTCAAGGACCTGAGAGAGCCCTCTCCCAAGATAGAATTCCTCAAGGACAAACTGGAGGAATTATGCATCGAATCGCACAGCTCCCTCGTCTTTTCGCAGTTTACCTCCTTTCTCGACCTCGTGGAGGCCGAGCTTCGCACAAAGGGCCTCACCCTTTTCAGGCTGGACGGATCGACGCCCGTCCGGAAGAGAAAGACGATCATCGATGGCTTCCAGGAGAGCCGGACACCCTCGGTCTTCCTTCTGAGCCTGAAAGTGGGTGGTCAGGGGCTCAACCTTACACGGGGCTCCTATGTCTTTCATCTCGACCCCTGGTGGAACCCCGCGGTGGAAAACCAGGCCGCTGACCGGTCGCACAGGATCGGTCAGGTGAACACGGTGATAGTCACAAGGCTTTTGATGAGACATACCGTTGAAGAAAAAATGACGGCCCTCAAGCAGCGGAAGCTCAGCCTCTACCGGGCGCTGATGGATGCGCCCGAGAAAAGCGGCGCCCGGGGCGTTACGCGGGAGGATTTCGACTTCCTCCTAGGGTGATGCCAAGGAGGACAACTCAGTATGAATCCGCCGAAAACGAACAAGGCCCCCGCCTTTTTATGCGGGGGCCTGGCCGACGTTCCCGAGGTTTTCGTTTTAGCGACGGCTCGACGTATAGGACCGCCTCTGGTGCCCGGTCCCCGATTCCGTTACGGTGAATATCTGGCTGGCCACGGTCATTGCGGCCGTATTCGTGGATGTGCCCGTGTTCGCAGCTACGGAATATGTCACTTTCCCGGAGCCGGTGCCCGAGCTGCCGGAGGTGACGGTCAGCCATGACGGTGCGCCGGACACGTTCCACGTGCACCCTGTCTGGGTCGTCACTGACACGCTGCCCGTGCCCCCGGATGAGCCGAACGACTGGCTCGCGGGGGAGATGGCGTACGTGCACGTGCTAGGATCGCTCCCGCTGCCGCCGCTTGTGGACGTCGTCGTTCCCCCACCGCCGCCTCCTGCCGTGGATGAAGTTGAAGTGAGGAAGTAGAAGCTGTAATCATCACCAGGAGAACCAGAAGCATAACCATCACCAAAACATTGTGCCGCAGACCATCCGTAACCGCTTGCTTTTTCCGTACCGGCCCATGATCCAGACACGGTGAGATGATATGTAGTACCACTTGTGAGTGTAATAGCACTTGGCAATGTGTATGAAGACCAGTTATTACCAATAGCAGCAGCCGTACCGCTGAATATTACAGTACCACTTGCATTAGTAAGTGTTACTGTTGTGGATGTTGAAGAATTAAGTCTCACACCTACCGCTGTAATGTTCATAGTGGCACTTGGTGTAAATATTTCAGTGCCTGAGCCTGTCGTATGCCAAATATCCAACCATCCAAATCCCATCTGATAGCCATCAGCAAAATCAAAGCCGATGCACGGAGTGAATCTGGAGGAATAACTACTGGCCGTATAGGCAAGACTTCCTCCATCTACATAACCAACAGCCAAATCTGGCCATGGAATTTGCGGTTGTGCATAAGTTCCCGCAGGTGAATTATTATAAATATAGTCAAGAGAAGTAAAGTTGACAGAAGAATTGGGATCTATGTTGGTGAACAGGAAATGATAAATAGTACCGGCAACAAGTGATGGTTGTGCAGGAAAAACCATAAGGGACGCCGCAGTGCTAGCAGGATTACCTACACTATTACTAACGGCTATGGGAGAAGAAGTTACAGGAAGATGATTGGCTGAGCCATCGTCAGGATAGATGGTTACAATTATTGTGCCCCCTGTACCGCCCCAATACTCACCAGGACCACTAGGCATGGTCTTATCACACAAGCACGCTCTTATCTGAGTCAGTTTGCCGCTGTGGTCCGCCAACATACGAATATCGTTAGAGCGTCCGGTATAGCCTATAGGAAGGTTGCCAAGTCCATCAGTGCCTATTGTACCATAGGATCCCCACACACTCGCGGTGTTGTTTGCTATTGCCTGGTTTGTTCCGAGCAGCAGAACCAAGGCAAGAACTATTCCCATTGATTTTATAACACCCTTGACCGTTATCGATGCTTCATTAATTGTTGTCATTTTTTCTCTCCTTTTTTCTCTCCTTTTTAAACCTTGTCAAACCATGTTCCATCTATCCAGGGAAAATGGCGCCGACCTGTTTTTCGGGACTTTCAGACAAACTCTGTGAAGGCCTTCCGCGCCATGCTTCCCGCTTACCTTGATCCGTCCGTGGAGCAGAAAGGCCGCCGTACGATCCCTTAAAGGTGCGGGTGCCCCGGCAAGATCTTCCTGATTGCACGAACCATCGTAGTACCTCCACTCCCCCAAAGATGCAACGGCCGTGCCAACCTGGTGACAATGCCTATAACCATTGGATGTAGCACCTCTTTCTGAATAGACCTTGTTCTTCAGGGGGCCCGAAGGCCGAACCGGGGCGAGGGGAGGGAAAAGGTCGTGATCACCGGGGCAAATCTCCAATTTGCCCATCCCTGGGGCATGATGTTACCGGGTAGGGTTGGGTGTCTCAAAATCCTTTCACGCCGTCCGGAAAATACCGACAGTGTCCGACCGGATCGCGGTCGTTCCAGGCGGCCGGAAGCGCACTCCAGGGTGGGCGGAAACGCCCTTCCTCCCCGGCGCGTAAGATCGCCCCGCAAAGAGGGGGCTAAAGGTAGGGAAGTGCCGACCCGTACGGGTTGGGTCTTTCCAACAGATGCTGTAATCACTGTAGATTCTCCGCTCAAAATCATGTAAACTTACACGGTACGCCGTGAGAAGAGGCGCAAAAGACTTACCCTCGTTTGTCATCTTCCGGTTTACCAATCCATGTGCGAGCCGCGGCGAGCCAATTTTTAAAGGGAAGGACGGGAATCCGAAAACCGAATTTAATCCCTCGCCGCACACCAGGGGAAGGGTCATGACCGACGTAATCGTGATAGGTGCGGGCCACGCAGGCTGTGAGGCGGCCCTCGCCGCCGCCCGCATGGGCGCACGGACCCTTCTTTTGACGATGAATCTCGATCGTGTCGCCTATATGTCCTGCAACCCCGCGGTCGGTGGCCTGGGAAAGGGGCACCTCGTGAAGGAGATCGACGCCCTGGACGGACAGATGGCCCTCAACACGGACGCGACGGGCATCCAGTTCCGGACCCTGAACACGAAAAAGGGGCCCGCTGTACGGGCCACGCGCGTCCAGGCCGACAAGGCCCGCTACGCCCTCCGGATGAAGAAGGTCCTCGAGGCGCAGGAGAACCTTCGCGTGAGGCAGGGGGCCGTCGAGGGGCTTCTCACGGACGGCGGGAGGGTGACGGGCGTTCTGACGGGATGGGGCGAGCGCATCATGGGCAATGCCGTCGTCCTTTCGACCGGCACGTTCCTGAACGGTCTCATCCATGTGGGTTTCGAGCGGACCGCCGGCGGCAGGATGGGCGATTTCGCGTCAATCGGCCTTGCGGGACAGCTAAGCGCCCTCGGGTTCGAACTGGGCAGGCTGAAGACGGGCACGTGCCCGAGGCTGGACGGCAGCACCATCGATTTCGCGGGGCTGGAGGCGCAGGAAAGCGACGATTTGCCGAGCCCCTTTTCCTTCTTGAGCGGACCCGTAGACAGGGACCTCGTCTGCTGTTATCTGACGTATACGAACGGGAAGACCCACGACATCGTCCGTTCGGGGCTCGACAGATCGCCCCTCTACACGGGGAGGATCAGGGGCACGGGCGTCAGGTACTGCCCTTCCATAGAGGACAAGATCGTCCGGTTCGCCGAGAGGACGCGCCACCAGGTCTTTCTTGAGCCCGAGGGGCTCGATACCACCGAATATTACCCGAACGGCCTCTCCACGAGCCTCCCCCTCGACATACAGATGCTGATGCTCCATAGCATCGAGGGGCTCGAACACGTGGAGATCACGAGACCGGGTTACGCGATCGAGTACGACTTCGTCCAGCCCACGCAGCTTTACCCGACCCTTGAGGCAAAGCGCCTTCGGAGTCTGTTTCTCGCAGGTCAGATCAACGGGACGACCGGCTATGAAGAGGCGGCGGCCCAGGGCCTTGTGGCGGGCATAAATGCCGCGCTTGCGGCCGGGGGAGGCGGGACGTTCGTGCCTGGAAGGGACGAGGCGTACATGGGCGTCATGATCGACGATCTCGTCACGAAGGGCGTTGACGAGCCGTACCGCATGTTCACGTCCCGCGCCGAATACCGGCTTTTCCTGAGGGAGGATAACGCGGACCTCAGGCTGACGGAAAAGGGGTACCGCATGGGCGTGGTCTCGGGCATGCGCGAGGCCGTAGTGCAGGAGAAGCGATCACGGATCGAGGAGCTTTCCGCCCTGCTTCGCGCGACGCGACTGGCGCCGACAAAGGCAATGAACGCGCGGCTTTCGGCGCTCGGCCTCGAGGGCATAAAGAACCCCACCACGCTAGCGGAGCTACTCAGGCGACCGGAGGTGGGCCTATGTGATCTCGCGGGCCTCGATTCCAGGATCGCCTCGTTCAGTGAGGAGATTGCGTATCAGGTCGAGTTGAACATAAAATATCAGGGCTACACGGACAGGCAGAGGGAGATGGTTGAGAGGGCGAAAAGGCTCGAAGACAGGCGTATACCGCCTAATGTCGCCTACGGCGACGTGTCGGGCCTTTCGAGGGAAGTGATCGAAAAGCTGTCCAGGGTGCAGCCCCTCTCCCTCGGTCAGGCGGCGCGCATTCCGGGTGTGACCCCGGCCTCGGTGACCGCCCTGGTCGTCCATCTGAAAAAAGTGGGTGCGTGGTGACGAAGAAGGGGAACACAATCGATGTGGGATCGCTCCTAAGCCGCATGGGCGCCGATGTTTCCGGCGTCGCGGACATGGGCCGCTATGACAGGGAGATCATCGCGCTCGGCGACGGGATCGTAAGGCAATATCCCTTTGCGGTCTCCTTCGGCCTTTTAGTTCCCAGGGGTGTGCTGGACACGCTGACGGACGGGCCGACGGCCTTTTACCTGCACCACTACAGGCAGGTCAATTACCGCCTCGACGTGATTGCCTACGAACTTGCCAAGGAGATCGAAAGGGCGGGTGCCCGTGCCCTTCCCTTTGCCGCTTCCCAAATCGTGGACTGGCAGAACCAGTTGGCCCACATCTCCCACAAGCACGTGGGCGTCCAGGCCGGCATGGGCTGGATAGGCCGGAACAATCTCCTCGTCCATCCGCGGTTTGGCGCCCGCGTCAGGTACAATACGGTGCTCACAGACATGGACCTTGCGCCGGATGGGGCGTCCGGCAACGGGTGCGGCGACTGCCACGCGTGCGAGGCCGCCTGTCCCGGGCGGGCTATCGTGCGGGAGCCGGCCGACTTCGACCACAGGGGATGTTTCGACCTGCTTACGCAGTTCAAGAATAAGAGGAACCTTGGCCATCACATATGCGGACTCTGTGTGAAGGCCTGCGGAGGTATGGAGGAGACGCATGAAGGTCAGGGGACACCTTTGCGAGTGCCCCATTAAAGGTCGATTTTGAGCGGGGAGGCTCCGCTGGCTTTGCCGGTGGAGGGGGTGCTGAACCCCAATAATTGCATTAAGGTAAACCCCCGGCTTTGCCGGGGGACTCCCGGAGTTTGACTTTTGCGGGATTGTGCTTTTCGCAGGTAACGGTAAGGAGCGCGTGAGATGGCAGGTTCTTTCATCGTCACCCCCATGGAAACGGGGGTCCAGGAGCGCGTAAACCTACTAAAACACTGGATTCCCGCGTTCGCGGGAATGACGGCAAAGGACGGTTTTTCTCCGTTTGCGATCAGGCCCCTTCGAGGGGCCAGCAAA
>JBEKJU010000224.1:0-8798 GCA_050011095.1 Syntrophorhabdales bacterium
CTTCGCTCCGCCGGCAATTATTGGGACACCCACTTCGCGCGACCCACTGTGTGGGTACCCCGCGGTCGCCCCCTCTGCGGGCAAAGCCACGACCCGCAAGCGGGTGCCCCGAGACTCCTGCTCAAAGACTCGCTCCGCTCGTTGTCTTGTATACCCTGCTGCTTGCAGCAGGGTCATTTATTCGTCACGATGCGGACCGGGATGGAATGAAACGGCTTGAGATAATAGTATAACAATTACGCTTCGGATTGGGAAGACAGGCTTTGAAGGCCGGGCGTTCTTCAAAAAAAATGGGGTTCTACAAAGCCTTCAGGCCGGTCGGGTTCCATCGCGTCGGGTGTTTCTTGGTTATGAGGCGGCAGGGCAGAATTGCCATTCGCAATGGTGAACATTCGTGGAGGTAGAGGCGTTGAAAGTTACACGAAGATGTGGAGTGTGTGAGTCATCTACAAATGGAGTATGGCAATACCTCGGTCTTGTGGCGATTGCCAGCTATAATGTTGAAAGCGGGGATAGCGAGGCCCCAATGTCATTTCGGTTACTTCCGGTGAAGCGCATCCATTCGGCGCGGGGCCTCAGCCTCGCTTATCGTGCCTTCACAGGCCCACTGGTGAACCTGTGAGCAACACGGATGCGTGACTTAACCCGTAAAGCGTCACCATTGTGGAAAACCATTATGACAGACGCTAAAACCGTCCCAAGTGGTTCTGTTCAGTTTCAATAACAGGCGGATCCGGGACTGCCTGTGTCACGGGTCAAGCTCTGGCTGTGCATTCCCTTTCTCAGATCGTGGAGCCAACGGAGAAAAGGGCAGGACCTTTTCAGGCCCTGCCCATCTATGCCGCCTCTTTGACGATAAAGGGCTATTTGCAGGCCTTCTCGTGATACTTGTGCACCATTATCGCGTAGACGTTGGAGACCCACGTGCCGGCCTTGGCATGCTCGGGGAGGACCAGACGGACGAAACCGTCGCCGGCGCAGGATGAGGTTGACGAGGTAGGCGGCAGGAGTGAAGATGACCCGCAGTTGATCTCGTCAGACCCACTTACCACGCCGCTGGTCGCCAGCAGAGGAAGCTCAGTCTGAGTGTTGGTGATCATGTGAGTCGCCTCGTACATGGAGACCACTGTGGCGTAGGCGTCTGTCGCCACAACCACGATGTAGCTGTCCATGTCCGTCGTGTCAACGCCCGATGCCTTGAGGACGTCGACGAGCGTCGGTCCCGTCCAGACCCCCACGGTGTTCGTGGTCGACGAAGAGGCATTGAAGGTCACCTGCTTCATCGCCAGGAGGTCGGCCAGTTCATACTTCTTGGGGGCAATCCCCTCACCGGAGACAACGAGCTGTATCGAGTAAGGGTATATGCTGCCATACGCCCCTTTTACGACGTCCACCGCGTGGACCACATCGATGTCGGCGACGTTCCCGATGGCCCTTCCGGCGCCGGCCAGGTTATAACCTTTCTTGTCCTTGGTCAGGGTGAGGGTGACCGTCTCGTTGCCGAACCCCGGGTCCAGCTCGCCGATGGAATAGAGGGCCCTTTCCCCGTCCATGCCGGTGACGACGACAAAATCGCCCTCGACCCAGTTATGGAGGGTCGAATTTATAAGGTAGCCAGCCTCGGGCCTCACGATCACGCCAAAAGGCGCGGTGCCCGAACCCGAAGATGCGGTTTCGTTAAAAACATTGTACCAGAGACTACCGCCTGTCGTACCCCAGCCGGAGGTGACATCACCGGTCACCTCGTAGGCCCGGACCTGACCGGTCCAGGCAAGGAGCATAACCAACGCCGCTACTGCCATGAGAAAAGCGAGATTCTTTTTCATAGTTCTTTTCCTCCTCGGATTTAAGTATTATACAATGTATAACTCTGAATTGCTCTACAACGTGCACCATGGTACATAGCCAACCCCGTCATGCTGGAACCCATATGGGACCATATCAAGGAGATCACGACCGCGTCAAGCGGTCTATTCCTTGCCGAAATTGAGCCGGACAAACCGCTTCGTTTCCTTGATATCATTGAAGACACCCTGTTCAACAGATGCGGAAAGCAACCGTGAAACTTTAGAATCTTATTTTCATTATTCGATCTTCCGTTTGTCCTGCTCAATTCAAGCCGGTAGATAGTTTTCCCGAAAACATTCCACAGGCAAATTCCACGTCGCCTCTTTCGGGCCGCCCTCCTTCCCCGGAGAGCCCAGCGGCTTTCCGTCATCCGGTTACCCGGGTTTTGGCTTTATCCGAGAGCGGGGGTCTGTGGGGACCCCATTCGTCTCACTCCTGCCCTCCTCCAGTCTTAAGCCGCCTCGCCGAAAAAGCCGGGACCGATCAACAGCGGCTCTGACGCGTGCCCTCCGGTCAGAGGACAAATGCACCCGCATAATACCCACTAATCCCCTGTTTCCTGACAGTCCTTTCCCGTTCCAGTTTTTAGGGTGGTATTTGGCGGCGCGGCTGCCTCGCTGGAGATGATCGAAGATGTGGACCCGAGGCCCGTTGGCTTTCCGTCCCGTGGTCGCCCACGGTTTGGCTTTTTCAGAATACCTGAATAGAATTATTGTATAATACAGTAATACAAATAGTCAAGCGAAATATATGGTGAGCAATAACGCCTCTTTTTAGGAGCGGCCAGGCTGAAGTCCCGCGGACATTGACGGACAGAAAACCCCTCGCCAGGCTGATTTACTTTACGGGACAATTTGTGCCAAAAGGTCCAATGTTTGTGCGGGAGCGGCCGAAAACCCTTGCTATTCCACGCGGGGAGAGCGGCAACACCAGGCAAAGGGATGACCTGGCGGAAAAGCCCGCTTCCGCCCCGCTTTCAAAAGGAGAGGTAGTGACGGCAACGAATCTGTGATATCCTTCTTGCCGTGAACACGCATCACAGATGGTTTCATGCAGCACTTCCCCTTGCCTTAGCGGGGCTTCTTTTTCTTGTCTGCCCTGCCGGCGCCGCGCTCAGACCCGATCAGCTCGTTCTCGTGGTGAACAAGGCGGCGCCGGAGGGTCTCAGGATAGCCCGGTACTACATGGAAAAGCGGCGCGTGCCCCGGCAGAACATGATAATGATCGAGACCTCCGGGGAGGAAGAAATCGGCAGGGAGGAGTATGAGAAGGAAATAGCCGCGCCGGTTCGCAGTTTCCTCTTGAGGAATGATCCCTGGGGGAAAAGATTTTTCTGCCTTGTTCTCCTCTATGGCGTCCCTCTGCGCATCGGGCCCTCCCATCCGGGTCTCCTGGACGAGATACGCATACATGAGCTGCGAATGCGGCTTTCAAGCCTCAAGGAAAGGGCGGCCGGCACACATCCGCAGGGGGAAAAGGGGCTCAAGGACGATGTGGCACGAATAGAAAGCGAGATCTCCCGGCTGAGCAAGACACGGCAGGGCGCCTCCGTCGATTCGGAGATCGCCCTCGTTAGGGAAAACACGTATCCCCTGGAGGGATGGCTTCCGAACAAATATTATGTCGGTTTTCGGGGGATAAACGTGGTGGGCATGCCGCAGAAGGTCGTGGCCGTGTGCCGCCTGGACGGGCCTACGGAGACTACTGTCTATCGCATCATCGACGACAGCCTTTTTGCGGAGGATCACGGCCTGGCCGGCAAGGCGTACTTCGACGCGCGGTGGCCGGACAAAGGCCTCAAGGACCTGTCGCCCTACGAGGTATACGACCGGGCGATCCACAATACGGCCCGCATCGTGGAAAAAAGCGGAAGGATGCCGGTCGTTCTCGATGAGCGCGAGGCCCTTTTCGGGCCGGGTGAGGCGCCGGACGCGGCATTGTACTGCGGCTGGTACAGCCTGGGCAAATACGTCGATGCCTTCACCTGGGTCAGGGGGGCTGTGGGATTCCACGTGGCAAGCGCTGAATGCACCACCCTGAAGGCAGGCCCGAGCACCGTATGGTGCAAGAAAATGTTGGAAAAGGGGGTAGCGGCAACGGTCGGTCCGGTGGCCGAACCCTATCTCCAGTCCTTTCCGGAGCCCGAGGTCTTCTTTGGCTGTCTCCTCGACGGAGGTACCCTCGTCGAATGCTACACCGTCTCGAATCCCTTCTGGTCATGGCAGATGGTGCTCATCGGGGACCCCCTGTACCGCCCCTTCAGACCGTTCCTTGAAAGGAGAGAATGAACCGGCCGGACCCGCTTTCAAAGAGGCGTCCTTTACCGCGGTTCGGTAACCCACGTACCTCTAAGGGGCGTGACTTCTTGCTGTTGTCCCGGGGCAATAGAGAGCCTCTTGATGTTTCAGATTTGCGAGGATTAAGAATTATCGCTTTCCGCATGTAATGCGGCATGACGTAGGCGAATCCAAAAAACGCGATTGCGCCTACCTACAGGTGCAGCATGGGCAGGTCGATGGAGCCTATCGATTACCAATCCAAAGGCGCAACCGGACTTACTCGTCCAGCACCTTTCTGATAGTCCTTGCGATTTCCTTCTTCGTGAGGGGCTTCATCGCAAAGGCCCGTGTGCCTGCCGCCTTGGCTTTGCTTACGTCCCGGCACACCAACTCCCATCCGAAAGAAATCTTCTTTTTGGACTTCCCTGGCATCTCCTATCGTCGCCCCGCTTTATTTCTCTCCGCCCCCCTTCGGGATATTCTGAGCCTTTTGCTGGACTGTGAAGGTTTGACCGGCTGCGGAGATGCTGCCGCTTCTCTGGCTGGTCGTGCCGTTAGCGGCCGCCGTATACGAGATCGTCCCGCTGCCGGTTCCGGTCGCGCCGTCGGTGATCTCTATCCACGACTGGACCGCAGCCGCCGTCCAAGCGCAATTATTCGCGCTCGCCGTCACACTGATGCTGCCCGATCCTCCGGTATGTGAGAAATTTGCGGAAGTGGGGCTGATCGAGTAGGTGCAGTTCGTCGGAGAAGAACCGGGGAGTGAGCCAAGATAGGCAAGGGTGTATTCACCGAACTGGACGACGCTGGTCAGTTCGGTATAGGCGATCTGGAAAAAACCAGCCTCTCCCCAGCCGGTTCCCCAACTGTTCTTGCAGATGAAGCACTCGGCCACGTCGTCGTAGCCGACGATCTGGACAGCGTGATAACCGGCGAGGGTTCCCGTGGCGTAGGAGTAAACACCGCTCACGTAGGAAAAGAAGTCTTCATAAACGGCCATGGTGGTGACCAGAGGGCCGTAAGTGGCGAGGGCGTTCTTGATGGCATCGACTGTCGGGGAAGTTGTGGCGACGTAGGACCACGACGGCATGTGATAGTCGGAGACCTGCCATTTGGGCTTCGCGTTCGAGCATGTCCCATCTGTCGCCGTATAAGGATAAGCCGATTGTAAAGGCAGCCCTGTTGTAACGATGAAATTCGAGGCACTCTCAATCGAGCCGCCTGCGCAGCTTCCCGCGCCGCTGCATGAAACGAGTATCTGCTCCGCCAGGTTCAGATCATAACCCGGCGTGCTTTGTTTTATATCGGTCCACGATTCGAGGGAGGCGGTTGTGGCGAAGGCCCAGCAGCTTCCGCAGTCGCCCTGGTCCCGCACCCCCGTCACATAGCTATTGCCACTGACGTTCCGCCAGTCGAGGGCGGTTCCGAGGGTCAGAGGGGCGGCGGATGCGTGCAGGGTGGGCTCGCTCGCCGCCGATGGTTTTATCAGTGCGACCCGCATCAGTTTTCGTTCATGGGACAGCTTCGAGACCGAGGTGTCGCCTGCGATCCACTTGCCGGCCTTTGCCCGGACGGCGGCCTTAATGTAGCTCAAGTCGTCTGTTTGGGCATAAGCGCCGGGGCAGAGGAAGAATAGGATTCCAAACAAAAGGACCAACTTTTTGATCATACAGACCCCCTTGAATAATATGGTCGAATCATGCGGACTCCTGTTAGCTATTAGCTAACAGTGCAAAACAGATGCCAGTCGAGTCTGAAGCAGAAACAAGGTTTTGCGTGTTTTGGACAGCGTCTGCCTTTCCTCAAGCCTATATTCGGCGGGCCTTTTCATCTGACGGGCGGAATTTGGAAATGCTTCTTGAAGGGCTTTTTGTCCGGAATGGGGGATTGTGTCCTTAAAAAAGGACTAAACGTGCGCCTCAAAGTGAACTTGACCATTTCCACTCGGAGTCTTGTATCCCAGCGGAAAACACCAGAGCAGCCGTTTCAATAAGCTATACGGTGGAATGCTCCTATGACGGTGAGGCGTCTCTTGCCGTGAAGGGATCGAAACCGCGTGCCAGAACGTGTGAAAAAATCGCCTTTTTGTCGTCACCCCGGCGAAAGCCGGGGTCCAGGCAGTCCGCAAGTGAGGGAAAATACTGGATTCCGGCGTCCGCCGGAATGACGGAAAAGGGTCGCCACGTTCTCATCCATGATGACGAACACATCGGGTACGCCTGCCCCCCCCGTTGCGGAACGCTCTAAACGTGCGAAGACGCGGATGAAGAGTAAGGGACCGCCTTACTGGGCGAGGGGCATCCGGGTGGAGGGATCGCGGCGGGCCACAAAGGGTGATCGTTCTTGCGGGAAAGCGTGCGTCCGAACGGTTCCGGTGACCATATCGTCCCTGACCGCGCCGCGCACAGAGACGGTAAGGCCGTGGCCCTGCGGATCGTCCCTGTCGCTCAAGAAGAACGTCTCCCCCTCCATACCCGTATTCTTCACCTGGAAGACCTTCCGGCCGACGAAGACTGCACCCGACACCTGCTGGAATTCCTGCCTCATCGTCATGCGGAGCGGCAGTTGCCTTCCCCCGGTCTCGATGATGCCCTCCCAGATGCCGCTCATGTTCCCGGGAACGATCCAGAGATAGATGTCGTTGCTCATCCTCCTGGTAATGTCGTCCGGCCGCCACCGTCCCATATCGTGACAGTATGACACTATCCTTGTACCGGGTTTCAGTTCCCGGAGCAGCTTCGGCCTCAGCCTCAGGTTCACATCGGGGAAGAGAAAGAGGAAGAGGACCGTTGCATCGCTTAAGTCCGCCTCGAACAAGTCCTCCTTCACGAATCGCGTCAGACCGCCGACACGCGCCAGGAGGGCATTCTCATGGCTTTCCCCGACTCTTCGCGGATTGAGGTCGACCCCCACGCCGCGGGCGCCGGTCTTTGCCGCCGCGGCGATCACGATCCTGCCGTCGCCGCACCCGAGGTCATAGACGAGGTCCGTACCACGGACCTGGGCCAGGCCAATCATGTCGTCGACCACTTCCGGGGGGCTCGGTTCCCAATCCACATCGGGCCCGGCCTTCTTGAAAACCGTGGGGTAGAGGAAACGTCGAATCCGAAAACGGTTTGCTTGCTCCATATCCGGCTCCTTCAGGATGCGGCGGAACAGTGGCGGCGGGAAAACGTTCGTATATCATCCGGGGGGGGTCCTTCATTGTAGCATTTTCTCCTGTCAGTCCCCGACGCGCCGATCGAACACCTATTATCTTGGGTGCTTCGCAAGGGAGGCCCCATCCATGCTTACCACTTGCAACCCTGCACAGCAAGAGAAATCTTCAGAGAAATCTTCAGGCATGTCAATCTTCAGGCATACCATTACAGCGGGTGGGGGCCGGCCTTCTTTTGCCATCCTCCCGTTTCCAGTTATCCCACCGGCCAATCATTGAAGAACGCCGCGCGCGGCCTTATAGTTCGATAGGCGCGAAGAGGGCGGGTCGGCAAACCTCATAATAGGCAAAAGACCGCCCGGCAAGGCGGCCCTGCTCGCCGGAACTGAACCCCTCCGAACGATTGTGGGACGAGACTCGTGAAAAGGAATTCGCAAATCGGGTTTTTGACTCGCTTGGGGCCGCAATGGCTCAAGCGGCATGAGGGGTGAAGAGACTTGAGGATTCCCACCAAGCTCTTCGTTCTCTTACAGGCCGGGAGTGGATATTAAGATCATCGTGGTTGCGAACTGGAATAAATTGACAGCTAATCAAAGATTCTCTGTGCAACCATTTCATTTAAGGAACCCCGTGCGGCCACCTCGCAACAAAGAGACGCCTGACGCGACTGAACCTGGGTTGTAAGCACGACGAATGGGTGACTTATCACTGCGTCTCTACAATTCCACATTCAGCTTCTTCGGTAAAACACTGCTTATCTCTTCCGCCTCCTTGTGGATGATGTCTATGTAGTTGAGGGTAGTTTGCAGGTTTTCGCGCAGCTTGCTCGCGAAGCCCCCCAACGGAACCAGTTTGTTGATGACCATATCCCTAAAATGCTGCAACACGACACTCTCCTGCCCTAATAATAAACCGAGAAGCTCGGCCACCTCGGAGCAGAAGAGTATGTCATCGTCGGTAAACCTCATGCCGTGGATTGCATCGATGACTATGACACCCGTGACCTGGCCATCACCGTTGATGAATAGCGGAGTATAAGCAATCTCCGATATGCACCTTTTCTCCACGATGCCCCTGAAATAAGCCGTCCGTTCATCATCGAGGGGATCCTGTACAACTAATGTCCGTCCTTTGACGGCTGCAGCGTGTATGTCCGGATGCGCCTTCAAAGGCGTCCGTTCGCGCGCATCGGGTCCGTACTCTTCCAGGGGGACGCCCGCTACTATCTCACAGAACTCTTCCCGTCTCCCGTCTACCTGCTCCTGGCTGATTTTGAACATGGCGCATCGTTCCACCCCGAGGATCCCGGCAAGTTCCTCTATGATACTCTGCTTGATACATACTGAGGAGTCCGTCAGGCCGCTGCGTAAAGTGAGAATGAGCGCCTTCGTTATCTGTAGGAACGCCTTTCTCTCAATCACCTCACTCACCCCCATTCGTCCCCGGGTAAATGGCCCCCGGAAATCGCATCATCGTTACTAGCAGAAATCGTGCCAACAAAAAAGGCGGGGGCA
>JBEKJU010000225.1:0-8280 GCA_050011095.1 Syntrophorhabdales bacterium
CCAGCCGTCCGGCCGGTCCATGAACTCGTTGCTGAAACCAAAGATGAGCTCCGGATGGGTTCTAAGCTGGGAGATGCTGGCGATGCCATATTTCTTGGCCGCCGCCCTCTTCATTCCCAGGGCGTAGTTGTTATTGAAGCCGAGCGGTCCCGTCATTCGAATACCGTAACGTGCGAGGAACGCACGTACCGCGGTATCGTCGCGCATTCCCTTGCCCGCCATGATCTCTTCCTTTATCGTGCCGGTGTACTCCGGATAGATGTCGATATCCCCCTTGACGAGGGCGTCCCAAACCAGACGTGTGCCGCCGAGTGCCAGCCTTTGGACTGGACGCACACCGGAGTCCTCGGCGAGACGGACCAGGATCTCGCCCAGGATCACCGATTCCGTGAACGCTTTCGATCCGATCGTCACCCCGGGCGCACCGTATGCCTGGCCGTGGGCAACGAGGCTGGCAAGCGCCAGGAGGGCAATAAGGCGAAGATACTGTTTCACGCCACATCCCTCCCTGCCCCGTTTAATGGACTGCGCTGAGCGTTGATGAAACGGGAGACGAAAGGGTCTGATGGATTTTGAAAGAACTCCTCGATCCCACCCTCCTGCACTACCCTTCCGTCCTTGAGCAATACTATAAGATCGCCGAAGAAGGCCGCCTCACCCATATCATGTGTTACCAGTATGACCGTCTTGTTCAGGGCCTGAAAAATACGCTTCAGATCGGCTTGCAGGTCCGTGCGGATGATGGGGTCGAGCGCGGCGAGAGGTTCATCGAGAAGCAGAACGTCGGGATCGAGCATCAACGCGCGCATCAGACTGACCCGCTGTCGCTGGCCGCCTGAGAGCTGGGCGGGAAAGCGCGTCAGCCCATCGACGGGGAATCGCACTAAATCTGCAAGCTCCCGCAGCCTGCTCTCTATTCTTACCATGTCCCATTTCAGATGACGCGCCATGAGGGTGATGTTCCCGGCCGCGGAAAGATGCGGGAAGAGTCCACCTTCCTGAATCACGTAGCCCATCTTTTTTCTCATCGACAGAACGCGCTCCGGCACGATGTCCCGCCCGTCGAACAAGACCTGGCCGGCATTGGGTCGAATAAGACCGATTATGAGCCGAAGCAGCGTCGATTTGCCGCAACCGCTCGGGCCGATGAGCACAGTCGTCTTTGCTGAAGGGACCCGAAGACTGACTGATCCTAATGCAAGGATATCTGAGAAGGTTTTCGTGCAATCCCGAAGCTCGATGATGGCATGGGGGAGCAGATTTGTGTCAATCACAACACCAACCCAGGAGTGAAGAAGAATACCCCGGTGAATTTTTCATACATCGCCCGGCGGCACTCTTATAGCTCTCATATGCATCCTGCCGATGCGAACGGATGCTGCACGCCTTATGCTCTAGAGTCCGGGGAGCAGGTACTCGTTCATCGGCATGGGTCTTATATTGAATAAATATAATGCTGAGGCCGGCCTTGCGGTAGACAGACGGGAGAGGAAAAGCGGGATAAGGGCAGTTCAGAGAGAGAGGGGTTTTCCCATAAGCCAGGAATAACGATCCCTCCCCGCACACCTTCCAGTCTTACCGCCATCATCGGGCAGGATATCCGGCGATCCTATGTGGCCGGGTTCAGATGGGTGATGGCCGCCAGCGCCTTCCTGTCTTTCTTGAGCGCCATGAGCTCATGGATCATGTTATCCGGGAAGAATGGAGGTGAACCTCCTTTGTGGAAGGGATGTTTGACTCGTGCGAGGACCCGGATAATGCTCAAGGCAAACAGTCAGATGCGGTGCGATATCCTCCATCCTCAATACACTCAGCCCCCCATTATCTGTGGTACCCATAAAAAGGCCTTTGTCAAGAAAACCGACTTCCCCGAACAACTTTTCTTGCCAAAGTTGCCTCCACCCCGCCAAACCCGGGTTCTTTGTCTTTTCGGCCTTGAGTCTCCCGCTTCCTTTGCCGCACATTCTCAAGGTTCGGTGTCGCTGCTGCGTCGGGTCGGAGGAGGCGCCCTGATAAAGGGCTGGCCTCCGTCCGCCACTCAAACCCGGCATGCGGTTCTCCCGCACCGGGCTTTCACAAGGAGTGCCCTACCGGGCAGATGCACGGGAAGAAAAGGTTAACAAGACCCATCTGTTCATACAAGCGCTTCTCCGGGAGCTGCTTCCATCCCGTATTACGCCAGCGTTTGCATTTATGCGCCCGTAGACGGCGCACGATCCACCGATCCAGACGGTTGAAGAGCCTGCGGACATGGGCTTTGCAGTAGTACATACCCCAGCCCCGAACGACGGGATTGATGTCCTCAATCAGCTTCTGTGTCTTCACCGGAGCCCTTCGCCGCGTGAGCGTGCGTATCTGCTCCTTGAAGCGTCTGATCGACTTCTCCCGAGGATAGGCATAGAGGTCTCCCGGCTTTCGACCGCTGCGGATTTTCTCAGGGGGAAGCTGCAGCGTCGAGCGACTCCCCCGCTTGATCACGAAGCCGAGAAATTCGAACCCGTACCGGACGTGGACGATGCGCGTCTTTCCGGCATGGATCACGACCCCCAGCTTCTCAAGTATCCGCGTCGCGGCATCAAGCGCCGACTGCGCCTCCGCCCGGGTCTTACACGTCACGACCCAGTCGTCAGCATATCTCGTCAGCCTGTAGCCCTTTTTCCTCATCTCCCAATCGAACGGAGTCAAAAGGACGTTACTGAGGAACGGGGAAACGACTCCCCCTTGCGGGGTTCCTTGCTCCGTCGGAAGCGTCTCGCCGTGGGCGTAGCATCCGGCTTTCAGGATGCTCTCGATGAGCGTGAGCACCCTCCCGTCTGCGATCCTTTGGCTTACGAGGAGCATCAGTTTTTCGTGCGAAACCGACCCGAAAAAGTCCTTGAGATCGGCATCTACGATCCACTCCCACCCCTCTTTCAGCTCCTTCCAGACCTTCCTCAATGCATCCTTTGCCGACCTGCCTTTCCGGTAGCCGAAGTTGGCGTCGTCGAATACCGGCTCGAAGATCGGCTCCAGCCGGTTGGTGAGCGCCTGCTGGCACACCCTGTCGTAGATACGGGGAATGCCTAGCTCGCGCTCCTTGTCCGGCTGGCCTGGTTTCGGTATCATCTTCTGCCGGACGGGCCGGGGCCTGTAGGTATCGGCTTTGAGCTCTTCATGGAGCTTCGTGAGGTTCTCCGCAAGGTTCGCCTCGAATGATGCAATGCTCTCGCCGTCAATGCCCCCTGCTCCCCGGTTCTTGCGCACCTTATGCCAAGCTAACTCCAGGTTCTTCATCTTGTGGACCTTGTCCACCAACGAATGTACCTTCTTTGCACCGGTCGGGTTGATCCAGTCCGCAAGTCTCCTCGCAGGATGACGTACGGGTTTTTCACTCAAGGAACTGATCCTCCTCATCCTGTTTACTCATCTTGCCTTCCTTCTCTCACCGGCCATCCCTGCCAACCGCCTTCCCCGGACCACTCGAGTCCGCTGGATTTTACCGGTCACGAGGCTTTCACCCCGCTTAAAGGTACTATGCGGTTGTCCGACTACTCATGCGGCATCGCTTCCCATTTCGCCTTTTCGCTTATAGGGTCGCTTATCCGGGAGCCACCCGGAACCGCATGAGTCCTCCTGGGGTCACGCACTGATCTTCCCTGCCGTGCCGTCCGCACGCACCTTGATGCGGTGGGTGGATGAGTAACGCCTTCGCCCGCATGGTGCAGGCTCGACCTTGCCCCACCTTTGGCCGACCGGTTCGTCAGAGGACTTCTCCCTCGACTACAGCCCGGCAGTTCTCCTCATGCCCTTCGGATTCCACCTCACAGTGGACACCCTGCCCTCCGGTTTGCCTTTCCGACAGAACGACAAGACGTAGGCATCCCCTTGTCCGTCTCCGCCGTTTCCGGCTTCGTGCCCGCCTAGGGTTCTCCGTATCTTTCCGTTCACCGGCCAGCGAGGTATGCCCCGCTTTTGGATATGGCGCCCCTCATCCGAGCGCCAGAGGGACTTTAACCCTCCTGATCATTGCGCTGCCCAGCGCACACCATGCACCCATCGGTATAGACGATCCTTGTCGTCTTCCAGAAAATCGTTTGTTCCCTGCCAGTCTAATCGATCTCACAGGATTCGTGGTTATTGGCCAACCTTTTTATAGCTCATGGCAGGGACGGACGAGATGCCGGACAGCCTTCCGGCTATACTTTAAAGAGATTCTACCCCTTGTCCGGGAGCACCTCCTTTTTGCAATGGCTCTATCTTATGAGAGGAGAGGCCTCCAATTAGGTGCATGGTTACGGGCCAACAAATGCTTCCTGGCTCGCCTCTCCCCTGTATTATTCGTTACGCGAACATGCGCGCCTGATCGTATTCCACCCCGTCCCGCATAACGTAGTAGGATGCGCGGGCGAGCTTGTGGGTTACGGTTTTGATGGCCACGATCTTATTCGTCTTTGCCATCTTCCTTTCATAATATCTCTGTATCGTCTCATGCCATCTTCTGGCATAATGTGCGGCTTCAAGATACGCCCAGGAGAGATATTTGTTGCCGTTTCTGCTGTTTCCGTATCCCGTTACCTTCCCGTTCGAGGTCCTGATACTCCTGATGCAGCGGCAGTAAGAGGAGTAGTCTCCGACCGTGGGGAAGCGATCAATATGGCCGACTTCAAGCATGATCGTGAAGCCGAGAATCTGCCCGATCCCGGGCACGGTGAGGAGCTTCGCAAACTCCTTTCTGATCTTGCACTTCTTCGCAATCAGCTTTTCGATACCGTCAATCTCTTCCTGAAAATGCTGGATGAGACCTATGCTCGACATGACCATAAGGCGCATCTCCTTATCGGGAAAGAGCGTCCTTACCTCGGAGGCCGTTAGTTTCTTTATATCGTAGGTTCTCATCCTGATCCCCAAGTTCCTCGCGAGGATATTCTTTACGCTTAAGACATGGGACGTCCTGTGACGAACGAGCTGGAGCCTCTTCCTGAGAAGGTCCCTGGCTGGCCGCTCTTCTTTCGGGTAGATGTAGCCTGTGGGGAGGATGTTCAGTCTCAGGAGGTTGGCGAGCCAGAGGGAGCTCCTTCTGTCATCGATCTGCTTGAGTCCTTCGTACTGCTTGATTGCTGAAACATTCGCCAGATGAACCCGGTAGCCGGCGTCCATCAGAGCGTCGACCAGCCAGTACCAGTTGAACGTTGACTCCACCACTATGCCCTGGATGTCCTTCTTGAATGGATCGAGGGCGGAGAGGATAGCAGGTACCTCATTCCTGTGCCGCTGTTTGTAGAGCACCTTGTTCTCCCTGTCGATCATCGCCACATAGGTGTTTGTTGAATGAAGATCCAATCCGGCATACACTTCCATCAGGGCACCTCCCAAGAGAAGATTTGGACGTCTTTTCACCATGGTACAACTTCTGGTTTACCATGGTGAGGTGCCCTTTAGATGATTATCAGGTGAAGCAAAGTACTTACGAGCTGACTGAAATAGACGGTAATGAGCGGGGGAATCGTGGACCGGTGATAAAGCGGGCAGGTTTACATCCCGATAGTTATTATCTTTCCAAAAGGCGACCACATAGCAGCCTGGACGGCAGGCAATAGAATAGGGCTAGTAAAGATCATAGGGGGGAATAAAGGACGGCTAACAGCCACCGTAGTGGATAGGGGGTTGATTTGAACGGCTTCCTCTGTAAAGATGAACTAATTATCCTCACCCTGACTGCTTTACTTAGAACGATAGGTTTTATGAAGGGAGATGGTGCATTGAGGCGAAGCCTCAATTACCTTCCCCTTTACGAACCTCTTCCTACGGAGACATCAGTCAAGACATTGACGACGGTCAGGACATTGACGACAGTCAAGGGATGACGAAAGTCAAGGGATTGATTTGTCGAAGTAGGAAGGGGGAGTAATAGGGGAAGAACTCTACCCTTCGGTAGATATAATATCGGCGGTTTGCCCCGCCCACTGAGCTGGCGTATCGTCTTTAATATCAAGCTATTTCCTTTACCATTGTATAAGCACATCATTATAAATCGACTCTCACGGTGCCCATAAATTACGTCATCAACTTATAAGATCAGTGAGGTTGTCGATTTATAAGTTATATATCGACTCCCACTCCTCGGCTAGGTCAAGAACGGCTTCGGGAAGCGAGGGTTGCTTCGCCTCGGGAACGGCTTTGCAGACGGCCATGAAGGTCGAGGCCAACTCGCGCTCGCTTTTTCCCTCATCCACACTCATCTTTCTTCGAGTCAGACCGGATTCGTTCAGCTCCTTGATCGCATTTCTTATCATCCGGTACCTTTGTACTGCTTCAGTCAGCCGCCCATCGTCACCCCTTACCGTGAAGTTCCGTAGCATCTCTTTCAGATACCAGGTCTCCTTCAAGAACCAAATCCTCTGACTCCCTCCCTTTCCATCATCTTGCTTTCGGTAGTGGGACCAAAAGCCGATTGCGTAAATCTTCCGGCCGCGCGGCCCGTCCTTCCCCAGCTCCTTCAGTATGTCCATGTCTACAAACCGATTCACGTACAGCCGCAGGGCTTGCTCTTTTATACCCAGGATGGCGGCCATGTGGGCATAATCGGGCATGATGAGGACATACTCGTTTTCTTTGCTCCCCCTGGCGTACTCGCCCAACCCTCGTCTATCCGCGAGCCTGGAACCTTCGTCATGCGTCATCGTGTGGCCTTTGAGATGATCGAGCACCTCGTGGAAAAGGGTGTTCTCCAACGCCTTCCTTATGGCGGCCTGTTGCATCCATTTAGGAGCCTTCCGATCCTTCTTGACCCGTAGCTCCGCTTTGTAGTTGTCCTCCAGGTGTTTGAGGAACTTCAAAACCTGCTTCTTGTGGTCCTGCACCACCGCTGCTCTCGCGGCGAAGCGCCTTTGCCCATAGTATGCTTTCGCCGCCTCATCCTCGGCGCTCACCTGTTCCTTGTCCGCCACTGGCTTCTCGGCCTTGTCTATGTCCTCTTCAAGGAAGCGAATCAGGTCGTCGAGAAGAGACGGGGGTTGTACTGTCTTGGGTGACTCAGTGGTCTGGCTATTCTGTTGATACTCGGTACTCGCCATTTTTCGCCTCCCGCAAGGCTACTTCTGGACTGGGGCGGGAATGCAGGTTCCCGCCCCTTTACCCCTCGGCCAAGGAGTGTCCAGATCGCTCTATAACATTATAGACGTTTTCGGCGGAACTCTAGCGGTTTCTCCCAGACCCATCACCATGGTGCTCTATCACTCGCCGCCTGTTTCCGCCAAGCGTTAAGGAGGGGCGTAGCTAAAGCCTTCCCCTTCCGTTCCCTGTCTAAAATCGACGTCTATATCGTCGTTTTCGGGAAAAGAAGAGCAGGAAGAGGGACGGTAGCTTATCCCTTAGGAATATGAATGGCACAGAACGCGACGCGCTAACTCCTGCTCTTTGAGCCCGTTCACTGCCGCCCTGTCCGGGCTCCTTGGCCGTCAGCTTGTTCCTTCGTAATCTTCAAGAAAAGGTGATTCTCCAATGCAAGGGCTACACCTTGCTATTTGTGATTTTGCCTGCGTCGCAATTTCTGAGGACAAGCATCCTAAGGACTTTAGTTTACCTTTCCGTCTCTCTTCCCGGACGCGACCGGCGTCAAAGACATCCCGCAACGACTACACTAAGCATATTTTGAATTGCATTTCAACAACTATATATGGTATCGTTATACAGATAGGCCACAACATATAGCATTTCTACGCAAGACTCTTTGAGGAGAATGTAATGAACGAAGCGGTAAACTGGTTCTTTACGGAGCTGGCGGGAAAGTCCATCGAAAACGCATTTTCAACTTTCTTGGAGAGAAATATCAACATTTCCAGAGGGATACGCTCCACCGCGAGTATCAGCCACAATCGTCTCAGGGACTTCATAGCCGATGAGAACGGCAGGGACTGGACCTTTCCGGCGGTACTCTCGATTCTCGACAGAGACTATTTGGGCGGCTCGTTCGCGCGACACACGAAGGTATGGCCCCTCGATGATATCGACATATACATACCCCTCGACGGGTGCGGCCTCGTTTACCGGGAGTGGGGAATCGTCCAGCCGGTCACCGTCGCCACCGACAAAGGACTGCTTTGGAATCCCCTCCTGGGCGAGAGGTGGACGAAGGGGGAGTATATTTCCTCAGATAAGCTCGTATCAGGATTTGCAAAAGTCTGGTAGTGTCAAGCCTTTTGTGTGAGTTTGTAGAGCGGTAAATTGGGCCGTACCTTTCCTACCTTTGTTGTCCTCCAGCTCAGCTCCATTTTCAGTGAGATAAACGCAAGGAGTCGGTAA
>JBEKJU010000226.1:0-7872 GCA_050011095.1 Syntrophorhabdales bacterium
GACAAGATCCTGGGGCTCGATGCCAAGGTGGCGCTCTCCGAACTGGAGAAAGACCCCAAGGGCGTGACCTGGATCAGGTCATTCAACAACTTCCTCGACGCGTACGGTCACCGGATTACGGCCGCCCACCTCGATGTTATCTTCCCCACGTGGATCGAGGATCCCTCTCCCGTCATCGACACATTGAAGACGTACATTCCCAAAGTGAGGCAGGGGTGGGATATCAAGACGGATAGGATAGCGATGATCAAGGAAGGGCAGGCTGCGGCCGATGCCTTCAAGGCGAAGCTTGGCGCCGAGGAGGCCTCGCAGTTCGAGAAACAGCTTGAGATAGGCAAGAAAATCTACCAGTTCCAGGAGGACCACGGCTTCTATATCGACGGCTCCTCAACCGCCCGTCTGCACGATGTGGCCATGGTCTGCGGAAGGAGGCTCGTCAAATATGGTCTCCTTGAAAAGGCTGATGACGTTTTCTTCTTCAATTTTTACGAATTGGCGGAGGTGATGGAAGGCCTCTCCGCGTACAGGGATCCCGCCATCTACCACTACCACCGTTTGACCCTCCCCCTCATCAAGGAAAGGAAAGAGGGATGGGAGCAGGTCTCGGCAGCGCAGGAGGCCCCGTTGACAATGGGCACTATTCCGGAAAAGGCCGAGGACCCCATATTGATCAAGGTCTTCGGGATGGTCGACGAGGTGCTGAAGGCCGGGAAGGTGGAGGAGATCAAGGTGATGGATGTGTTCGAGGGTTACCCCGGCGCACCCGGTATTGCCGAGGGGGTTGCTCGTGTGGTGAAAACTTTCGAAGGCTTCGCCCGTCTGCAACCGGGCGAGATCCTTGTGTGCCCATATACGGCCACAGCATGGACCCCGCTCTTCCCCAAGATCAAGGCCGTCGTCACTGACACGGGGGGCATGCTAACCCACGCGGCCATCACGGCGAGGGAGTATAGGATTCCGGCGGTTGTCGGGACCTGGAGGGCTACCCGCTCGATAGCGGACGGCGATTACATCAGGGTTAACGGCACCACGGGAACGGTGGAGATACTCAAGAAGGCATAGTGAAAGAAGGCCGAAAGTGTGACGATGATGGCGGCCCATCGCAGTGTGAAGCAAGATAATCCTCCCCTATCCGGCTCGCAAGGGCCGGGTAGAGGGGGAACGGGATAAATGACCCTGCTGCTTGCAGCAGGGTATCCAAGACAACGAGCGGAGCGAGTCTTGAGGGGGAGTCTCTGCGGGCTTTGCCCGCAGAGGGGGCGACCGGGTACCCGCGAAGTGGGTGTCCCAATAATTGCCGGCGGAGCGAAGCGGAAAAAGATTCTCCCTGCAGCAAGCTGCGGGGAATCCGCAAGTTGAACAAAAATATTCTTAAGGAGAAGGAGCGATGAAATACGACCACTTATTTACGCCAATCACCCTGCGCGGGGTCACCTTTCCCAACAGGATACAGCGCACTTCCATGGTATCGGGCCTCACCACGGAGGAAGGATATGTGACCGAGGACCTGAAGAAAAGGTATCAGAGGGAGGCGAAAGGCGGCGTGGGGGCCATCGTCGTAGAGGCGGCCGTTGTTATTCCCTCGAAGAGTCCCTACAACCTCCGCATCTCAAGCGACGAGTTTGTGCCCGGTATCACCGAGGTGGTCAAGGCGATCCGCGAGGTGAACAAGGACGTAAAGATCGGTATCCAGATCATGCAGCACCTGAAGCTTGCGAAGTCCGGCTGGAGACAGAAGGTCGAGGATTTCAAGACAGAGGAACTGCCGAAGATCGTGGAGGACCACGTTGCAGCGGCCAGGCGCGCCCTTGCCGCCGGGTTCGACTTTATTGAAGTGCACATGGCCCATGCCTACGTGCTCTCATCCTTCCTTTCCCGCGTCAACAAAAGGACCGACGGGTATGGAAGCACCCTTCAGAATAGAATGAAGCTGCCCGTGGAAGTATTCCAGGCCGTCCGCGCTCTGGTCGGAGAAAACTATCCTCTTGGCGTCAGAATAAATGGTGAGGATTTTCATGTCTCCGGCAACACCCTGGCTCAGAGCAGCAGGATTGCCGTGAAATTTGCGGAACTGGGGGCGGACTATATCAGCGTATCAGCCGGCAGCCGCTTTGAAGATGCCCTGACGCCGGCGGAAGGGAGCCCTCCCGATCCGATGTCCGGTTACAGCGGTCATCGGATGAGTCCCTGGTTCTGGTGGCCTGACGGTACCCATGTTTTTCTGGCTGACGGGATCAGGCAGGCGGTCAGGGCGGCTGGTTTCACCACGCCCATAATCACGGCCGGGAAGATCAGGGAGCCGGAACATGCCGAAAGAATTCTGCAGCAGGAGAAGGCAGACATAATCGGCCTCTGCCGGGCGCTGCTCGCCGATCCTGACTGGCCCATCAAGGCAAAAGAAGGGCGGGAGAAGGAATTGGTCCGCTGTGTCGCCTGCAACTGGTGTCTTGAGGCGGACTCACGGTATGAAAAGGTGAATTGCAACCGTTGGCCGAAGGACCTGCTCAACGCGCCGGACCCCTTTACGCCGGCGATAGCCCGGCCGGGCGAATTCAAGAAAGAGGATATGTAGTCACGTTTTGCCACCAGGGGTCGCGCGTAAAGGGCGATCCCGTTTTTTAAGGAGTGTGTGCATATGAGCCTCGAATTTCCGAGACACAGTCAGGACCAGATTGAAAAATACACAAACAAGCGGTGGTGGTCGGGCCTCACACTTGGTGATATCCTGGACCGGGTCGCCGACGTCTTCCCCACTAAGGAAGCCGTCGTGGACGATAGGGTCCGCATCACCTACGCTGAACTCAGGGAGCGGACGGAGCGGTTGGCCGCAGGCCTCATGCGCGCCGGCATCAAGCAGGGTGAGTGCGTGATGCTGCAGTTGCCCAACTGGAGCGAGTACGTCTACTCATATTTCGCCCTTCAAAAGATCGGAGCAATCCCGGTGGTCCTGATCTCGGGCTACAAGCAGCTCGAGGTGAGTCACCTGGGTAAACTGACCGAGGCGACCGCCTGGATTGTCCCGGCTGCCTACCGCAAGATCGACTATGCATCATTCCTGGGCGAAGTGCGGTCGTTCAACCCACAGTTGAAACAGGTGATCTCCGTCAGGGCCTCGGGAAGTACGCCGGGGTTTACGAGCAGCCTCGAGACGCTGATGGAACTGCCCGTGACCGAGGAAGAGCGGGAGGAACTTGCCCTCAGAAGGCCGGATCCCACTAATGCGGCCCATATCATACCTTCGGGAGGGACCACGGGTCTGCCGAAGGGCATACCCAGGACCCATAATGACTATATCTGTAATGTCGAGTATTTGCACCGGGGATGGGAGATGAACACGGGCGACGTTACGCTTGTCGTCGTCCCCGTCGGTCATAATCTCGCCCTCCTTAACGTGGTCGGGTCTATCCTCTTCGCCTACAAGCTCGTGCTCCTTGACTCCACGAAGCCGGTCGATATTTGTGCGACCATCGAGGCGGAAAAGGTGACCTATATGCCGACGGTGCCAAGCCTCGTGCGGAGAATAGTGGAACAGTCCGAACTGGGCACCTATAATTTAGCGTCACTGAAGAAGATATCGGCCGGCGGAGAGCCCAGCACGCCGGAGCTGATCCGCGAGGTTTACGACAAGCTTCGGTGCACGTATATAAACGAGTTCGGCATGAGCGAGGGTCTTCTCTGCCGGACGAGCCTTACCGACGATGTCGACACGATCTGCACCACCGTAGGAAAGCCCTGCTGCCCGTATGATGAGGTGCGAATACTGGACACGAACGGGTACCAGGTGCCCCCTGGCTCTGATGGCGAGCTGGCAACAAGGGGGCCATGCATTTTCGCCGGGTACTTGAACAACCCGGAAGAGAACGCAAAGTCCTTTACGTCTGACGGCTTCTTCAGGACTGGCGACCAGGCACGGACGGACGCCGCGGGCAACCTGCGTATCACCGGAAGGATCAAGGACCTGATTATACGGGGTGGTGAGAATGTGACGCCCTCTCAGGTGGAGGACCTTCTGTGCCAGTCTCCGGAGGTCGCCGATGCGGCGGTCATCGGCATACCTGACAAGGAGCTGGGTGAAAAGGTCTGTGCGTACGTACGGTTGGCCTCCGGCGCGACGCCTGATCCGGACAAGATACGCAATTTCATGGAGAGCAAGGGCGCTTCCAAACTTTTGATCCCGGAGCGCTTCGTCTTCGTGGAGACGCTCCCCCTCACGCCGGCAGGAAAGCACGACAAGAAGGCATTGCGGGAAGACGTCAAGCACAGGATAGAATCCGGGCGCGAATGAAGCGCTCCGGGGGTCGGGGCGGCGTACATTAACCTTTGACTCTGTAACTGTCTCGGATTATATTGTAAAGAAATTCAGAGTGATGGACCGGTATGAAATTAGCGAAGGGCTTTGGATTCAGGAGATACGCATATGTTGGAGATAGCGCTCAGGAAGAGCAGACCGTCGTCCGCCTTGTGGAGCAGGTTTCGCGACTATTACGTCAACATACCCGGCGTTGATCCGTCTTATACGGATGCCAGATGGCAGCAATGGAAAGAAAACCCGGACATCATCACGTATCTCGCCGGAAGCGACGGCAAGGTTGTGGGATGGATCATTTATAACCCGGCTACGAGCACCATCGAGGAGATCCTCGTAAACGGCGAGGAGCAACAGGCGAAAATCCTTTTCCGGATGATCGATGAGTTAATAGCGGTGCAAAGCCTTGTGTCCGCTGAGATACTTGCGTCAGACCAGCAGAAATACCGGTGGTTGGTGGAGTACGGCTTTCGTCCTACCCGGTCCTTTACCGCGAATGGCCCTTCTTTCCTCAAAATGGACCTGAGTATATCGGTGCTCTTTGAGAGACTTGAAGGGCGCAAACCCACGAAGGCCTACCTCAAAAAGGAAAGGGTGGCTATCGAGAAGGTGCCCCCGTCCCAGACCTATGAGGAGATCAAGAAAAGTCTCGGGAGTCTTATCAGTAAGCTTGGCGGCTTGCAGAAATTTGTTAAGCCGGGCCAGACTGTTGTAATCAAACCGAACCTCGTGGCCGACCACGGGATGGTCAATGGCGTGTATAGAGGAGGTGTGGTCACCGACATACGGATCGTAAAGGCGCTCGTTGAGTTCCTGCTCCCAGTCGCACGAAAGGTGACCATCGCGGAGGGCTCGTCGATCAACCGCAGTGCAACCACGAAGATGTTCCTTCTGTACGGATACGATACATTGATCGATCTCGATCCCCGGAAGGTGAGTCTCGTCGATTTAAACGCGGACGAACTGATAGAGAAGCCTGTGCCGGGTGCAAAGCGCATGACGTCCAGAAAGGTTCCCCTCACCCTGGATCAAGCGGATGTGATTATCAACGTTCCGGTGATGAAGCTCCACTTTGCCGCTGTCGCATCGCTCGCTGTCAAGAGTCTCCAGGGAGCGATGCCGCCCCTTGAGAAATATATGAGCCATTTTTTCGGGCTCTGGCAGAACCTGGTTAACATTCACCGTCTCGTCAAACCAAAGCTGCACATTATTGATGGCCTCATCGGTCAGGAGGGTTTCGGGCCCGTCGCCGGTACGCCGAAAACGATGAACCTGCTGATAGGCGGCACGAACCCGGTGGCGGTGGATGCGGTGACCATGAGGATCATGGGGCTCGATCCTGTAACGTCCCCGCCTGTGCGACTGGCCTACATGCAGGGACTAGGTCCGGTTGAACCGGAGAACATAAGCATCATCGGGCCGTCGATCGATGAAGTGATGAGCCCCTTCGAACAGCCTGAAATCGACCTGACGAGCGGCAGGGACATCATTATCCATGGTGAAAATGCCTGTGCCGGCTGCGCGGGATACCTCCACTTCGCCGTGGCTAAGCTGCGGCGGCCTGATCCTGAGGATCCCACCAGACTTCTCATAGACCGGCCGCTTGATCGGAAGGTGCATATCTTCCTCGGCCCGACTATTGACCGCGACATTAATCCGGACGAAACCAACATCTTCCTTGGCGTCTGTCAGCGACACCATGCGGAAAAGGGCACGCATCTGCCGGGTTGTCCTCCCCACGCAGAGGTGCTGCTCAAGGGCATGTTCGGATTATTCCCTGATGTCGGACGGCCCAAATACGCGGACGAGGCCGAGGAGATAAAGCTGGAGAGGATGCTGAACGAAACCCTGACCTCTCTTTATTGATTAATCCCCTTAGGGCTCGGAAGGAAATAAATGAGTCAGATGGCGAAGGATTTTTGGCCGATCGGCGAGGCGCGGAAAGGCCAAATGTACTGGATGTACATGACCTTTTCGCAACGAAGCGGGCGGACAAGGCTCGCCCTGATTCATGTATTGCACAGGTCGGGCGGAAAACACTCGAATGGTTCTTGCGCGCATTCCACTTCCTTGTTCACGTTCTCCTGTTTTCTCCTTGCCGTTATGGTTTCGCCTGCTACTCCCCAGTTATCGGTGTCTACCTCATCGATGACCACAAAAACCGTCTTGGGGTCCTTTCCCAAGACGTCCAGGAGCAGTTTCGTCACTCCCTGGATCAACCCGGCCTTTTGCTCTGCCGTAACCCCTTCTCTCGTTATCTTGATGTTAACGTATGGCATGATGTACTCCTTATACTTTTGTCATCGATGACTTACATGAATAGTCTAATTATCGGGGGCAGCTTTTGCAATATCCATGTTCCAGCGGGCTGGCGCCTCTTCCCGGATGTACGAAAAAACCGCCGTCCCCGTAGACGGCGGTTTTTGTGAACCTGACGGCTGAGTTGTTATACCTTATGCTGCCTTGGCAATCCTGCAGAGCAACGCCTTCATCTCCGTGTAGCCTGTCACGGGGTCGCGCGGCTCAAGTTCGGTTAATACGTTTGCGTTTGCCTTTGCCCATCCGTGGGGGATGCTCAGCACGCCGCGAACCAGCCTGTCAGTGGCCCTAGCCTTCATAACAATTTTCCCCTTTGTCGTTTCTACAGTCATCATATCGCCATCGGAAATGCCATATTTGCTTGCAGTGTCAGGATGGATTTCCGCTATGGGCTCGGGCGCACTTTTGTACAAAGTGGCTACTTCTCTGAATTGAGTGTGCGTGTATTCCGGAATCCTTGCCCCTGTCGTCAGAATCACCGGATATTGCTTGTACAGCTCCGGTGTGCTCAGGGGGCTCTTGCTCGGCTCAACAGGACGGGGTAGCGGGTCATAGCCGTTCTCAGCCAACGTCTCGGAATAAAGCTCGATTTTGCCGGAAGGCGTGTTGTACCTACCTGACTGCACATATTTCATCTGGGTATAATAGGCCCCCTCGGGGTGGTCCTTTTCCAGCTGTTCCCTGGTCAATCCGCTTGGCTTCAGGAAGAAGTCGATAATCTCCTCTTCGGTATTCCAGGGGAAGAATCTTCCATAGCCCATGCGCCTGCCTATCTCAGTCCAGATCTTCCAGTCGGGCCAGCTCTCGCCGATCGGCTCTATCACTTTCTTGCGGAGCATTGCATAGGGTATGCAGTTTGTTACCCCGTACACATAGCCGACGCCGCTCTTCTCAAGGAACGAGCAGGCGGGTAGCACGATATCGGCAAGCTCGGCCGTTTCCGTCATGAACAACTCCGATACCACCACAAAGTCCAGCGCCTTAATGGCTTCTTTTATACGCTCGGAATCGGGCAGGGTGACAGCAGGGTTGCCGCCTGTGCAGATCAGGCCCTTGATCGGGTAAGGTTTCCCTTTCAGCACTGCATCGGCAAAGAGCATTTGCTGACCGTAAGGGGATGTCCTGCCCCAAAACCGGCGGAAAAGGGGATGTTCGTCGGTGCCGATAGGATCGCTGATCTCCGTGACTCTCAGGTCTCCCAGACGGATAAAGGGGATGTTTACCCACCCGCCGGGGATGTCAATATT
>JBEKJU010000227.1:0-6251 GCA_050011095.1 Syntrophorhabdales bacterium
ATGGGTTCTCGAGGTCTCGACGCCGGTCGCGAGGCCGACACAACAGCCGCGAAAGAGGCGAAACCGAGGATTGCGCGAGGAGCAAACGGAGCCCATAACGCCAGGCAAGGAGGTTCTTAATATGCTCAAGGTCAAAACGTTCATGTCACCCCTCAAAATCTTTCATACCGTAGAGGAACTGACATCCCTCGATAACGAGGTGAACCGGTTCCTCTCGGAGGAAGGGATGAAAAGGGTGATCTCCGTGAGCGATTCCTGCACGACCGACGATACGGGAGCGACCATAGGTGTCATAAGGGTCATCGCTTACGAAACCTGAAAGAGGCCCAAGGCAGGAAGGAAGCGGCCCACACCCGCTTCCGTTCGTCCCCCTCGCGCCAAAGGGCCGATGCCAGGGCGTTTTTTTGGCGGCCCATCCTCCAGGATGTGACCACCGTCGGGAAGGCGCCCGGCGGGTGAGCAGCCCTGTCCCGCGGGCCTTCCAGCCGAACTGGTTGGCGCAGGGGGTCGAAGAAGCCGCAGGGGACGGGGTACCGCTATTGCTCCGGAAAGCAGATGTCCGCCCCTTCCGGGACAGCGCAATAGGGCGTGGCGGGCTGCGTCGGCACCTCACCGGGCTTCTGCCGTGAACCTCCCGTGTTTGATTTCCTCATCGCGCAGGCCCGCGACATGAGGCATGCCGCACCCACCCCCATCGCACCTCCCACGAGGAAGGTGACGATCGCTCTTGTCACGTTCATCCGTGTCTCCATGGGATAACCTCCTTTTCTTGTAATCTAAGACCAGGGCAACCCTATTGCAACGGTCCGGCTTGCGGCCGGACGTCTTAAGGGAGCTTGACAAACCCATCGGGGCGCATCACGTTGAGGCAAGGGGCAACAATGAAAAAATTTTTCCAACTGAAGCCCGTTGCCCTTCTGCCGGTTCTGTCGGCCACTCAATTGCGAGAGCCGGATATGGATTTCGGGAAAGATTACCAGACGATCGGCTTCCTGGAGCCTGTGAGTCTCAGGAAGGCCAGGCTCGATGTTCACTGGGAGCCGAGCCCCCGTGAGGTGGTGAACGAGATGATCAGGATGGCGGAGGTCCGGGGCACGGACGCCGTCTACGATCTCGGGTGCGGGGATGGAAGGATCGTGATTGCCGCAGCAAAGCAGACGGGGGCCCGGGGCGTGGGGGTGGACCTCGATCCCCAGAGAATCAAGGAGTCCAATGAAAACGCCCTTCCGGCGGAGGTGGCCGGCCTGACCAGGTTCCTCGCCGCGGACCTTTTCGAGACCGACATCGGCGAGGCCACAGTGCTCTTCTTGTTTCTCTTCCCCGATGTGAACCGCAGGCTGAGGCCGAAACTGTTGGCCGAGCTGAGACCCGGAACGAGGATAGTATCGTACTGTCACGACATGGAGCAGTGGGAGCCGGACCACCGCATCAGGGTCAGGACCAATAATATTTACCTCTGGGTCATTCCCGCCAACATGAGCGGCCGGTGGGAGGGCGGACTCGAGGCCAAGGATCAGCACATGCCGATGCGCATTGAGATAAGGCAGGAATTTCAGCACGTATGGGGCACCGTCTCCTTTGGGGCCTCGGTCCTGCGCATAAGGAACGCCCTTGTGGACGGCGAAACGTTCAGCTTCAGCGATCAGGACAACCTGTGGAGCTACAGCGCCGGCATCACCATGGACGGCATTGTCAAGGCCGATACGATCGCGGGAACCATCCGGTACGAATCCAGGGGAGAAACCTGGAAGTTTACGGCCCGGCGCGACCCCTCTACCTGGATTTCCCTCGCCCGGTGACCTTTAAATCGCTTCGCCCGTCCCGCACCTTTAAATCGTCCCTTCCCGTTCTTACTATAATGTCTACTTAATGATCAGGAGGTGCGTGTATGAGCAATTTGCGAGAATATTTCGAACAGGCGAACGGGTTCGGCGTTCTGGCGACGGCCAACTTCGACGGCAAGGTGGACGCGGCGATATACGAACGTCCGAATTTCATCGATGACGACACAATCGCCTTCATCATGCCCGACCATCTTTCACACCGCGACCTCGACTCGAATCCTCACGCAGCCTATCTTTTTTTGGAATCGGGCGGACGCACCAAAGGCAAGAGACTCTACCTGACCAGGATCAAGGAGGAAAGGGACAGCGAGACGATATGCCGTCTCCTCGAAGAGAAACACTACGTGGTCCCCGGCGGTCCGGAGAACAGGCCTCTATTCCTCGTCTACTTCCACATCGACCGGACAAGGCAGCTCATTGAGGAGGGCGAGCGGCCATAGGTAGACCGGGGGCGGATAGGGCGACCTGGTATGACGGGGCGCGCCGGACGGTCAGGTGAGGAAGGCAGGCGACCCGAGCCCGTCGCGGCACTTTCTTTTCGCCTTCGGTTCATCCTTCTGTTGAAGGGGAGGCTTGGGCGGCTTTGCTGCCCGAGGGGCGACCGCGGGGCACCCACGCAGTGGGTCGCGCTTGCGGGTGTCCCAATAATTGCATCACCGGGTTCTGCCGAAGTGGCAGACCACGTAGAAACCTCTGCCATCGGGCGCGCGTGCGCTACTGCAGCCTATATCCTGGAAGGCCGGGCTGAGCATCGATTCCCGGTGCGGGGGGGACCGGAGCCAGACGTCGAGGACGCATCTTTCGTTCTCGCAGCCACCCGCGAGGACCTCCCCCACCCGTCCGTACGTGTAGCCCACCCGCCGGAAGTTGACGTGAAAAGGCTCGCCGGCCGGGCTTGTATGGTCGAAGTAGCCCTGCCTGGTCATGTCGATTACCTTAAGCCTGCTGCTCTGCATGAGCCTGGGGTCATCCCTGAGTGGCTTGAGACCGTGACTCCTCCTGCATTCGTTGATGATCCTCACGACCTGCCTGTCGCCCATGGCGTGAGCCGGAAAAAGGAACCCCTGGGTGAAAACGACGACGAAAAGGAGCGCAAAGGCTGCCATGAGCCGGATTTTCACGATGCGCCGCCCTCCACAGGCTCCACCCCTATCCCTTTCGAGAAGAGCCTTTCTGCCTCCCTCCCAATCCTGATCGTAAGCGACCGGGAGAAATAGCCGAAAAGCGGAGCGGTCAGCATTGGTATCCACCGCCCCACGGCCCTTTCCGCCACACTGTCGATCATCCTCGTGCCGATCTTTCGCGTAATGCCCCTTATGAACTGCGTGTTCACCGATCTCACGACAAGGTGCGAGCCCACGTTCCGGACGAGGGCCTCGCCTGCGGCCACACCCATGGCGTTCCCGAGAATGAGTAGAATGATCTCCCTGCTGACCTTCTCGTGCGTGTGGTGGTGGCGCGCGATACGGTGAATGAGGGTGACCTGAAGTCTCGTGAGGGCAGCGATCTCGGGAAGGATGGCGGCCATGCCGATGGGACCGGGGATAAGTCCGAGGGCCGTGCTGATCTTGAATGCCTTTCCCGCCGTCTCATCGATCATCTCCTCCGGCGTGCCCGAGGCCTCCACCTCCTCCTTGGAAGAAAGGAGGGAGTCGATCGTCCGCTCAAGCCAGTTAGGCTTCTCGTTGGCTATGTCATCCATATGTCCCTTGATTCATTCTACCAACTCCGCCGCCTCCCCGTCAAGGGCGGACCTGGCAGTAGTTTCCCTCTTATTGGGTGGCTTCGATTGTCCGGTAGACGTCGTCGATAATCTTTGCCGAAAGCCGTGCCATCGCCTCGCTCGCTCCACGGGCGAAGGCATCGGGTGATTGATCTGGTATAGGCTCTTTGGCGCGGTATCGCCTCTGGAAGACGACCCTTGACGTGATATCGGGTTTTGTGAGATCGAGAAGCGTGACGTCTAGATCGACTATGACCTTCCATCCGTCCGTCTCCTTCGATTCCAGAAGCTCCTCGACAACGCCGTCAACCGCAAACCGCGTCGTCTCCTCCTGATGAGAGGAAAAAACCGCGCGAAAAAGGCCGGACGACCGAAAATCGCGGGCGAGGTAATCGGCCACCATGTCGCTGGGGTTCGTCCTCCACATGCTGTAGTGATAGACGGCGACCCTGGGCGCCTCGGGTCTGTAGACCATGGCGGAGCTATTGTAGACCTGGGCAACGGAGAACCTGTCGATCCTTATCACCTGTTCCAGGCGCGCGCCGGATAGCGGAAGGGGCCTGTAATCTAGCGCATAGAGCTTGATCTCGTAAGGGGCCCTGCCGGCCGGCAGGCACCCCCACAGGAAAAAGGCGCTACCGAGCAGAACGAGGGCGCACAACGCGCCTGGCCTCAGACGGGACATGCTATTCTCCTTTGGGGGGACGGCTGAAGATCAGGGCCGACGGGTCGGCGCTGAGGCGGTCGATAAGGGCGTCGAGCGAATCCGAGGCCCGCCTTAGTGATTCCGCCGTCGCTGAAACGTCCGTGAGCGTCGACTCCACCCTCCTCGACGTCCCCTCCACGAACTGATTCACCTTGCCCATGGTCTGACCCATTTTGACGCCCTCCAGCTCGGTCTTTATCTGGGCCATCACCGACCTGGCATCTTTTACGGCGTCCCTGGCCTCGGCAACGACCTCCTCGATCGATCCTCCGGCCACGAAATTATCGATCTTTTGGGCGGAGGATGCGAGTTTCGCCGACGCCACCTCGGCATTCCGCATGATATGCTTCGTCCTTTCACCGTTCACGAAACCGTCGATCGACTTTGTCGTCGCCTTCACCTGGTCGGAGATGCCCTTGAAGTCGATGCCCCTTACGCTCTTCAGCACGTCGTTGATGCCGCTCTCGATCTGCCTGATATCGGACGGGGCCGACGGGATGACCGGGTAAGGCGGCTCGAAGGCGGTCGGTCTCAGGCTCGGCTCGCCCGGCTTCCCCCGGTCGAGCTCCACGTAAACAATGCCCGTTATGCCGGCCAGGGTCAGCTTTGCCACCACGCCTGTCACGTTGAAATCCTTGACATCGAGCTTCATCATGACCTCGACCAGCCGCTGATCGGGGGCAACCCCTATCTTTCGGACGCTGCCGATATCAACACCCCTGAACTTTACGAGCGAGTCGACCTGGAGTCCCTGGACAGACTCGTCGAAGTATGTCACGTACATGGACCCCTTCTGAAAATACCTCGACGCGCCGAGCCAGACCACCGCCGCCACCCCCAGCCCGATGCCGACGGTGACGAAGAGGCCGACCAGAAAATAGAGCCGACGCTGCGCCACTTATGCCCCGCCCCTTCCCGGTTCGTCCTTTTCCTCGATCTCCCGGTTCAGAAAATGTCTCACGTGGGGGTTTGGGGATCTCTCCTTCAGCATTCTGGGGTCACCATCGGCTATTATACCCTTTTTGCCCTTGTCCAGCATCACTATTCTTTGAGCCAGGCTGAAGATGGATTCCAGTTCGTGGCTCACGATCACCATGGTCGTCCCCATCCCCTCATTGATCCTCTTGACGAGGAGGTTGAGGCCGGCCGACGTTATGGGATCGAGGCCCGCGAAGGGCTCGTCGAGAAAAAGTATCTCGGGATCGAGGGCCATGGCCCTGGCGATGCCGGCCCTATTCCTCATCCCGCCCGACAGCGCATCAGGGAGATATTCCTCATAACCCGAAAGTCCCACCATACCGAGCTTCGCCGTGACGAGCGCGGCGATGAAGGATTCGGAAAGATTGGTGAACTCCGACAGGGGGAGGGCGATATTCTCCCCCAGGGTCATCGAGCCGAGAAGGCCGCTCGACTGGAAAAGCATGCCTATTCCCCTCCTGACCTTTCTCAATTCCGCATCCGTGGCATTGATGATATCAACTCCGTTGATCACGACCCGGCCTGACGAGGGCCGTGAAAGACCGATCAAGTGACGGAGGAGGGTCGATTTGCCCGAACCGCTCATCCCCGCGACGACTAGAATCTCGCCCCGGCACACCTCGAAACTGATGCCCTCCAGGATACTCTCATCGCCGTAGCGCACCGAAAGGTCCTCAACCCTGATCGCCTGATCACCTTTTACCCCATCGTCCACAGGCCTTCACCACCTTATATAGTTGAGGATCACGGCAAAGGTCGAGTCGGTCACGATGATGAGAAACAATCCCGAGACGACCGCCGATGTGGCGGCGTTGCCCACCGCTTCGGCCCCTCCCCGCACGGTGAACCCCCTCTGGCATCCGATTCCCGCGATCAGGATCGCAAAGACGAAAGACTTGACCGCCCCCGACACGACATCGAAAACCGTCAGGGCCCACGATGTCTGAGAGATGTAGGTGTAGAAGGTGAGGTCGAGGCCGATGATCCCCACGCACATGCC
>JBEKJU010000228.1:0-6171 GCA_050011095.1 Syntrophorhabdales bacterium
GGATCATATAGTTGTAAGGTGGACAATTGAGCACCTTTTCGTGTTTCTTCAGGACGACGGAAAGGGCGTCCGCGACGGCAAAGTAGTTGTCGGGGGTCTTAGAATGGAGGAAGGACTCCTCATGGACCTTGGGGAGTATCCACGTTTCGAAGGGAAAGCGGGAAGCGAAGGGAGAAATAGCTATAAAATGGTCGTTTTCGTAAATGATCCTCTGTCTCTCGTCCGATTCCTGCGCGATAATGTCGCAGAATACACATCTGTCCCGGTATCGGTAATAGTTGAGCGATCCGTTTATCTCCTCGGAAAGCCGTTTGGGAATGATGGGAAGGGCAATGAGCTGCGAGTGCGAATGGGCCAGGGAGGCGCCGGCCATGGCCCCCTGGTTCTTGAAGATCATGATAAACTTGAACCGTCTGTCGTTCAGGAGATCCAGGGTCCTCTCCCGGTAAGCCATAAAGAGATTCTGAACGGACGCCACGTCCATTCCGGTCAAGGTCTGGCTGTGGATGGGTGTCTCGACGATCACCTCGTGGGCGCCGACCCCATTCATCCTGTCATAGAGACCGACCCCCTGTTTGTTGAGCACGCCTTCGATGCGCAGGGCGGGGAACTTGTTCGGCACGACCCTCAGAATCCAGTTCGGGCTGTTCGGCGGAGAGGCGACGGACGCGGGACGAATCGCAAATACTTCCGGGGGGGTCATGCTCTCGTTGCCGGGACAGAGCGGACAGATCGCCCCGGGCTTCGGCGGCTCGGCCTCTTCCCCTAGAAAAACCGGCCTCTGGCCACGCTCCGACGAGATGATGACCCACCTGTCGATGATGGGGTCTTTTCTTAATTCCGGCATTTACCGCTCCATCCAGTGGTTTCTTTGACATGATTAGGACTGCGTGGTAATACTACATAGAATATGATACCGCTGAAGGACAATGTCCCTACACGCACGTTTCCCATTATAACAATATCGGCCATTCTTGTAAATATATTAATCTATTTATGGTCCCTCCACATTCCCGAGGCTTTGCAACGGCATTTCGTGCACAAATATGCCCTCATACCCAAGGAGCTGTTCATCGCATACTCGGCCAGGCCCGATCTGCTTCCGTATAACATTCTGACCATATTCACCTCCATGTTCCTCCACGGCGGGATTCTCCATCTGGGCGGAAATATGCTCTATCTCTGGATTTTCGGGAACAATGTGGAGGATGCGACGGGCCACGTCAGGTTCATATTGTTCTACCTGTTGTCCGGTTTCGTGGCCGCTCTCGTCCAGTGCTCCTTCGATCCGACGTCCCCGATCCCGATGATCGGTGCGAGCGGGGCCGTGTCGGGCATCCTCGGGGCCTACCTGCTCCTTTTCCCGACGGCGCGGGTGAAGACGCTCATATTCGTTTTTGTGTTCATTACCTTCGCCGACATACCCGCCGTGCTGCTTCTGACCATATGGTTCTTCTTCCAGATCGCCTTCTCCCACGGCCAGGGCGTCGCATCCTTCGCCCATATCGGCGGCTTCGTCTTCGGGCTGACCACGATAAAGCTATTCACCCTGGGCAGCCGGCCGGCGCAGAAGGTAGCACGGGTGAGATGACATGTTTCACGTGAAACAATCATTGGTACACCCGCAAGCGGGTACCCGGTCGCCCCCTCCAACGGCGAAGCCGCCGGAGCCTCCCCCTCATGAAAAGGAAGGGGCGAACGGCAGGAGGAACCGTATACGCGTCCTCCTCGTTAATCCTTATATCTACGACGTCTCGGCCTACAGCTTCTGGTCAGCCCCGTTGGGGCTCCTCCAGATCGGCGCGATCTTAAGGGAGAACGGCATGGACGTCTCGCTTCTCGACTGCCTCAAGGAGAGGGAGGACAGACGAAAGGAGGACGGGAGGGCCCCCTACGTCAAGCAGAGGGTTGACAACCCCGAGCCCGCGAGGACGATCAAAAGGAGATTCAAGCGATACGGGATCTCCCCGGAGGAGGTGCGGGCGAGGCTTTCCGGAATGACCGCGCCGGACCTCGTGCTCGTAACATGCGTAATGACCTATTGGTATCAGGGGGCAAGGGAGATCGTCCGGATAGTCAGGGACGTCTTTCCCCGCGCGAGGATCGTGGTGGGGGGCATATACGCCTCCCTCTGCCACGACCATGCGAAGAGGGTCATGGAGGGGGCCGATCTCGTCGTGAGAAACAGCGACCTAGGGCGATTCTACACGTTCCTTGAGGACGTCTTCTCCTCCCGGCTAGCCCTCAAGCCCGAGCAGGGGGAGATCGACGCGTTTCCCCTTCCGGCGTTCGACCTCTACGATGACCGGCATTTCGTCCCCCTTCTCACGTCCTTCGGATGCGCCTACCGCTGCACGTATTGCGCCTCCCCATATCTCTACCCGCGTCCCGTCCGCAGGGATGTTCGCGCCGTGCTCGGGGAGATCGCCCACTGGGCGGATCGTGGGATCTCCCGGTTTGCCCTCTACGACGACGCCTTTCTCTTCCGCGCGGAAGCGTTCGCGAAACCCCTCCTTCTCGGGATGGCCCGCCTTCCCTTCGAGACCTCCCTCTATAACCCGAATGCCCTCAACGCCACCCTCATCGATGGAGAGATCGCGGACCTCCTCAGGGAGGCCCGCTTCAGAGAGGTGCGTCTCGGGCTGGAGACGGTCGATCCTGCTGTCCAGAGGGCGACCGGCGGCAAGGTGACGCAACAGGCCTTCGAGAGGGCCGTCGGGCTGCTGTCCCGCGCGGGCTTTCCCCGGGGCTCCATCCAGGCCTATGTGCTGGCCGGTCTCCCCCAACAGAGGCATGAGGACGTGAGGAGGACCGTCGATTTTGCATCCGGCCTGGACGTCAGGGTAACCCTCGCGGCATATACGCCCATCCCGCACACCGAGATGTTCGAAACGTATTGCTCCCTCGCCCGCTACCCCATCGTGGACGAGCCGCTCTTTCAGAACAATGCCCTTTTCCCCTTCGCCTGGCAGGGGTTCACCGAGGAGCACCTGAACGAGCTGAAGCTCCGTGTGAGGGAGATAAACGGGGCGATATAATCCGCTCGGACGGATGTTTCACGTGAAACATCCCGGAGCAATCCCCTGTCGCCTATGCCGCGTGCTCTTTCCCTCTCCTGCTCTTGTACTCCGAGATGAGGTCGATCATTGCCCGATCGAAGGCGGAGATATCCTTCGGGCTCCGGCTCGTCACCCAATTACGGTCGCGCACGACCTCTGAATCCTCCCACTCGGCCCCGGCATTCCTCACATCGTCCTGGATCGTATGGTAGCTCGTCATGTGTCTACCCCTGACGAGACCCGCCGACACGAGGAGCCACGGGGCGTGACAGATGGCGGCGAGGGGTTTCTTCGCCCCATCCATCTCCTTGACGAATGCCCGGGCCAACGTGTTCATCCGGAGCGAGTCCGCGTTGAGCGCGCCGCCCGGCAGCAGCACCGCGTCGAACTGGCCCGGATCGGTCTCATCGAGTGTCCTGTCCACCCGGAACGCCTCCGCCTTCTCGTCGTGCCTCATGCCCTGCACCGTACCGCCGTGGGGCGCTATCATCACAGTCTCGGCCCCCGCATCCTCCAGGGCCCTCCTCGGCTCCGTCATCTCGACCTGCTCGAAACCATCGGTGGCAATGATCGCCACCCTGACATTGCTCAACACCTTATCAGCCATATTGCCTCCTCTCCCGTGCGGTCGGCGAATCGCGCCGAAGGGCGCACACGGCTAACACCGAAACATCAGGTAGTAGTAACCTAGGGTGAAAAATCGATATGTCAATGCCGTGCGCGCAGGGCCACCGAGGTCCTGCCCTTGCTCCCGACCCGACGCGACCCGATCAAAGACGCGAAGACGGGGTCCCCTTGCCAATTCCCCGAAAAAGATATATCCTTCAAAAGGATTCGAGCAAATTCATTTACCCTTAAGGGCACGTGATGGAAGCGGAAGGAACGCCTGAGCGCCTCGCTAACCTTCTTGCGCTAATGCTGCCGGTCCTCGCAAAGGCCGGGAAGCGCGCCGGAGAGAAGCTGCCCCCCCTCTGGTCGAGGCTCCTCGGAGAACTGCAAAGCGAGCCGCGCCTCAAAGAGGCCCTCGACCGCGTCATTGCTTCACCCTCAGACCCCGACGCCCTCGTCTCCCTCGCCTCGCAGGTGAAGGGCCTTCTCGAAAAGAACCAGGGACTCGCGCGAATCTTCGAGGAGATGACGGGCCGGGGGCCGGGGGCTTTTCCCGAACATCCCGACAGGCTGTGGCGCGACGTCCTAAAAGGCGACGACATGGTGCTCGCGCGCCTCGAGATGGTCTATCTCCTCAGGTCGGGGATTCCACCCGAAAAGATCGCTACCCGGTTCCAGACGGAGGTCAACTACCTCTTCCAGCTCAACGCGCGCTTTTCCCTCACGGGCGTCGCGGGCCTTCTATCCGACCGGGGCATGGAGAGCTGGCTCGACCGCCTCGACCGGAACGATCCGATCCTGAGAAGGCTTGACATGGTCGGGCTTCTCAGGGCGGGCACGCCCCCGCCGGTCGTCGCCCGGCAATATAATGCCCTCGAGGAGTACGTCGAGCGGATCCACGAGAACTTTTCACGGCACGGGGTCGCGGGCATCCTGACGGATGAGGACGTCGACCGCTTCCGCTCCGTTAACCCCGCCACCGTGCGCGTCTGCTCGTACAACCTCCACGGGATGCACCGGAACGGCGATGAGGGGCTGCGCCTGAGACACATCGCCAAGGAGATCGCCCGCCTCGACCCGCAGGCCGCCGCCCTTCAGGAGGTACTGAGCGGCGCCGGCATCGAGGACACGGGCGCCCAGATCGCCCGCTGGATCTCCTCCATGACCGGTTATCACTACCGCTCACAGTTTTCCTACTGCCACCACTTCATGGAGAAGTACCCCGAGGGCATCGCCCTGTCCGTCAGGTGTCGCACAAAGAACATGAGGACCATCGATCTTACCCGTCTGCCCGACGGGCTCAGGCCCGTGCTGCCCCGAAACGCCCTCATCGCCGAGACGGAGATCTTCGGCCGGAAGATCATCCTCGGATCGGTCCACCTCGACCACATCGCCGATCCTAACGTGCGCCTCGCGCAGGCGCAGAAGCTCGTCGCGGAGGTGAATCGGGACGATTCGGGCGTCTTTTGTTCGATCCTTGCCGGCGACTTTAATGACGCGGAGGACTCCCCCGCCATTCAGTACATGAAATCGGCGGGCTACGTGGATGCCTACCGGGCCTGTCACAGGGGCGCGGGCAATACGTACCCCGCCGGAGACGCGAAAGAGAGAATCGACTACATCTTCGTCAGGGGACGCGCCACCATCGTGTCATCGGGGTTGCTCGCGAACGACCCCGGGCTGAGCGACCACATCGGCATCTTCGCGGAGATGCGGTAAGTCTGGAGCTTTCCATGCCGCACCGGGCAGACTACTTCGTTCTTGCCTATTCGTGGGACCACCACTGCGGGGTACTTGTCGAATCCCTAAAGAGAAGATTCGAGCACGTGGCAGCCGAGGTCTCCGGGCTTGAAAGGGACGAGCTCACCGGGACGGAGGCGCTTCTCGCCTATTACAAGAAGTGGCACTATAACAACGAGCTTTACCACCTCGCCATGACGGAACTCACAAGCAGGCAGTTTGTCATCAATTCCCTTGGATACAGGGGCTACGGCGTCAACCGCGACCTCCTCAAGGCCCTCGGGGACCTGAAAGAGAGGTACCGGGGACTCGAGGCCTCCCTGATCGGGGGGTTCTACCGGAAGGCCCGGCTGGCGAACCAGACGGTCTCCCTCGACGGCGATACCATCGATCAGCGCAGATCGGACCGCATCATCGCGAAGCTCGCGGGGAAGATCGGCAAAAACGCCGCGGACGAGATACCGCGCGCGCGAAAAGAGGACCCCTTCGATCTCGACCACTATTTTACGGTGATGTCAAAAGAGACCTCCTGGGACGTCAATACGACGATCTTCCGGAAGATGTTCTTCTCCGTGGGGTCGTCCTCGATGACCATCATGAAGGGAAGCACCGGCCTCCACAACGGCCTCTCCTGTCAGGAACTGAAACTCCTCGCCAACAGGAACTTCGTCGAGACGGGCCGGGAGATATTCTCCACCCTCCCTGCCTTCACGCAGATAGGGATCGACGTCGTGAAGAGAATCCACCTCGCATTGTCGAGGGG
>JBEKJU010000229.1:0-6167 GCA_050011095.1 Syntrophorhabdales bacterium
GGATCGGTCTCGCATCTGCACTCGGGTAGCATAGGCTGCCTCCTCTCCACCGTTTTGGAGAGAATAGCAGAATAAGCATCGTGGTGCAAGGCAAAAGATTATTAAATATCGTTGTAGGGATAAGCGAGGGGGATACGTCTTTCAGGGGACAGGCGCCGAAAAAGGGAAGAAGGTGCTTGAGCGATACTTCGTCCCGTGATGAAGACCTCTTCTTGACCTTCGAATGCTCCTTCATGTACTTTTCCATCATCTCGGCAAATGTGCGCGTCCGTTCCTGCCTCTCAAACCACTTGCCCTCCGCCACCTCGGTCATTACCTTGTGGTGGATCTTTTCGGCCAATTTCTTGTCGTCCGTCTCGGTGGACTGCCTCACCTGCCGGCCGTTGTAGGTAAAGCTCATCCACCATGTCGGGCCTCTTCTGTAAAGTCCCATATCATCCCTCCTTTCCGAGGCCCTTGATACGGTCTGATTTCCCTGAAGAATTATACCCCTCGGGGCTTCAGACCGTCAATGGCGGCTCTCACTATCTGCGACGCTGGTGAGGGAGGGCTCAACCGCCTCTTGGATACCTGCCGCGTCTCTTTTTCTGATTGGCCCTCGCACTTCTTCGCAAGCAGCCACTCCTCGATCTCCGCCTGCCTGAACCGGGCCAGCCTGCCGATGCGGTAATGCGGTATCTCCTTCCTTTCAATCATGGCGTAGAGTGTGGATCGTTTTATCCCCAGATACTGGGATACCCTCCTAATGTCCCAAAGCTCTTCCATGGTGTATATCCTCTTCAGTGGGAATGCGGCGGTGTGTTTTCACAAGAAATCGCACGTGGCGATCACCCTGCCCAGGATGCTCGCTACGATCCTGCAGGACCGCTTATCCAGTTGTTCCTGTTCATCGTGGTCGGCAAACTCTATCCAGAGCAGGTGGTTCTTTCCCTGCCTTACGACGCTCAATTCCGCAGTGCCCACCTGATAGATCGCATCGGTGTTGAGGAGATTGCCGGTAAATGCATTCAGGGTCTCCATGAACCGGATTGCGTCCAACGGGTCGGAAAGCACTACATATCCCCAATGGGACAGACATTGAAACGGTTGCGGAGCTGAATGAGCCGCGGATTAATCGTGTACTTGGATGCAATCGTTTCTACCCGGTGGCATATTGTGACGCTCAGCCTGCCTTCCAGGGGAATCGTCCGTTCTATTTCCTCGATGGTTCGTTCCCACCGTGGATTCCGGTAGAGCAGATCGTCAAGGGTCAACATGTTTGAGCTCCGCCCAGATATTGCGGATATGGATGTAGCTGATTTCGAAGTGCTTATACGTTTTTAGGAACTTCGCAATCTCCCGGAAGCTCAGTTGTTCCTTGGTGCAGAGCTGTTCCACAAGCCCCCACATGCCCATGAGGGCTTTCCGCTTCGGGCTCGACTTCCCGGTCCTCTGCGCCCGTATCCGCGCCGCCTGGATCTTCGTAATCTTGGCGACGGCTTTGAGGTCGTGGTCGGGTGATTTACGGGCAAGACCCTTTTCCACCTGCCGCATGCTCTTCAGGGCGGTGCATAATGCGGCGTAATACCTCTCCGCCTGGTTCAAGGAGGGGTCTTCCTTGATCTGGTGGTAGCTTGCCGCCATCAATCCCATTGCCTCGATCCTAATGGCATCCGGTTGCATTGCCAGCCACTTGAGGAGCTTTTGCCGTGATACCTCATCGGTTTTCGTCAACACGGAGATCGTCATCCCTTAGCTTCCGAATAGGCAGTGGTCGGTAATGGAACCCCGCTCGTGCTTCATCTCCCAGCTCACCTCTTGCCGCGCCTCTTCATGGGTCAGCTTGTGGGCCTGGAGCTCTTCTACCCGTTCCTGGGCGAAGTTCCATCTGAACCCGTGGGTGCCTTCAGGGTCTTCGCCCAAGGCTCGGGCCGCCTGCTCCACATCGCGCTGATACTCCCGCTCGTCCAGAGAAAACCTGCCATGCTCCTCGATGTAATGTTTCAAATCGGCATAGGTTTCCGGCGACACCGTTACCGTACCGCCCTTGCCGCCCTTTTCCTCGGTGTAGATGACGCCCACGGTCTTGCCGGTGAACCGATCCGTGCTCAAACCCCTGAGTTGATCCTCTTTGATGAGCGAGACGCCCTCAAGCCTGGCCCCTCCCTCTGTTTGAATCCTGGCCCCGATCCGGTGATCCTCTCGCTGAAGATTGCCGATAACTCTATGGGGGTCGTTGTAGGCCCGGTCGTGATAGCCATCTTTGAGTTGTCCCAGTTCCTTTGCCTGATGAAGGACGTCGAATCGCGCGGAGAAATCATGGCCGGTCTTCCCGTGGAAGTTGAGGGCCCTTTCGAGCGCCCCAAGGCCGCTGCATATCTTCTCAAGCGTCTGTTTGGCAACGCCCTCTTCTACTTTCCGTTCCATATAGGCTACGACGTGGGCCGCCGTGACCTTCTCAAAGTCCTTGACCCCGTGCTCGGCTTTGACGAATTCGCCAAAGGGATTCCAGACACTCTCCCTGTAGGTCTCCATGGTGCGGTATGATGCTATTTTGCCAAAATGGGCAGACTCTGGATTCACCCTCTCCGCTTTACTGACGCCGGCTTCAAAGACTGCCTTCGCCAGCTCGCCGGTCTGCCATCTGATCGATCCGCGCACTCCTTACTCTCCTTATTGGGCCGCTTTTCCCCGGCCTGAGGGAACAGTGTTGAGTCAATGAGCTTTTCTGGGAAAGCTGTAACCCCTTCCGTGCAAACCTGGACCGGAAGGCGTCCCCTCCTTGCTCTCCATGCAAGGGTAGTACATGCCTCCTTAAGCGTAGAGTATTCGAGCTAAGCTCTAATGAAGATACTGGGGCGTTGCAGAGAGACCTTCGCTCTACAACGATTTTCGGAAGGACCTAATGAAAATACTGGGGGCCGCAAGCGGCCACGATGAAACGATAAATTTATATAACTGCTACAAAGTAAAACAGTTTTCTCCATCCGTCAAGTACTTTTTTTCGTGGAGTGTGGTCTGAACAGGTCCTGCACCGTTTCTGCGCAGAGTCGCAGAAACGGTGCAGGAGCAGATAGCGTTGTCTCTCAATGGTAAATATTATGTGGTGTTCCTTTCTGCTTATTTCGCATAAACGAGCAAAATAAACAGAAAGGAAACGAAGAATGAGCGCTCGCCAGTTGGATAGGCGCTCTTGAGGGGCGGCCTACCGAACCTGATAAAACAAGACTGACGTCACTGAAGGATAGGCATCCCAGGCAGCGTTCGGCCGGGCTTGAATGGCGGTCGGCCTATCTCATGCTGCCTTCTGCGTCCCCGGCAGCGCACTCCGGCAAGCTTCATCGGGGCTCCGCTGGCTCGCCTTCGAATCCGGCCAATTGGCAGACCTCCCTTGCCAGTCTGTCACCGTATGAACCCTTTTGTCGTAATCCGCATACTGGCCGTGCAATGCCGGCGGCTGTATAGCTTCCTCCTTAACTTGAGTAGCCTCGAAAATGGAGAAGAGTTCAAGTGGCATTCGTGGCGCAGGAGAGAGAGGGCAAGTCACGTTAGTCACCTACGTCTCCGAGGGGTTCCGCAACCGACGCTCCTGCCGTGACCGAGGGGTTCCGGTTCCTCCCCCAATGGATTTTTCTTGCCAACCGACTATTTCCCTGCTTTCGTTTTGGACACCATCCGCCTTCGATAGCGGACACTATCCACCTTTGTTGAAACTTGACAATTTTTCTCACAAGACCTATCCTTACACCATGCGCGTTCGTTTATCGCTCCTCTGCGTATGCCTTATTCTTCTCGCAACCCTTGGGATGGCTTATCATCACCACAATGATGGACGTGACCACGACGATTGTCCTATCTGCAACGCTGGCGTGCAACACTCCCCGGCAGCCTTCACAAGCCCCGTTCAGGTCGTTCACCTGGATTTTCCCAGGATCGAATGCTTTGCTCCCGCGACTTTTCATATCGTCGAATCCTTTTTCTCCCCCGAGGTCAGCCGGTCTCCTCCCGCTTAATCCTGCCGCACATCCTATCTGCATAAAGATGGGATAAAACTTCAGGCTTTTGTCGCAACCGGGGCATATTCGATCGGGCGACACTTCATGCTCTTAAGGTGCGTGATGGTGAGACCGTGAGGCTCTGTTATCGTCTTGCGCATTATGGGAGGGTGAGATGCAACCGAGAAGAGTGTTGACAAGCTTGATAATCATGCTCGCTTTTTTGACTATGGTGGCCGTGGCTTATGCCGCCCCGGAAATTACCGACCAGATCCAGGGGACCATCAGGGACGCCCTGGGAAGGCCCCTGCCAGGGGCAAGTCTGACGCTGAAATCACCCGATGAAACTACTCTGGGCAAGTCCCAGAGCGATGCCAGCGGCCGCTTCGTTTTTCCGGGTGTCAAGCCGGGCACCTATGCGGTCCTGGCGGAAAAAACCGGCTTTCAGGCAAGTACCGCCGTCGTGACGGTAGAGGCAGGAACAATAGCCACGACGACGCTGACACTGACCGCCGAGTCCGCACTGGAGATGTCGGTCGTGGCGGCACGCCTCACACAGGCGAGGAACAGCCTTTCGCCGAAGACGGGAGGGAGCGAGTATACTATAAGCGAGGGTGATATCGGCGCCCTCCCCCAAGGGGAAAATACCCCCCTCAACCAGGTATTGCTTCAGGCGCCGGGTGTGGCCAATGACTCCTACGGCCAGCTCCATGTACGGGGAGACCACGCCAACATTCAGTACCGCATCGACGGCGTGACCCTTCCCGAGGGGATTACCGGTTTCGGGCAGACCCTCGACACCCGCTTCGCCCAGCGGGTCGACCTCCTGACTGGCGCCCTGCCGGCCCAGTACGGCTACCGGGAAGCGGGGGTGATCGAGATAGAGACGAAGAGCGTTTTCGAGAACGGAGGGCGCGTCGATCTCTACGGCGGAAGCCACGACACCGTCAATCCGAGCTTCCAGTTGGGCGGCTCTTCTGGGAAGCTGAATTACTTTTTGACCGGCTCCTACCTGCATGACAACCTGGGGATCGAAAACCCCACCCCCGGCCCCAATGCCATCCACGACCAGACGGATCAATTCAAGGGCTTCGGGTATGGGTCCTACTTGCTCAGTCCCACGACAAAGTTAAGCGTGATGTTCGGCAGCTACGACGGTTTTTTTCAAATCCCCAACCATCCGAGACAGGCTCCCGATCCGCAGTACCTGGCCGCGCTGGGCATTGCCGGCGTCGACTCCGCCACCTTGAACGAGCGGCAGTCCGAGACCAATCGCTTCGGGGTCGTCGCCCTGCAAAGTTCGGTCGGGTCTGACATCGATTACCAGATCGCCTATTTCATCCGCGACACGACCATCAATTTCACTCCCGACTACGCCGGCGACCTCGCGTTCGACGGGGTCGCGTCAAAACTACACCTCGGCGCCATCAGCAACGGGCTGCAGGGCGACGGTAGTTACCGCCTGAACGATAGCCATACGGTCCGCGCGGGCTTTTTCGGATTCACCGAAAACGTCGTGAGCGACAACAACTCTTTGGTTTTCCCGGTGGACTCCAATGGAAACGTTACCGGCGGTCCCTTCAATATCAGGGACGACACCTCGAAGAACGGCAACACTTACGGGGCATTCTATCTCCAGGACGAGTGGAAGGCCCTCGACAAATTGACCGTCAACTACGGGCTGAGGGCAGACGAGTTGGACGCCTTCGTGAAAGCGGGCCAGCTGAGCCCCCGTCTGGGCCTCGTGTACAAGGCGACGGACAACACGACGCTGCACGCCGCCTATGCCCGGTACTTCACGCCGCCGCCAACCGAGCTGGTCTCGCCCAAGGACCTGGCCCTGTTCCAGGGTACCTCCAACGCGCCCTCGGTCAATCAGAATTCGCCGGTCCTGCCGGAAAGGTCGCATTACTTCGATGCCGGCATCACCCAGAAGGTAGTCCCCGGACTGACCGTCGGCCTCGACGGCTTCTACAAGATCGTGAGGGATTTGATCGACGAGGGCCAGTTCAGCGAGGCGCCGATCTATTTCCCCTTCAATTATTCTCAGGGGAAGATCTACGGGGTGGAGCTGACCGCCAACTACAAGTCCGGCAATTTCTCCTCCTACGGCAACCTTGCCTGCACGGAGAGTCTGGCCAAAACGGTAGTGTCGGGACAGTTTAACTTCTCGCAGGACGAGTTGGACTACAT
>JBEKJU010000230.1:0-9334 GCA_050011095.1 Syntrophorhabdales bacterium
GCCTATCACGGCGGGGTGAGGGGAATCAAGAGAATTTCCGGTAAGAAAAAACTATCCCTCCTGCCTCGCGCCCCTCAAATATTTAGTGACGCGGAAGAGCCCGCGGACGCCGGTGTGCGCGCTGCACAGGGCGGCGTAGCTTTTCCGGCCGAGTATGATATCCCCCATGGCTTCCGCCAGTTGCGGGCCGTACTCTGTGAAGAGGAGGTTTCTCACCTTTGTCGAGCGGTAGAGCAGCGAGGCGAGGAGCCTTCCCCAGCCCAGCTCGCGAAGTACACCCGTCCGTAGCTCTCCATGGTAGGCCCGCCTGACGCCCGGCGGTTCCAGTTCCCCTTTGATAAGCGCCCTTGCCGCGGCCCTGCCGGTCAAGAGCGCATAGGTGATCCCTTCTCCTGTTACGGGGTCGACAAATCCGGCTGCATCACCCGCAAGGAGGACCCGTCCGTGCACAAAGCCTCCCTGCCTGAGCCCCGCCGGGATGAAATAGCCGTGCTGCTCCACGCCGTTTACCGGCTCTATCCCCGAGGCGCGCATGAAGTCGCCGAGCCTCCTTCTCAGGTCGAGCCCGCCGGTGACGGTACCCCCGAGGCCGATCGAGAGATGGCGCTTCTTCGGGAAAATCCACGCATATCCGCCAGGCACGAAGCCGAATTCGAAGCGCGCGGACGGGGAAAAGACGTCGAGAAGGTCGTCCGCCACGGGGACCTCCCATTCGAGGAGGGGGACGACCTTCATCCTTGCCTGCCAGCCGCCCTTCCTCGCGACGAGGCTCCCGGTTCCGTCAGCCCCGACCACGAAGCGGCAGAGCAGGGGGCGCCCGCCCGTCACGACCTCCACCCTTTCGTCATGGGGGATGACATCGAGTACCCGGCACCCCTCCATGGTGTGGGCCCCCGCCTCTTTGGCGGCTGTTAACAGCAGGTGGTCGAAGTTTTCGCGCATGGTCATGGAGACGAGGGGTTCAGCCCTCTTCACGGAGAAGTAAAGACCGGCATCCGACAGGTTCAGCTCCGCCACGTGACACCGCCGTTCAATGGCCCCGGACACGTCACAGGGCAAAAGATCGAGCGCCCTGTAGACGATACCCCCGCCGCAGGTCTTATACCGCGGCATGGTAGCCTTATCGAGAAGGGCGACGCGCGCGCCCTGCCGCGCAAGCTCGCACGCCGCCGACGAGCCCGCGGGCCCCGCTCCCACGACGACCACATCATATCCGGTAGGTATCATGCCTGTAGTTTATTCTACCCAGAATCGAGGGGCTTCTCAACAGTCAGGGCTCGTCAGAAAATAAATGGGCCATCTGGCTCGTCTTTTTGTCCGCCCGCTTCGTTGCGAAAAGGTCATGTACATCCAGTACATTTGGCCTTTCCGCGCCTCGCCGATCGGCCAAAAAAAATCAGATAGATGACCGATATCGCACGTCTTTTGCCGACTATAATCAAGGGAGGACGGAATGAACTATCGCGTCCAAATGCTCGATAGGGAGATCATGGCGGGCCAGATGATGGCCTTCCGTGTCACAAGGCCCGAGGGCTTCAATTTCCTGGCCGGTCAATTTTGCCTCATCACGGTGCCCGACACGGGGTTTCAGGATGCAGCTGGGTTGCGGAGGCCCCTCAGCATAGCATCGTCGCCCCTGGAGAAGCACCTCCTTTTCACCGTGAGATTGACGGACAGCGCCTTCAAGCGGACATTGAGGGAGATGCCCGAAGGACGCCCGATCGACATCGAGGGCCCGGTCGGCCAATTCATCCTGCCCCAGGATACGGAGATCCCCCTCGTCTTTTTGGCCGGGGGCGTCGGTGTCGCCCCTTTTCGCTCCATGATGCGCTACGTGGCGGATGCCCCCACAGGGCATAGGGTTACCGTGTTCTATTCGAGCCGCGTGCCGGAGGAGGCGCTCTTTCTCGAAGAATTTGAGGAAATCGCGGGTAGGCTTCCCTTCATCACGGTCGTGACGACGATTACGAGGCCGGAGCAATCGGCGACGAAATGGAGCGGCCCGACCGGGCGCCTCACGGCGCAGGTCATCAAGGAGCGGTGCAAAGACTGGTCGCGCGCCATATACTACGTTTCCGGTCCGCCGGTCATGGTCGAGGGCATGAGGGTCATGCTCGGGGGGATGGAGATTGACCAGGGCCATATAAAGCAGGAGGTCTGGACCGGGTATTGACGGGACAGCACAAGGGCCTGCGGCCGGACCTATTCCCCTCCGGCCGGCTTTTGCACGTCCGTCTGTTCCTCGGGCCCCGCTTCAGCCGGCTTTTGCACCTCGGTCTGCTCCCCGGGCGCGGACTCGGGCGGCCTCTTCATATCCGCCGGGCCGGCCCCTTGACCGAGGTTGTCCGGGTAAGCCAGCCTCGCTCCGTCAGACAGCCGGGAGACCGTCGCGAGGAGGCCGACCGACTGGGGGCTTCTGGCCGTTCTCTTTCTGAAGATATCGTAAGGCGTTACGATCCCGCCATAGTAGGCGCTATTCCAGTCTTCCCTGGTTTTTACCACCGCCCCGTCGAGGGATATGCCGCCATACAACCCCTTCGACCGGGCGAAGCTGATAATGTCGGCGCTCAGGTTCGCGGTCGAGGCCGCCGCGCCCATCCCGACGGGTCCGGCCGCCAACCCGACGTCGGCGCCGAGCTTGATGCTGTTCTCAAGGAGCGCCTTCACCCCACGATCGGTCATGGCAAGGAGCACGACCTCGGACGCACTGCCCCCTATCTGAAAGCCGAAGCTTGCCGCGCCGATCGTGTAGAACGCGGGACCCAGCCAGCGCCCACTCAAGCTGTCGCGGGCAACGAGCACACCGCTTCCCCCTGAGGCGCCCACGATGAAGGCCCCCTTAAGGATTTGAGGGGCAATGAAGACACCCCTGGCGTTCTTGATGAGATTCCGAAATGCGTCCATCTCCGGCGCCTGCGAGAAGGTCTCCAGGGTCTGCCGGGCCCTCTCGGAGAGATGCCGGGCATCCAGCGCGTCGTCGGCCCTTGCGCGGGCGGGAACAAGCGCGGCCATCCCGGCCGCCAGGAAAATAATGAGTGCCGCAAGCACCACCTCTGCCGTCTTGTATGATCGCCGTCTATTCATTCCTCCTCCTTACTATTATTGGGACACCCACTTGCGTGGGTACCCGGCCGCCCCCTCCACGGGCAAAGCCCATGGAGCCACCCCCTCAAAAAAAGGAAGGACCGGGGGCGAAAAAATACGCTCCTCGACAACCCGCTTCGCACGACCCGCTTCGCGCACTCCCCCGGCCGCCCCGATATTTTACACTCCGTGAGTTCTCCGGGACGCAACCTCCACTCCCAATTCCCGTGGGCTACGGACGGCCGGTTCATCTGTGCCTCCCGACCGAGGCCGAGGATGTCCTGCATGGGGAAGACCGCCATCCGGGCGACCGACATCATGGCGAGCCTGATAAGCTCCCAGTTCACCTCATCCGGCCGCACCTCCCTGCCGATGTAGCGGAAGAGGCGTTCCTTCTCCTCCGGTCTCGCCTCGTGCTGGAACCAGCCCCTGGTCGTGTTGTTGTCGTGCGTGCCAGTGTAGACCACGTAGTTCCTCTCATATGTGTGGGGCAGATAGATGTGCATGGGGTCGTCCTCGCCAAAGGCAAAAAGGAGGATTTTCATGCCGGGGAAGCCGAGTTCACGGATCATCTCCCGCACGTCGGGGGTGATGAGGCCGAGGTCTTCGGCTATAATGGGCAGGCTGAAGAAGCGCCTGAAAAGCTGGTTAAAAAAATCGCGCACCGGTACGGCCACCCATTGCCCGTTCACGGCATTTTTTTCCCGGGCGGGAACCTCCCAGAATGCGACGAGACCGCGGAAATGGTCGACCCTCACGATATCGAAGAGCGCGAGCGTGTGGCGCACCCGTTCGATCCACCAGGCGTAGCCCGTCTGTCTCAAGGCATCCCAGTTATAGACCGGGTTGCCCCACAACTGGCCGGTGGCACTGAAATAATCAGGCGGCACACCCGCGACCGCCACCGGCCTCTTCTCTCCATCCAGCTTGAAGGTGCCGGCATCGGTCCACGCGTCGGCGCTGTCGTAACTCACATAGATGGGTATATCCCCTATGATCTGTATACCCCGCTCGTTGCAGTATCTCTTGAGGGCCTGCCATTGGCGGAAGAAGAGGTACTGGCGGAACTTCTCCCTCTCGATATCGGTTGTCGCTTCGCGTCGGACCGCCTCCAGGGAATCGGGCAACCGGTCCCTCAACTCCCAGGGCCAGTCGCCCCAGGACCTGCCGCCCATGCGTTTCTTGATGCAGACGAAGAGCGCGTAGGTATCGAGCCATGATGCCTGATCGTCGCAGAAATGCCTGAAGCCGTCCCCGTCCTTCCCGGATTTGACAAAGCTGTCGAACGCGCGGTCGAGGAGGTACTCCTTGTACGGGATGACCCCTTCGTAATCACATCGGTCGTCCGGAAAGGGGGGCCGCGAATCGACCTCTTCCCTGGACAGAAGGCCGTCACCCACAAGAATATCAGGGCTTATGAGCAGCGTATTGCAGGCAAACGTGGAGACGCTGCTGTACGGGGAATTCCCGTAAATCGGCGCCGTAGGGCTGAGCGGCAGTACCTGCCAGTAGGCCTGACGCGTCCCGGCGAGGAAGTCGGCGAACCTGTAAGCCCAGGGACCGAGATCACCGACGCCGTAGGGTGAAGGAAGGGACGTGATGTGCAGGAGAACGCCCGATCCTCTCTTGCTCATTCCCGCTCCTCCACCTGGATTCTCATCTCTTTAGGGTATCGTGCGCGCGTCTTGCTCCTCGTCGCCATGGCAACTAGCCTACTTTATCTGCCGGTTTTTTGCAACCATTGCCGGGCCGGCCCGGCAATTCCCGATGACCACTAACCGTTTATTCCAATTCACAGCATGTTCTTTACCCTGAGTTGCAGTTCGAGGAGATCCGACCGCGACAGCTTCAGGGAGCCGTCCTTGTTTACCTTTTCCGGCTTCACCTTCCTGACCGCTTCAATGACGGCGTCGGAGACGGTGAGGTTGCTCTTCATGAAATAGCTAAAGGCCCAGCTCGTGATCTCGTACTTGTCCTTGTCGGACAGCCGCGAGACGAGCCAGCCGAAGGTCCACCTGCTCACGGCGAAGCCTCCTCTGTAGGTCGCCGGCATTGTTCCGGCATCACGGCATCGCCTCGCGCCCGCCCCCACCCTGCCGGCAACGGGGCGGAATGAGGATGAAAGTGAGAAGCACGAGGGCGAAAAAGGCGATATGAATCACGGTAAAGGCCCGCTGGGGAAGGTCGTAGAAAATGACCGCCCTTGCGAGACGGCCGATAAAGGTGAGGTCCATCTCCACGTGCTGTCCCGCCATCCGGCGCAGGTCGTACTCCCACATCGTCAGAGGACAGGCCATGCCGAGGGCGGCCTCACCGGCCACAACGAGAATGGACGCGAGGTGCGTCGCGCGGAACAGGCGATTCCGGACCCACTGCCATTCAAGGATCGCCCCGAGGATGATCGCGGCCTGTCCCGCTACCACGAAAAGGACGTACACCAGATGAAGGATCACAATGAGGTCCGCCCCGAGAGAAAAGAAAAGGGTCCGCGATATGGTCAGGACAGGCATGGGCGGGAGATAGTTTAGCACGGGGGGAGACAGGGGGAAAGAGATTCCGCCGTTCTCAATAAATGACCCTGCTGCAAGCAGCAGGGTATCCAAAACAACGAGCGGAGCGAGTCTTTGAGGGGGAGTCTCTGCGGGCAAAGCCCGCAGAGGGGGCGACCGCGGGGTACCCACACAGTGGGTCGCGTGAAGTGGGTGTCCCAATAATTGCCGGCGGAGCGAAGCGGAAAAAGATTCTCCCTGCAGCAAGCTGCAGGGAATCCGCAAGTTGAGGGGAACATCCGTCCGTCCGGGAACATGGACTCCTTGTTCCACTGCGTCTCGCCGTGCCTGACCAAATGGATATTCACAGGCGTCCTCCGCTTTTGTAGATGCTGTACAGATGGTCGTAGAGCCCTTTCTTCTCCAGGAGCTCCTCATGGTTTCCCTCCTCGGCCAGCTCACCGTCATGGATCACGATAATCCTGTCCATATCGACCATGGTCGAGATCCTGTGGGCGATGACGAGCCGCGTGGCGGTCCGGAATTCGCCGTCTATGATGTCCCTCACCTTCTCGTCGAGGTAGCGGTCAATGCTGCTCGTTGCCTCGTCGAGGATGACGTATCGCGGGCGGTACACGATCATCCTGCCGATCGCGATAAGCTGCTTCTCCCCCCCTGAAAGGTTGTGGCCCTCTTCGGCGATCATCTTGTCTGGCCCCTCGTCGGAAAAACCCCGTATGAGCAGATCGAGGTCCGGCTGGAGCGCGTCATCGGGCGTAAAGAGGTTCTCCCTGATCGTTCGGGGAAATATGTAGACGTCCTGCGACACGATGCCGAAGGCCTTCCTTATGGCCTCCATGGAGTAGGCGGCCAGGGGGCGGCCGCCTATTAGGATCTCCCCTTTCGTGGGCACATAAAAACCGAGGAGAAGGTTGATGAGGGACGTCTTTCCCGATCCCGTCAGGCCGACGATGCCCAGTTTTTCCCCCTCCCTTATCCGGAGATTGATATTCTTCAGGGCGTACACGTCGTCCCCGTCGTAGGAGAGCCAGACGTTCCGCAACTCGATGTCGCCCGCGACGTCCTCGGGGCCGCGACTTCCCATGGCCTCCTCTGCCTGGGTCGCATGGAGCTTATGTAGCTTTTCGAGGCTCGAGTAAGCATTCTGGTAGACGTTGTACTTCTCGCTCAGATCACGGATCGGCGTGTAAAGCTTGTTTGAATATTCCATAAAGGCGACGATCGTGCCGAAGGTGACCGCCCCGAGGGACAGCATGTGACCGCTCGCCCAGAGGATGGCGAGGATGGACAGCATGCCGATCGATTCCACGGCGGGCAGATAGAGGGACAGGTAGAGAATGACCTTCTTGAAGGCATTCATGTAAAGCTCGTTCTTCTCCCCGAATTTTGCCATATCCGCCTCCCTGCGATGAAACGCCTTGGAGACGTAAATGCCCGCGAGACTCTCCCCCATAAAGGCGTTCATCTCGGAGACGCTTTCCCGTGATTGCCGATACGCCGTGTGGAAGCGTCGCCTGAAGGTATCGACCACGGGAGCGAGGAGGAGGAAAAAGAGAATGACCACCCCCGTCAGGGGGATGTTCAAATAGAACATGACGGCCAGCATGCCCACGATGGTGATGACGTCCCCCACGCTCGTGACAATGCCGGATGTAATAAACTCGTTGATGTTCTCCATGTCACTCGTGACGTAGTGGAGGTTCTTGCCCAGGGGCGTCCTGTCGAAATAGGGGATCGGGAGGCGGAGGAGGTGCGTGAACGTCTCCAGGCGCATCTCTCTTATCACGCTCTGGCCGAAGAGCTGTGTCACGTACACCTGGAGGTAGATCGCCCCGTATTCAAGGCAGATAAAGAAGAGATAGAGGAGCGCCGCAACGGAGAGACCATGGAAGTCACTCCGGCTGATGTACCGGTCGATGGCCACCTTCAGGATGTAGGCCGGGGCCATTCTCGATATTGCGACGACGAGCATAAGGCCGAGGGAGACGAGGGCCATGCCCCTGTACCGGGAGATATACCGGTAGAGAAAATCGCGGATGATGCCCGTTGCCATCTATCCCTTTACCTCGTAGAGGAGTTTCATGTAGGGATTCCGGCCGAGGAGCTCGCCCGGCGTCCCGTAGTCCGCGATCTCGCCGGCCACGAGCACCGCCGCCCTGTCGACGCACGAAAGCGGCACAGCCTTGGACGATGCGATGATGACCGTCTTGCCATCAAGGGCGGGCCTTATCTTTTCCCAGATCAGGTGCTCCGTATAGCCGTCCACGTGCGTGAAGGGGTCGTCGAGGAGGAGCATTTTAGGCCTTATCGAGAGGGCCCGCGCCAGGGTGAGCCGCTGCTTCTGTCCCCCGGACAACGTCACGCCGCGCTCCCCCACGATGGTCTCGACGCCGCGGTCGAATCTTTCGACCTCTTCGGTCATGGTTACCGTCTCGATCAGCTCTTCGAGGTCCAAAGGGGCAAAAACGTTCTCCCTGATCGACATGGAATAGAGAAAAGGCTCCTGCGGCACGAGGGCGATCTCCTTTCTCAGACAAGCGAGGGCGATCTCCCGTATGTCTATCCCATCGAGGAGGATCGCCCCCGTGTGCCCCTCGTCAAGACCTAGGATAAGGTTGAGGAGCGTCGTTTTCCCGCTGCCCGTCGGTCCGGTGATGAGCAGTCTTTCGCCCGGCTGCAATGAGAAACTGACGTTCTTCAGCACCTGGCGCCCTTCCTTCACCACGCCGACGCGATCAAAGGCAATGGCGCCGGTGATAGACGCCGGCACGATTCCCCCGGTCCGTTCCGCCTCGCTCTCGTAGATCGCCTCGATCCTCTGGAGCGACGCGACGCCCCTCTGGTAGAGGTTGAGCACCCATCCCAGGGCCGCTATCGGCCACATGAGCATCATGTAGTAGGTGTTGAGGGCTATGAAGGCGCCCAGGGTGATGCGGTGTTCTATAAGGTAGGAGCCGCCCATCCACATGACGATGAGGGTGCCCACGCCTCCGAGAAATCCCGTCAGCGGAAAGAGAAGCCCCCATACGCGGGTACCGGCGAGGGTCTTCTCCATATAGTCCGCGTTCAGCGCGTCGAATCGCTTCCCCTCTTCCCCCTCGAGAAGATAGTTCTTTACCACCCTGATGCCCGAAAGGACCTCGTTCACGTCCTTCGAAAGATAACCGTTTATCTTCTGAATTTGCGTGAAAACGCGGTGAAGCCTGCCGACGAAGGCGCGCATGAGCAGGAAGAGGAAGCAGAGGGGGATCACCGAGAGCAGGGTGATCGAGGGGCTTAATCTGAACATCATGACGAGGCTGAGGACGGTTGTGGTGATGGTGTTCGAAAAATGGAGGACCATCATGCTGACCATCATCCTGACGTTCCCCGCATCGGTCATCATTCTGGCAATGAGGTCGCCCCGGTGGTGATCCCTGAAAAACCCGTAGGGAAGGGAGACGAGGTGGGCATAAAAATCCCGGCGAAGCTCGAACTCGATCTCCCTGGAGCTGTTGAGGATCTTCATCCTGGCCCTGCTCTTGAGCACGGCTTGTCCGAGAACGAGGAGGGCCGTCACGAGGATGATGCGAATTACCGTTCGGCTGAACCCCTCGCGGAGGGCATCGACGGCGAGCTTGATGAGATAGGGTATAGCCGCGGAGACAACGGAAGCGGCGACGAGGGTGAGAATGCCTTGATACAGCTCTCCCCTATATCGTTTGACATAGGGGATTATCAGCCTGACTTGTCTAAGCACG
>JBEKJU010000231.1:0-6151 GCA_050011095.1 Syntrophorhabdales bacterium
CCCCCGGGGGGTCAAGCGGAAGATGAGCAACTATCATCTGCGGCCGAGGACCGTCCCCTGCAACGAGCGGGTTGACTTCGAAAAACGTATCAAGATACTTAAATGAACAGTATTACCCCTAAGAAAGGACCCCGGAACCTACGCCTTTTTCGTCGACTTCGAGGGCTCGGACAGGGACGGGCGGGTGCAATCGGCCATCGACGAGATCAGGAAGTGCTCCAGCACCTTCAGGTTTCTCGGCTGCTACAAGGGCGATAAATCGTGAGGATCGTCGCTTCCGGGCCGCATGATCGCCCTTTGTCCGGGCCACGCCGCCGGACAAGGTGAGAATGTCGCCATCTTCGCCGACGGCCCGGGCGAAATTACGCTATCGCCGCGAGCCCGTTTTCTGATAATCTTTGGAAATGTCCAGTGTCCGGGAGGCCAACGATGGATACCCTTCTTCTGGCGGCCGTCGTCCTGCTGGCTGCCATGGTAGCGGCCCAGATTCTCCAACTTGTCCGAAAGGCGCGTCGTGATCCCTTGGGCTTCGATCAGGTCGTGGAGTTGATCGAGAAGTCTCACGGGCGCACGGAACGGGCCGTAAGGGACGAGATCGCCAGGAACCGGGAAGAAGGGGCCTTTGCCTCGCGCCAGTCCCGCGAGGAGCTTGCATGCAGCCTCAAGGGTGTGGGAGATACGCTTTACGGCCAGCTCGTCGCGTCCACCCAGGCGAACGAGCAGAGATTCGAGACCCTCAGAACGGTTGTCGAGACAAGGCTCAAGGCCATTCAGGAGGACAACGCCAGGCAGCTCGACCAGATGCGGGCGACGGTCGATGAAAAGCTCCAGGGCACGCTGGAGAAGCGCCTCGGCGAATCATTCAGGCAGGTCAGCGAGCGGCTGGAGCAGGTCTACAAGGGCCTCGGCGAGATGCAGACCCTCGCCACGGGGGTTGGCGATCTCAAGAGGGTGCTCACCAACGTGAAAACCAGGGGCACCTGGGGCGAGGTGCAGCTCTGGGCGATGCTGGAACAGGTCCTTCCGCCGGAGCAGTATGCGACGAACGTGGCTACCAGGGACGGCGGGCAGCGCGTCGAGTTCGCGGTAAAACTACCAGGCCGGGACGAGGACGGGGACGACCCCGTCTGGCTACCCATCGACGCCAAATTCCCCATGGAGGACTACCAGCGGCTTGTGGATGCCGAGGAGAGGGCCGATGCCGCCGATGCCGAGATTGCCGCGAGGCAGCTTGAGGTCAGGATCAAACAGTGTGCCCGGGATATTTGTGAAAAGTACATAAATCCGCCAAGAACCACGGATTTCGCCATCCTTTTTCTTCCGACTGAGGGGCTCTTCGCCGAGGTGATCCGCCGCGCGGGACTCGCCGACCACGTGCAGCGGGCATCAAGCGTCGTGATCGCCGGACCGACGACGCTCTGGTCGATCCTCAACAGTCTTCACATGGGCTTCAGGACGCTTGCCATACAAAGGCGGTCGAGTGAGGTCTGGAACCTCCTCGCCGCCGTAAAGACCGAGTGGACAAAGTACGGCGAGGTGCTGGGGAAGGTGCAGGACAAACTCCGGCAGGCATCGGAAACCCTGCAGAAGGCTCAGACGCGGACAAGGGCGATAGGGAGGAGGCTCAGGGACGTCCAGGAACTCCCGGCGAATGAGGCGCGCGCGCTGCTCGATGACGGCGTCGATCCGGGCAACCCCGGAAATGCCGGCGATGACGGCGAAAGGGCGTGATCGTCTTTTCGCCCCTGAAGCCCTTGTGGTTAGGCTCATGGTTGGCGCCATCGGGGTCCATGGAGAACTTTCCCAAGTCAGTCAGTGCCCTGCCGGGCGCACCATAATAAAGAAAAGGCCCGGACCGAAAGGTCCGGGCCTTTTCCATAATGCTCAGGAACCCTTACCCTTTCGCTTCCTGAGCCATAAAGCCGGTGTCCGTCGTGCGGGCCGCGGACTTGACGCGACCATGCAGGATGATGACGAGAACCGCCACGAAGAGCGGTACGATGGCCTGAGTGCCACATATCTTCGCGATGCTCCAGTTCATGCCGAGAAGGATGCCGCCGACCGCGGGGGCGAGCATGGCACCGATCTTCCCGATGGCGTAGGCCCAACCGATACCGGTGCCCCTGATGGAAAGGGGATAGAATATGCCGGGGACCGCGACGAAGCCGTTGTTGCTGCCGTTCGTGAATATGCCGGACAGGAAGGCCATGATAAATACGACGGCGAACGAGGCACCCGCGACCTGGCCGAAGGCCACGAGGCTCAGGCATGAGAGGGTGAAGCCGACAGCCAGGGCCCGGAAGGGGTTGACCTTGTCCATCACGCGGCCGATGAAGATGGTCGCGATGAAGGCGCCGAAATGGAGGCCGGCGACGGCCAGGCTGTACTGCTGCACGGATGAGCCGGTCTTACGGAGGAGGGCAGGCGCCCAGGTGGTGAGGACCCACATCGAATAGAGGCTGCCAACCATGGCAATCCACAGAAGAATGGTGACGACTGCCCGTCCGTCCATGAAGAGGTGCTTGACGGGGACGCCCGGAAGCTTTGCCTCCGTCGAGATAAATTGGACCTGTTTGTCTGCCGCCAGGGCCGGCGCGATCCTGGAGACGATTCTCAGGACCCGAGGCTTGTCCCTATCCCTTCCCTGTTTCACCATGAATTCAAGCGATTCGGGAAGAAAAAATGCCACTGCAAGACCGATCAGGACAGGCACGGCACCGCCCAGGAGGTAGAGCGATTGCCAGCCGTAGTGGGGGATCAACCATACCGCCGAAAGGGCGGCCGCCACGGAGCCTCCGGGCATTCCCGCGTACATGGTCGTGATGAGGGTCGCACGCTTGTGGCTCGGCGCATATTCCGAGCCGAAGGCGAGGGCGTTAGGGACGGCTCCCCCCAGACCGAGTCCGGCGAGAAAACGGTACAGGGCCAGCTCCTGCGGGCTCGTGATAAAGGCGATCATAAAGGTGAAGACCCCGAAAAACATCGCCGAGATAACGAGCATCCACTTCCGTCCGAAACGGTCGGCGAGCATGCCGAGCACGATTGCGCCGAGGATAGGGCCGAATTGACCGGCCGAAACCGCGAGGCCGAGGGCGCCGGGCTTCACGTGAAGAGAGTCCGCCATTTTGGGCAGTGTCACGCCGATCATCGTCAGGTCGAAGCCGTCCAGGAACGTCACGAGAAAGCAGAGGAAACAAACCATGAACTGATAACCGGCAAACCGGCCCGTGTCAAATACGCTCCTTATGTTGACTGTTTTAGTCTCCATTCGATTCTCCTCATAATTCATTTCGATCCCCCTGAAGGGCGCTCCTGACTCAGGGCCCACTCAACGAGCAGACGTGACGAAGGGCGCCATCTTCGGCCTCAGGAATCGCCGCGCTTATCCGGGGCGCGACCGCCCCGGATAATTTCTTTCGTTCACTACAAGTAAGCTCATCCTTTAAAGACAGGGTGAGCATCATGCCCCCAGTATCTCCTTCAATTCCCCCCATTCGGGCTTGAAAATGCCCGGTCTCATCTGCTTCAGGTCGGGGGAGATGGCCGGCGTGAACTCCATCTGCGCCAGTATGTCCTTCTCCACGTCGATGCCCGGTGCGACCTCTGTCAGCATCAGGCCATCCTTGGTAAGTTCGAACACGGCCCGCTCGGTCACGTAAACGCACTTCTGGCCGACGCTCCATGCGTACTTGCCGCTGAAGGCAATATCCTCGACCCTGTTCAGGAATTTCTTGATCTTGCCTTCCTTGACGATGGCCAGCGTGCCGCGTTCTGCCTTCACCTCCAGCCCGCCCGCGGTGAAGGTGCCGGCGAAGACGACCTTCTTCGCGTGCTGGGTCGTGTCGATGAAGCCGCCTGGGCCCATGGGCCTGTCGCCGAACTTGCCGGCGTTGATGTTGCCTTCGCTATCCGTCTGGCCCAGTCCGGTAAAGGCCATGGTGAGACCCCCGCCGTCGAACCAGTTGAAGATCTGGTCCTGCCGTACCATGGCCTCGCCGTTGTAGCTGGCCCCGAATTCGAGGGCCGTCCCCGGTATGCCGCCGATATTCCCCGACTCTGAAACGAGGGTCAGTATCTCGCTGCACCCTTCCTCGGCGACCACGTTGGCAATCCCCTGGGGGATGCCGATGCCCAGGTTGACCGGTCCCGGCGCCAGTTCCATCGCGGCCCGGCGGGCGATGAACTTGCGCTCATCGAAGGGCATCGGTGGAATCGTGGTCTCCGGCACCTTTATATCGCCGGCAAGGGCCGACTTGAACTGGGTGCCCATGGTCTGCATCTGCGGCTTCGTCGCCACCACGATGTAATCGACGCAGACACCGGGCACCTTCACGTGCTGGGGATGGAGCGACCCGGCCTTCGCCAGGTTCTCCACCTGTACGATGACGATGCCCCCGCACGTCTTCACCGCCTGGGCCACGGGCAGGGCCTCCAGGGCGATAGCCTCCTTCTCGAAGGTGACGTTGCCCTTTTCGTCCGCCGTCGTACCCCTGATGAGCGCCACGGTGAGGGGAAAGGACTTGTAAAGGAGCCATTCCTCCCCTTCGAAGTTGACCACCTTTATGAGCTCGTCCCTGCTTATGCTGTTCACCTTGCCCCCTTCAAGACGGGGGTCGATGAAGGTGCCGAGGCCGGTCTTGCTCAGAAGCCCGGGGGTGCGTCTCGCAACCCCCGTATACCATTGGCACATGACCCCGAGGGGCCAGAAATAACACTCAAACTTCTCTTCCTGCGCCGCCTTCGCCATCTGCGGCTCCGAGCCGATATGGGATGTCACCACCCTCTTCACCAGGCCCTCCATGCCCTGTTCAGCCCATACGCCGGCACCCCGGCTCTTCCAATCGCCGACGCCGGCGGCATGGACGAATGTAATGCCCCTGGGATGTCCGGTCTCGAGGTACCGGTCGCGAACGGCGAGTCCTATCTCTTCCGCCCAGCCGGCGAGGCCGAACGTGGCCGCCGCGACAACATCCTCGTCCTTTATCAATCTGGCCGCTTCTTCCGCTGTTATGATCTTAGCCATACCCCACTCTCCTTTCGTTGCGTTTCCTGCATTTCCCTAAAAAATCCTGTCCTTTCCTCTATTGATCCACTCCGGGTACCAGCGATAGTGCTCCTTGGGATTGGCCTCCCGGAGGCCCTTGTAGGACGCCTTTGCCAGTCCGATGCCCTTCTTCGTCCTGTTGAGCCAGACGAGGCCCTTCTGTTCGAGGGAGACGAGCAGCTCGTCGAGCTTCCCGTCGTCGACCTCGAAGGCATCCTTGATATCCTCCCTGGCCATGTAGAGGCCGGGGTTCACCCGGTAGTCCTCGGCGAGGAATTTGAGGAGCTTGCCTTCATCGATGGCCTTCTCCTTCGGTGTAGGCCCGTACGTCGGCACAGGCACGCCCAGTTCGGGGTGGGGCACCCGGCGCCGCCACGCGATCTCGTCTCCGAGCTGCTTCATGGCGGTCCTGAAGATGACCATCCTGCACGCCTCCATGGTCCCGCCGGAAATCGAATCCACCTTGGAGACCTGCATGATTTCCTGCAATGGATAAAAGAGGGTGGTGCCGTCGCCGCCCACGAGCTGGATGGCATCAAGGCTCGCCTGCATGGCGCACTCCAGGTTGAAGACCTTTATCAGGTTCGAATCTATGGTGATATCCTTTCCGAGGTCCCACATGTAGGCCGTATGGTACGTGAAGAGCCGGGTCGCCCTCTTCTTCAGGACGAGGTCCGCGATCTTGAACTGGTTCGTGGGGATATCTATCGTGGGATGACCGAACTGGACCCTCCTCTTCGTGTAGGGGACCGCATTTTTCAAAAGCTCCCCGAGCCACCCCATGGCTTGGGCGGAGATGATCGTCCGCTCGAAATTGAGTCCCCCTACCATGACGGCCCATCCGTCGCCCTCTTTTCCGATACGGTTCGCCTCGGGGATCTCCACGTCCTCGAAATTGAGGACGCCGTTCTGGATGTTGCTGAAGCCGATCAGCTCGTTGATCTTCTCGACGGTGAAGCCCTTCGCCCCCTTTTCAAGGATGAAGGCGGTCAGGTGGCGGTGCCTGCGGACGTCCTCCGGGTCGTTGCTGGTCCTTGCGTAGAGCATGTACCTGCTCGCGAGGCCCGCCGCGACGATGAACCTCTTCTTCCCGTTCAGGACATAGAC
>JBEKJU010000232.1:0-7243 GCA_050011095.1 Syntrophorhabdales bacterium
CCTTCCGAGCCCTTAGCCCGGGCAAACAATGGGAAAGCTTTCGTTCGTGCCTCCTCGGCCGGGCAGTCCCTTTCCCTGCCGCGTTGCATGCCTCGAAAAACCTTTCCTTGGCCTCTTCCTCAGATCGGCCATACTTTCTGATCGGTCCGTAACCTTCGAGGCTGCCGGTAATCTCGTAACCCCGCTTCTCGGTTTTTCTGATGAAAATAGGCTCACTGATCTTCATAATCAATCCTCCTCATCGTCAAAACAGCCTGCGACCTTCATCCTGAAGCCGCCCTCTTTTTGAACATGGGCGAGGTAGATACAAGAAGTGTGCCGCTCCGGCGCCTCTCTCGCTCCGGCCTGCTTCTCCTTTGTTGACGTGACGTTCCCGGAGAGAAGGGAGCACACGGCACCCATTCTGGAAATGAATGTTATACGCGAAAACAAGAATTCGTCCTCAAAACAGGACCGGGAACCGGCCTATGCAACGAGGCGCTAGCGGCTCTGCCCTCTGAGTCTCTTGGAGATATCCGAGGCTTTAAGTTAAACCCCGGGGAGAAGCAGAATGACGCAGGGCTTTTTCGAAGGACGCACACGGAAAGAATCCGAGTGTCAGGAATAAATGACCCTGCTGCAAGCAGCAGGGTATCCAAGACAACGAGCGGAGCGAGTCTTTGAGCAGTCTCGGGGCACCCGCTTGCGGGTCGTGGCTTTGCCCGCAGAGGGGGCGACCGCGGGGTACCCACACAGTGGGTCGCGCGAAGTGGGTGTCCCAATAATTGCCGGCGGAGCGAAGCGGCTGCAGGGAATCCGCAAGTTGAAAGCATTGGATGAGCCGCCGATCGGGCGGGAGCAGATTATCTCACAAGCAATACCAGACACCGGGCGCCCCTCACGATATTGTTCGTCACGCTGCCCACGAAAAACTTGGCCAGGCCCGTTTTCCCCAGAGGAGCCATGACGATGAGGTCAACCTCCTTTTCCTCTTGTGCCTTCAAGATCTCCTCCGCAGGGTGGCCTTTTCGCACCTCCGTGACGATCTTTACGTCCTTGAATAGAGGAAACTTCTCCAGCTGCTTCCGGAGGCTCTGGTGTGCCCCGGGGAGTACCTTTTCCTGGAACTGCTCCATAGTGCTCGCATCGACGCAGTAGTCGACGGAGCACATGTAGTCGAGTTCCTGGGGGATGACGTGCAGGAGGTGGATGGCCGCGCTATACTGTTTCGCGATACCGAGCGCTTCACCCAATGCCTTGTCGGACGGGTAGGAAAAGTCTGTAGGAACGAGGATTTTGGTAGGTTTGAACATCTGGGACCTCCGAAGACGAAACATGAAAAGCCATCTTGTAGCAAAAGGATATTTAATTCTTCATGTGATGTTTGTCAACGGAGAAGAAGACTGCGTGGAGGGGCCGTCTCAACATCTCTTTACCGGCAAACAATGGCAGGACCACCGAACCCTGCTCGCCGCCGTTCCCCTTTTTCTAGGGTATTTCCCCCTTCTGGGATGTTCGTCTCAAGTAGTTTCGGCAGCACGATGCAATTGACACCATCCCGCAGAAAGCATAACCTGTATTGAATTATGCGAGAGACCGATGGTGACCGTAAGAATAGTCTGAATCATACAAAACCCCTGAATACCCGGTGAAGGATCGATGAACGTTCGAAGGCGTTTCTCCCGCGCGGAGGTGGGGGAAGCATTGGAGTACCTGGCGTTGCGCCACCCGAGGTACGGTGACCTGAGTCGCTTCGACTCGGTCCTCCTGCCCTCCACGGGCAGCTTCTCGTACCCTGAAACAGCCGATCCTGTTTACTTCCATCTGACCGCCACCATGCGATGCAACGCCCGGTGCGAGGGGTGCATCGGCTCCGCGGTCACTTTCAAGGATTCCTCTTTGTCATGGATCGAGGACACGGTTCCCGAGAGAGACGTGGAAGGCATCGCGCGGCTTGTCGAAAGGGATCACGCAGGACCCGTGACCGTCTGCATCTATGGCGGCGAGCCATTGCTCGTTCCGGATAAACTTGCCCGTGTAATCTCCCTCCTTCGGGAACGCCTTCCGGAACGGCCCATCCGCTTCATGATCTATACAAACGGGGAGTTGATTAAAGAGGCGATTAAGGCGTCCCCGATCCTGGGTGCGGACATCTGGCTTTATTCGGTCTCCATAGACGGCGGCGTGGAGCAGCACAACGAGATCCGCCGGGGCACCGATTTGCGTAGAATCAGGGAGAACCTCCGCGCCTTGAGGCGCAGTCACAAGGGAGAGGTCCTCATGTGGTCGACCCTCCGCGAGGAACAGTCGCTCAAGGACTGTTTCGACGAGTTCATCCGGTTGCACGACGAGGGGGTGATCGACCATTTCTTCTGGCACTGGATAGAGAAAGGCGAGCCAATGGCCGATCTGGGGGCTTTTGCCGATTCCTACGAAAGTGCCCTCAAGGAAATCATGGAGACCTATCTTGCCAGGCTCCGGCGTGGGCAGCTTCTCTCCCTGGTGCATATCAACGAGCTGATCCTTTATCACCTCACCGGCAAGAAGAGGGGTTCTTCGGCCTGCGGGGTGGAACTGGCCCGCAATTATGATATCATGGGAGGACAGGTTCGTCCCTGTGCGGACCTTCCGCCCGAGTATACCCTCGGTCATCTGGACCACGATGGGAATCCGGTGATATATGAGCACGAGCTTTCCATGCTTGTCGACTACAAGCACGAACTCGGGTGCTACGAATGCGGGGTCCATTCCTACTGCGGCGGCCGGTGCCCGGTACAGGCGCTGACGAGCACGGTCGGACGGCTGGTTCAATACTGCCAGCTCATGCGCCTCCACGTCGCACTCGTGAGCGACTACATGGTGGAGATAGAAAAGGCTCTCGCCCGACAGTCCATCACGACCGGTGACCTCTGGGCGCGTTCCGCCTACTACGCCCAGCTTACGGACGTGACGCCCTGAATAGCGTAAGGAGGTACCGCACCCTCATCGTCGGCGGTCATGGGAGCATGGGACGGGCCTTCTTTATCCTTGGCTCCTCCTTATTCGCCTCTTTCGACCGGGTTGTCCTTGTTGAGCGGCGGCAGATGGAACTCTCCGGCGGCCGGGATGTGCTTTTTCTTCGCGGCGACATCGAGGATGAGTCGTTTCTCTCGGGAGTGCTCTCTGCATATGCCGAGGGTTTTGTCTTTGTCAATCTCTGCTCCGCCACCGACACCTATCGTATTCGCGCAACCGTCTCAAGGTGGGGCGGGGCATACATCGATACCTCCTGCAGTACCATTCATGGTACGGACGAGCACCGGTACAGCAGACTCATGCCCCACACGTTCCAGCCCACCCGGAACAGCGAGCCCCACTTTACCTGCAGTGGGGTAAATCCGGGAATGGTGGAGATCATTGCGAGAAAGATTATCAACGAAACCTTTCCCAAGGGCGCGAGCTTTGACGTGCGCTTTTTTGAGAATGACCGATTCTGGGCCCGGCTCAATGACGATAAGGTCGGCGTAGCCTGGTCCCCCGAGACCATGGTTGATGAGGTCATCCTCACGCCCACCTTCCGCATCAAGGATGGCCGAGCTGTCGAGTCCGATAGTCCTCCAACCCTGAAGGCGAAAGCTCGCTGGGGCAGCAATACCTTCGAGGCGCGCCTCGTGGGACACGAAGAGATATGGAATCTGCGGCGGCTCAAAGGCATGACCATTGAAAACTCCTGTTTTGCCTACACCCTCCGTGAGGAGATCATGAGCGTCTTGAAGGGTGGCCCGGAGGTGGCGAATAGGCGTCTCATGATACCGGGTCCCGGTATTCCCGTTTCCGGTACCGACACCCTTGCGGTCCAGGTGGTTGAGAGATCGAGCGGGGACTGCCGCACCCTTGCCTGGACTACCGATCACGCCGCGACGTGGCAACGGTGGGGCATCAACGGTGTGCAATTTCAGGTCGCTTCATCACTCCTCTTCTTTCTCGAGCTCTTGTTTCGCAGTGGGGATTGGGCTACCGGCCGGGTGTTGTGCGCATCCGACATTCCTCTCGAACTAATCGGCTGGGACGTGGCCGACGAGTTTTTCACGAAATACGACATAGAATGGAAAGATGCTAACGATCTCGGCCTGGGCGTTGAGGAGTAACCGGTCTTTCTCGCCCGACTTCGGTGTTCCCCTGGTGGAATCACTGTGACTTCACCGGTACGGTCGTCTTTTGCCATGTTGACCGGGCTGCCTGAAAGAGCCATGAGATAGATCTTCGGTAATCTTCGGGAAGTAGACGGTGAAGATGGAGAGCGAATAGTCAAGAAATAGCAGAGATTGCCGCGCGAAAGAAATGAAATTCGTTAATCCTCATGAAAAGGGATTGACCCGGAAGGGGCACCGGGGTTAGTATCCTTTACGCGCTCAACAAAAATATCTTTCCGAAACCTCGTTGAACTCTTGGGTGACGTTTACTGCCAGATTGAGGAGGGTATCCCGCGGGCTGCGAAAAAAAAGATCCTGGAGAGATATCTCAGATCCAAACCAATACATCGTGATCACGAAACTGGGCATAAAGAAAGAGGAGGCTCTCGGCGCTATATCGAGCCCGACGTCAGGCAAGCCCCAGACCGGACCGCGTCCGATCTCTAAGGGCGATTCCTCGATGCCTTGCTCGCGATGAACAGGAGGTACCCACTACTCCGCAGCGGATGCCCTAGAAGGATAATCCACTGTAGGAGATGGAGATTGAAGCATGAATGAAAAACGCCTCGTCCTGGTCCTCGGGTTAGCCGGGTTTGTGGTGATAGCCGACAACTGGGTCGTCTCGCCTATACTTCCCGCTATTGCCCATTCGATAAACGTGTCGCCCGTCCGGGCGGGTCTTCTTATTAGCGCTTATATGCTGCCCTTCGGGTTGTTTCAGCTTCTGTTCGGCCCCCTGGCGGACCGATACGGGAAGAGACAGGTTATCACCTTTTCCATGATGTTCTTCACAATCGTGACGGGACTCTGCAGCCTGGGTCTCGGCCTCTACGACCTTGCCCTATACCGTGCCATCACCGGTGTGTTTGCCGCATCGGTCTTCCCCATATCCGTCGCGCTCATAGCCGACACAGTCCCCATGGAGCGGCGCCAGGAGGCGATCGCGACGTTCATGGGCATCTCCTTCCTCGGACAGGGTTTGGGTATGGCCGTGGGAGGTTCCATCGCCTATTTTGTCAGCTGGCGCGGCGTATTCGTCACATACGCGGCGTTGTCGCTTGTTTCCACGTTGTTGCTGGTCGTGCTGGGGCGAAAGGCGCCGTCAAGAAAGAACCCTCATAGCGCGTTCGTTAAGCCCTACGTCGATCTGTTAAAAAACCCGAGGAGCCTCGCGGTGTACCTCGTGATCCTCGTGGAAGGCACGCTCATCGTCGGGTCATTTTCCTATCTGGGGGCTTATACGGATTTTCTTTTCCATTACAATTATTTGGCCATCGGCCTCATTCTTACGGCGTTCGGTTTCGGCGCGATCCTGACCGGACGACTCGTGGGGAAAGTCGCGCCGCGTATCGGCCGACCGAATACCCTGAGCCTCGGCCTTGTCGCTGCCGTGACCGCCGAAGCGGTTCTCTCTTCGGTCACTGTCCGGCCTTGGCTTCTCGTTGCCGGCGTCGCCCTTCTCGGTATAGGCTTCATGGCGGCCCAGTCGACCCTTATCACTATCGCTACCGAATTCGCAAGGATAGCCAGGGGAACGGCCATGTCACTGGTGGCGTTCTGCTTTATGGGAGGCGGGGGGATCGGGACGGCCATCGGAAGCTGGATCATTCCCTCCTATGGGTATGAGCATTTCTATGGCACCTGCGGCCTCCTTCTCCTGATTTTGCTGGTTGTGGCCCGTTTTGCCGTTCGCGATACCCCTGCACAGGCGGAGGCCGCCGTGATGACGCGGCGGCCCCAAAAGGGGTTAAGAAAGCCGTTATGATGACGAATCGTATGGAGCCTGCGTACGGGGAATGTAGCAATGAGGGGCTTGCTGCTTACCTGGTTGCTCCAGGGGTCTGTCACGAAAATGACGCATTTGAGGCGGCGGCCCTCCGGTTTCATGGCGAAAAGAAGGGGCCGCACCCATAGAAGACCCTCCGCCGGCGCATCATAAACCTATCTTCTCCTTCCTTAACTCGCTAATGTCCAATACCCAGGCCCCTGGCAGTACCCCACGGATAGGCTTAATCGAAGGGGGGCACATAATTTGCAACGTCGGCACTTGAATTCATACAAAGCCCGATGGGTCCGAGAAAACGGTGTGAAAGGAGGGCGAGTGAATATAAGGGTTCTGAAGGTTCTCCTCTGCGGCTTGTTCGTATTGATGGCGTGTTCCATGACCGCCGAGGCGCAGACACCCCAGGGGGCGCCTCCATCGGAAACCGTAAAGAGGTCCCAGGAACGGCCGCAGGTGACGAACGCCCAGTCAATTCCCGTGGCGCCTGGGGTCAGCCCTGTGACCCAAATGGCCGTCAACATGGGCGTACTCTCATGCGCGAGCCGCGTCAATCAGGTCATCAATTTTCTCCGGGGGAGCGGACAGGAAACAGGCGCCTTCATATTCAACCCTCCGGCGCAGCCCGATCAGAGCATGTTTTCCGTATCGATGGAGGTCCCCGGCGGCGGGGCGACCTCCGCCTATGCGACCGCAACCTTCGCTCCCAATCAGGCCAACGGCTGCGGAGCCGTCTATGAGACAGTGGCCTACTGGCCTCTTGCGTGTGACCAGGTGGCCCAAAAATATTTTCCGGGCATGGTGCGTCTCCAGGAGACACACGAGAGCCGGGTGGTCCGAAAGACATACTCACCTGGAGAGAGATGGGTAATCACCTGATCGCGGAGACCGGCCGACGCTTTCACCGGGGTCCGGTGAGGAGAAAAGGCGTGAGGAACCTTGCAGCTATTTGCGTTGCCCTCATACTGGTAAGCACGAGTGCTCGATCCGCCCAGTCGCAAACGGTGACGAACGGCATCACCAATACGGGCGGTATCACCAATACGGGCGGTATCAGCACGGATACGCTCAACACGACCGGTGCCGCCACCCTCAATTCCGCGAGCATCACGAACAACGCCACCATAGGGGGCACACTCGGGGTGACGGGGGCTGCCAACCTGAACGGCGGTGCCACCATACAAGGGGGCAGTCTTGCAGTCAGCAACGGCACCTCCAACGTGTTCACCGTGGACACCTCCGGCAACACCTCCGCCAGCGGCACCCTCAGCGTCACGGGTAACACGAGCCTCTCGACGGTCACCGTGAGCGG
>JBEKJU010000233.1:0-6084 GCA_050011095.1 Syntrophorhabdales bacterium
TTCCCCCAGTTCTGCCCTGATCCGCGCCAATGCCCGATTGGCCGCGTCGAGGTCGCGCCGGGGCGCCTCAAGGAAGAGCTGAAGCTGCTGCGGTGTGGCGGGTGCGCCGTGGGCCGTAAGGCCGATCTCCGTCGCAGATGCTGCAAGGGGGGAGCCCTCCAGCCTGAGTTGCACGAGGTCCAGGATCAATGCCTCATCGAGCGTGGGATCGGCCGGCATGATTCGATCTACGCGGTCCTCCTTCCGTTCCAGGATAAAGCGGATTTCCAGCTCCCGCAAAGCCTCTCTCCTTGCCGTAAGTCCCGTGAGGAGCGGGTGGAGGTGTTGCCCGATCATGAACAGCAGACGCACGCTGTCCCCTTCCGGGACCTCTGCAACGATCGTGCAGGCCACCGGCTCCACGGGGAAGACCGGGGAGAAAGGATCGTGGATATCCCCGGAAGCGAGGGCGTGGAGGCGGCTCGCCTCGTCGCCGAACCGGCGCCGTATCGCGGCGCCCGGCAGCCGCAAGAATTCTCCCAACGTATGGATGCCGAGCTTTGCGAGCGTCTCCCGCAAGCGGGGGTCGATTGCCAGGACGGACAGGGAGACCCGTCGCAATGCCACCTCCTCATCATCGGGCGCGGCCAGCACCAGGATGCCCTCGCACCCGCGCGCCACGGCATAGACGGCGAAGCGGCGGAACCCCACTACCACCGAGGCGCGACGCTCCCTGGCGGTCAGCGCCGCGTGGATCTCGTGCGCCCAATGGTCGAGCGAGGAAAAGAGGTCCGAGAGACCGGCCGCATTGACCCAGAATACGCCAGGCTCCTCTTGCGAGATTTCCACCTCCGGGGAAAAGCGCCGAAGCAGCCGGGTGAGTTCTTCGATGTCGATCCGCACCTCCCCGGCGGGTACTTCCGCCGCCCGGAGGTCCGCCGCCAGGCTCAAGGCCGCTGCGTACCGCATCCCCGGCAGGACGCCTGCTGAGCGCGCCTCGGGGCTTACCCAGAGAATTTCGCCTTGAGGCTTGTCCTGTGCCACCACCGCCGCGGGAAGACGTTTCCACTCGGGATGTCGCGACAGGAGAAGCTGGAGGGGAAATTCGGGAAGATCAATACAGGCCAGGCGTTCCATGATGCACCGCTTTCCATACCCAACCGGGGCCACGGCGTTTATCCTTGACGGCCTCGAAAGAGCAGACAAACCGCCCGTCTGTTTCCCTGCGGCTTGAGGTCCTGCCGCGCAACGATATGAGCGATCCCATGGAAGGCGCATCATCCGCCTTCTCGGTGAGGAAAACGATGGCTATGTCGTGTCTGCGAGCCAGACTCGCCAGGCGCGATTGCTGGGGGAGAGGGATATCCCCCTTCGCGCCTATATCCAGAATTAGAAGCCCGAAGGCGCCGGAACGGGCAAGCCGGTCCGCCGCATGGACAATGGCCCCTCTGTCGGGACAGCGGAGCACCGCGAGGGCCGAGAGGTCGATCCCCGTCCGGGCCGCGTCGGGTGGATAGAAACCGCTATCCTTTCCGGTGATCCAGGCTGCCGTCTCCCCTTCCCGCTGCGCGTCCAGCACCAGGCCGCACGCCAGGGTGAGGTTGGCGAGGCTGCCCTGACCGGAGAACTCCACCAGTCTCCCCGAAAGCGCGGCACGGGAGAGATCCACCCCCTTTTCGGAGTGGTCCTTTTCGATGTACGTCCTTGGAACATTCAGACCTGCCTTCAGGGTAAGGTCGGCCCTCATACCGGCATTCATGATTCATTCCTCCATCCACGCATGCTCTTGCTCTAAATAGCGCCGGACCTCGATCACCTTGCCTAAGATAAGGACCTCTTGAGGCGGCGGGATAATCGGCGAGAAATCGGGATTTTCCGCGTGCAGCTCGACGCCCCCGCCCGTACGGTACAGTCTCTTGACCGTTGCTTCGTCTCCCACGAGGGCCACCACGATGTCCCCGGAATCCGCCGTGGACTGGCGCCGGACGATGACGACATCGCCGGGAAGGATGCCCGCGCCTGTCATGCTCTCGCCGCGAACGCGAAGGGCGAACAGCTCTCCGCGAGTCCGCTCCTGGGAAACAGGGACGTATCCTTCAGGTTCTTCGACGGCTGTCGTCAGGGGGCCCGCCTGTACCCGGCCGAGGAGGGGAATATAGGCGAGGCCCGGGGCTTCGGGTAGCCGATACCCCCTGGCCTTTCCGGCCTCGCGGCCGAGTCGCCCTTCGGTGATGAGGTTCTCCAGATGGCGGCGGGCCGTTTCCACTGCGTGGAACCCGAACTCCTCCTGCACCTCCCGCACCGTCGGAGGCCGCCCGGCCAGGATGCGCTCCCGAACAAAATGAAAGATTTTCTCTCTGGTCTTCCCTTCCGGCGTATAGGGCATGCTTGACCTCCGTCTTCCTCTATTTAATAAACAGACATTTGTCTGTTTTGTCAAGTGTGTTTCGTCCACTTGATGAGCCGGAAGGTTGATACGTAACGGGTCCGGCGGAGAAGGCATCGGCGGAGTGGCTCTCATTCATTTGTTCCGTCATCCCCCCGGTCTTCTCAAGCGGCGGAATATGCGGACGACAACCGGGAATGGGTATTCTGTCAGGGGTATCGGGAAGAACAACGGGATTGTCTCATGGGCCGATACGGGAAACACCGCCGACATCGGTCAGGTCGTACTCGGGACATTCGATAAGGTGGACCAGCCCGTGAAGTCGTGCCCGCCGTATCTCTCCCGTGTTCTCAAGCTCTACCGGGGCCCAAGCTGTTCGCACGCACATTGTAACATTCTCTCACCCATGCTACATTACGATTGAAAATGGCGCGGCAGGCAAATGGTCATATAGATTCGGAAAATTGGCGTATTTCTATACTTGTGTCGGGACAGGCCTCGCGTCCGGGACGATGCGGCCCAGAGAGACCATGAAAAATATACTGGGAATTATAGGAAGTCCTCGAAAGAACGGGAACACGGACGTCATGGTGTCGCGCATCCTTGAGGGTGCACGCGACAACGGGGCGAATACCGAAACAATATCCCTTGCCGACATGAAGATACTGGAATGCGATGGATGCCACGCCTGTTGGAAGGGGAAACGCATATGCGTCAAGAAGGATGATATGACGGTCCTTTATCCGAAGGTCGCACAGAGCGACGCCATCGTGTTTGGGACTCCTGTCTATTGGTACGGGCCGACGGCTCTCATGAAAGGCTTCATGGACAGGTTCGTCTATTTCAACTGCCCCGCCAACAGGAAGCAGATGAGAAACAAGGTTGCGGTTATCGCCATTCCGTTTGAAGACATAACATATGCGACATCGGATCCTGTCGTCGACTTTTTCGACAAATGCCTTACGTATCTCGAAATGCGGCTGATCGACAGGATACTGGCTCCGGGGGTCACGAAACGGGGGGAGGTCCGCGACCGAAAGCGGATCATGGCCAGGTGTGACAAGCTGGGACAGGCGCTGGCCGCCCAGGGCCCATATCAAACGGGAAAAGAGAATGAAAAGGATGATCGATAACAGCACGCCCCACAACGCTTCCGACTATGATAGGGAAATATTCAAAACGGTCCCCTTCTACCATCTCTTTTACACTGAAACCATCGATCTGGTCCGAACGCTTCTGCCCGACACGTCGGTTTGGCTCGACACGGGCTGCGGCACCGGCTACCTCGCCGAGCAGGCCCTGCCCCTTCTGCCGGAGACCCGCTTTCTGCTGGCCGATCCCTCTTGCGCCATGCTCGATCAGGCTCGCGTCAGGCTGGCGCGCTTTCCCTCCGGCCGCATTCGTTTCCTCGGAGCCCTCTCCACAGAAGAACTCGCGGGAGTAGTTCCCGAGACGCCCCAGGTGATCAGCGCCATTCAATGCCACCATTACGGCGGAGACGAGGCGGGAAGGCGCGCGACCGATACCTGTTTTCGGCTCCTTGAAAGGGGAGGACTCTATATCACTTTCGAGAACATCCGGCCTGACACCGGCCGGGGGTCGAGATAGGTCTGGACCGGTGGCGCCATTTCCAGCGCGAGGCCAGTCGCTCGGAACAGGCTGTGGATGAGCATCGTTCCCGTTTCGGGAAGAGCTACTTTCCGATCACTATTGCCGAGCACCTGGAGCTTCTGCGGGCCACCGGCTTCTCGACGGTCGAGATTTTTTGGCTCTCTCATATGCAGGCGGGCTTCTACGCGATCAAGTAAGGGCGCGCTCAAAGATCGGTAGTGGGCGGGGAATTCGGATAGCTGGAAGAAAGTCTTTCGCATAGTGACCATGAATACCGTCTTTCAAACGGAAAGCGTCATCATCGCTGTTGCAATCCTGCGGCGTTCCCCTAATAATTAAGAACAAAGAGATGCAACGGAGAGGCAGGCAGGTGCGTGTCGAGAAGCACGCCATGCGCTTTCCCTCTCCCTAAAACAGGCCGACTGAGACAGCCTCGGAGAATGAGAACGTGCCATAATGAAACAACGTTCCTGCCGACCGCACGTCCCTACGGCCTCAGGTGGTTTCAAGCCCTGTTGAAGACGGTCGAAGAAACCAAACAAGGTGCGGAATAGCGGAAATAGAAGCGGGGGGCGTCGTCTCTATCCCCCAAAGGCCTATTGACCCCCTGCCCCCTATTCGGAAAGCCTATCAAAAGGAGGATTACTCGTGTCAATTCTCTACTCGAAATACGTTCTCGGCTCCCAGACATTGCAGAATCGTCTGGTCATGGCGCCACTGACGCGCAGTCGCGCCACCGACAATATCCCCAATGCGCTCATGGCCGAGTACTACGCGCAGCGGGCCACGGCGGGACTCATTATTACCGAGGGTACGTCACCCTCGCCGAACGGGCTGGATTATCCGCGCATACCGGGAATATTCTCCCCGGCCCAAGTCGCGGGGTGGAAGCGCATTACCGACGCGGTGCATGCCGAAGGCGCGAAGATGTTCGTGCAGCTCATGCACTGCGGAAGAATCGCCCATCCGCTGAACCTTCCCGCGGGAGCGCGCATGCTGGCTCCTTCCGCCGTGGCAGCCGACGGCGAGATGTACACGGACGCCGAGGGCATGAAACCCCATCCCACACCATGGGCGATGACAGAGGCGGATATCAGGAGCACCATCGCGGAATATGCGGATGCCGCGAGAAATGCCGTGACAGCGGGGTTTGACGGCATCGAGCTGCACGGCGCCAACGGCTATCTGCTTGAACAGTTCATCCGTCCGAACACAAATCAGCGCACCGATGGTTATGGCGGTCCTATAGAGAACCGCGCGCGTTTTGTGCTGGGAGTGGCTGAGGCGGCCACTCGCGCCATCGGCAGGGATAAGGTGGGCATCCGACTTTCCCCATTCGGCGTGTTCAACGACATGCCGGCATACGACACGATGGAGGCGGATTACTCCTACCTGGCCGGGCAGCTCGACGCCTGCGGCCTGGCCTATATCCACCTTGTGGATCACTCGTCCATGGGCGCGCCGCCGGTGCCCGCTTCCATGAAGGCGACATTCCGCACGCTATTCACGCGCACGCTGATCCTCTCGGGAGGTTACTATGCGGAGCGTGCCGAAGGCGACCTGGTTGCAGGCAAGTGCGATCTCATCGCCGTAGGGCGACCCTTCCTTGCCAATCCCGACCTGATAGCTCTATGGAGAACCAACGCAGCCGTGAACGAGCCGGATATGTCCACCTTCTACACACCCGGGCCCAAGGGCTATACAGACTACCCGACCTTGAACAAGTAGAGGGCCTTAGGGAACGTATGGGGCATTCGCCTCCTGGAATGTTGATTTTGATATTTTTCGCTCTGATACCATGTTACAGGTAATGGCGTAGTCCCGGAAATGAAAAGTCAGCGCCGCCAGGAATGAGACCGTAGCCAAAAGAGTCGAGAGAACGGGCCACGCTCCATCCCCTGAAAGCTGACTGCTGACGGCCGCAACTGTGCCGCTCTGCGGTTGAATGACTATACTAAAGAATAGTAACCTTGAAAGGACTAATTGAGATGGGAGCGCACGTGATAGTAAAGCAAATGGAAGTGGGACGGATGGCGGTGTACGCCTACCTCGTGGGATGCGGGAAGACAAAAGAAGCTCTCGTGATAGACCCAGCGGGCGATGAGGAC
>JBEKJU010000234.1:0-7100 GCA_050011095.1 Syntrophorhabdales bacterium
AGGGTTGTCGGGGGATGAGTAGTCAGGGATAATAGAGAGACCTATTGCCTCCTCACGACTGCATCTATACAGGTCGAGCATGTTCTCGTTTACATCTACCACTTTTCCGGTCAAGTCATGGACGAAGATGGCATCGTGTATCTTGTTAAAGACTGTTTTCAGGTAATCTTTGGTGGCGTGAAGCTCCTGTTCAACCCGCTTGCGTTTCCCGGTATCACGAACAACTGCAAGGACGAACTCTCTCCCTCCTATGCTGGCAAGCTTCAAATTCACTTCGACCCGGAACAGCCTGCCGGATTTGTCTCTTGCCCGCCATTCAAAGAGTTGTGGGCCTTCAATTGCGGCTTTCTTTACCCAGCGGAGCGCGTCCTCCCGGATATAGGGTGGAAGGTTCGCGCTTCCGGCACTATTCAGAGCCTCAGCATGAGTATAACGGAACATCTCACACGCTTTTTGATTTGCACCGAGGATATTCGCAGTCTCTATATCATGGATGAGAATTGCGTCTGCGCTGTCGAACACTGCACCATGGTCATCCATTTCCAGCAACAGAATTACATTATCCTCGCGTCCCCGGTCTTCCTGTGTCTTCTTCGTCTCCTCCACATATCTTCGTAACTTCCGCAGCTCTTCTATAAGTTCCGCCTTGGTTTTATGTTGGTCATTCATATATAATCCTTAATGGTCCGAGTGGTTTCGAATGCTGCTGCGATCATATACCGATCGCTCCCTAATTTTATCATAAAGTATAAAGGAACTTCACCACAGTAGATATGGCGTGTCAAGCCAAAAATGGATGTCCTTTCGGAGTGTCGTTCTCCCGCTGCCTGCCGCAATTCCGTAGTCCATGGATAAAAAATAGGTAAGGATACGAGTAGACTCAAAATGGGGGCTTCTGTAACATATCTTCAGCCTGTCGGGTGTTTGAAATATATCGCAAGAGACATCCGGGCCGGAGAAATAAGGCGCAGGGCTCTTTTTCTAAGACCACGCACGAGGAGGAGAAACTGAAATGACCATTGGTGAACTGCTCACACGAAACGCGAACAAGTTTCCGGATAAGCCTGCCGTGGTATACGAGGGGGACGTCTCCATGACCTTCCGCGCATTCTACTGGTGCATGAACCGGTTGGCCCGGAGGTTTTTGGTTTAGGCCTGGTCAAGGGCGACAGGTTAGGCGTGCTCGTTCACAATTGCCACCAGTTCCTGGAACTTTATTTTGCCGCGGCAAAGACGGGCGCCATCTGCGTCGGTCGTGGGATTGCCCGATGCTTCTCCTCGCAAAGAATGGGGGAAGGGTTTCTCACATCTCTTATAAGAAGGACCTACAAAAACTGAATCGTGAGCTTTCCGTCTACCACATCGAGCCTGAGATGCAGAACGATGAACTCCGAAGGGCGCAGGAACAGTTCGAAGAGTCTCACTCACGCCACGATGATCAGAAGAAACTGGTAGACGTCTTCGTCCGAGAGTTGCGCTCATCATAGGACAACACCCTATCCTCGGCGGGTTGCAGTCCTTGGCATGGCAATCTCAGCATTGGAGATTGTGGTTCTTGTCGACCGTTACCGTTCAGTTTCCCACGAAGGGAGTGACTATCTTGGGCCCCATCGGTGCGGCAGGGGCTCGCAGAGCCATCGGGCCTCGTCTTTAAGTAACCACGTGATACTGCCGTATATAAAGTAGACTCGCGAGGTGTTCTAATAGAGATGCTCAGCGAAACCGGTTGCCTGCTTACAAACGTTCGTTTCAGATTCGATAAAGCCAGCCGCGCACAAGGGGGATCGCGAGACCCCGCCCTCAAGAGCCTCAGCCGGTGGATGCGACTGTGGTGTCATGCCCCGTTAGATCGAGCGGAGAAACGGACCGACGGGAGTAACAAACACATTTGTTTCAAGGCACCAGGGGTTTGCTCCGACATCTTTGGCAAACGTAAGGACATAGGCTGTGCCAATCATGTAGGAAATCGGAATGGATTGCCCGTGCGAAATCGGTCGGGAAGCCGAAGGAGCGCGTTTTAGGACCTCATCGAAAAGGAGGCAGGTCTATGTTTAATAAAAAGACAAGGGTCTTGCTGGATGAAATAAAAAAAATGTATGAGGCCCACAAGACAGGTGACGTGGATTACACCATCCCCACCGATAAGTTTGACGGTGCTCACAAGGAAATCGCCGTGGCGACGAATGATGTCGTAAGGGCCCATGTCGGCACCATGCTCAAAATCACTGATACTATCGGGTCTTATGCAGAAGGCGATTTTTCACATGTCCTCGACAAACTGCCAGGCAAACAATTCATCATAAACGAAAAAATAGGCCTTCTTAGAAGGAACCTGCTTAACCTTGCAACCGATGCCAACATACTTTCCAAGGCAGCCGTGGACGGTAAACTCGACACGCGGGCGGACGCCGCAAAGCATCAAGGCGACTTCCGCGCGATCGTGGAGGGCGTGAACGACACCCTCGATGCGCTCGCCGGCCCTTTGAACGTTACCAGCGGATACCTTGAGAAAATCAGCAAGGGTGAAATCCCGTCCAAGATCACGGATACGTACCATGGGGACTTCAACGAGATCAAGAACAACCTGAACCAGTGTATCGACGGCTTGAGCGGCCTCGTGGAGGCGAACGAAGTCTTGCAGAAGATGGCCGTGAACGACTACACGAGAAAGGTCATGGGCGACTATGTCGGGATATTCGGGGAGGTCGGTACTGCCATCAACCACGTGGTCGACAGGATCAGTCACGTCGTGGACACGGTCAACGACATTGCCAAGGGCGACCTCCACGACCTTCCCGAATACCGGGCCATCGGCAATGGCCTCGGCAGACGCTCCGAGAACGACAGGCTGGCGCCCTCCCTCATACGCATGATGGAGGCAATCCAGGGCCTTATCAGTGATGTGAACATGCTTTCCAAGGCAGCCGTGGACGGTAAACTCGACACGCGGGCGGACGCCGCAAAGCATCAAGGCGACTTCCGCGCGATCGTGGAGGGCGTGAACGACACCCTCGATGCGGTAATTGGTCCTTTGACCATAGCCGCCGAATACGTCGAGAAGATCAGCAAGGGCGATATACCTCCCGTGATCGAAGATACGTACCATGGGGACTTCAACGCCATCAAGGACAACATCAACGTCCTCATCGACGCCATGAACGAGATCGCGAAGACCGCCAAGGAGATCGCGGAAGGGAACCTGATGATAGGCATCAAGGAGCGCTCCTCCCGGGATGAGTTAATGAGGGCGCTGGGAACAATGGCGGAGAAACTGACTACCGTGGTGACTGAAGTAAGGACTGCGGCGGAGAATGTGGGCACGGGAAGCCGGCAGTTGAGCTCCACCTCCCAGGAGTTGTCCCAGGGAGCAACAGAGCAGGCGGCCTCCGCGGAAGAAGTGTCGTCCTCCATGGAACAGATGGTATCGAACATCAAACAGAACGCGGACAACGCGCAACAGACGGAGAAGATCGCGCTGAAGGCTGCTCAGGACGCTAAGGAAGGGGGCAAGGCGGTACTGGAGACAGTGTCTGCCATGAAAGAGATCGCCACCAAGATATCTATCATCGAGGAGATTGCCCGGCAGACGAATCTCCTGGCCCTCAACGCCGCAATCGAGGCTGCACGCGCGGGCGAGCACGGCAAAGGCTTTGCCGTGGTCGCGAGCGAGGTGAGAAAGCTTGCGGAGAGAAGCCAGATCGCAGCAGCGGAGATCAACAGGCTCTCTGCGACGAGCGTCGATGTTGCCGAGAAGGCGGGAGAGATGCTCGCGAGGATCGTTCCTGACATCCAGAGGACGGCGGAACTCGTGAGCGAAATAAACGCATCGAGCAACGAACAGAACTCGGGCGCGGAGCAGATCAACAAGGCGGTCCAGCAGCTCGATCAGGTGATCCAGCAGAACGCCTCGGCCACGGAAGAGATGGCCTCCACATCCGAGGAGCTCTCGAGCCAGGCGGAACAGCTCCAGGACACGATAGCCTTCTTCAAGATCGCGGATGATGGCGCAGCGAAGCACACCAGTAAGGCGCACAGGCAGATCAACGCGGCTGCGGCGAAGAGTGTGGCGAACAGCCATCCGAAAGGAAACGGTGAGGTCAGACAATCGGGAGTCGCTCTGGACCTTCGGAATTCCTTGGAAAGCCTCGACGACGAGTTCGAGCGATACTAAAAGGAGGGATACCTATGAGCGTGCCATCTATTACCGACACGAGGCCGTATCTCACCTTCCGGCCTGGCAACGAGGTCTTTGCCCTTGATGTTTCCAACGTGCGGGAGATACTGTAGCTTACCAAGGTAGCCAGGGTACCGAAGACACCCGACTACATGAGAGGCGTCATCAACCTGAGGGGCAGCGTGGTACCCGTTCTCGACATGAGGCTGAAATTCGCCATCACCAGGACGGAGAAGACGATCAACACGTGCATCGTGGTGGTAGAAGTTGCCCCTGAGGGGCAGGAAAACACCGTTATTGGGGCCCTGGTCGATTCCGTGCAGTAGGTCTTCGAACTCGAGCCGGAGCATATAGAGGCTGTCCCGCAGATAGGCGCCCAGCTCAGAACGGACTTCATCAAGGGCATGGGCAAAAAGGACGACTCCTTCATCATCATCCTCGACGTCGATCGAGTCTTTTCATTGGAAGAGCTTGTTTGCGGCGCGGGGGATGGAAGGCGACGAAAACCTGGGAGTGTGCCCGGTCTTTGTCCTGACACAAAAGTATTGACGTTAGTGTACTGTCTCTTAAATAGCTGGTAGTATATGCATCATTTGTGGTAGATTATGTTCATGTCACGACGGGCGATGCCGGTAACATTAAATGAAGAGGATCGAAAGGAATTGGAGCGGTGGGTGAGCGCTCACCGTACGCCGCAACAGGTTGCTCAGCGTTGCCGGATAGTATTGGCGACAGCAGGCGGGCAACCGGACAAGGCTATCGCGGCAGACATGCAGATCAACGTTAAGACGGTGACCCTATGGCGAGGGCGCTTTGCCAGTGAGGGGCCTGATTGCCTCTGGGAAGTCTCGGCAGGTCGAGGACGCAAGCCCCGGCTGACAGCAGACAAGATCGAGGGGATTATAAATGCCACCTTACAGACCAAGCCTGTGGGAGTCACCCATTGGAGTTGCCGGACAATGGCTGAAAAGCAGGGTGTGAGCAAGGCGACGATCAATCGGGTTTGGCAGAGTCATGGTCTGCAACCTCACCGAATCGACCGGTTCAAGCTGTCTCGCGACCCCAAGTTTTTGGAGAAACTGACCGATGTGGTGGGCCTTTATCTCAACCCTCCCGAGAAAGCACTCGTGCTCTGCGTGGATGAGAAAAGTCAGATACAGGCATTGGATCGCACCCAACCGGGGCTGCCTATGAAGAAAGGCCGCTGTGGAACCATGACCCACGACTACAAGCGGAATGGCGCGACCACTCTTTTTGCAGCGCTCGAACTCGCACAAGGGAAAGTGGTCGGGCAGTGTTACGCCCGCCATCGTCATCAGGAATTCCTCAGGTTCCTGAAACGCCTTGATGATGAATTCCCTGCGGAAAAGAAACTCCATCTCGTGATGGACAACTATGGCACTCATAAGCACCCCACCGTCCAAAGCTGGCTGCAACGCCATCCCCGTTTTGTGCCCCATTTCATTCCGACCGGCTCGAGCTGGCTGAACCTGATAGGGCGCTGGTTTGGAGAACTGACGGGAAAACGCATACGCCGCGGCGTCTTTGTCAGTGTTGCCGATCTCGTCACTGCCATTGAGGAATATCTGGAAGCCTGGAACGCAAACCCCAAGCCTTTAGTCTGGACAGCAACCGTCGAATCAATCGTGGAGAAAGTCGCCCGCTGTAAACAAACCCTCGAAAAGATTCAGCTTGGGTGCACACTGCCGAGGGGTCGCAAAACGAAAAAGAACAACACCAGTCGTTTATGAGACACTACACTAGCGGTCACGTGCATATCGAAGAAATCGGTTTCCTTGTTGATGCCGCAAAACCGGGTATGCTCGTGATAGGCTTCTTCTCCCCAGAAGCGCAACGCGGCCTCCCGACAAAAGCTCCGGGGCAGATGGAACAGAGTGGCAACCGGAGCCTCGGGCTGCGTTTCCAGAGGGGACATAAAGCTGACCAGTCCGGGCGAGTCAAAGGGGAAAGCGAGCAACCGGTGTATCTGCTCGGGCGACAGACCATGAAACTCAGGAAGGGGCGTGCTGTTTTGCTCCCGCATGAAGTTGTCTGCGAAGGCTTGCGCCTCCGCGATTTAGGCGAATTCCTTCCCCTGGATGGCCTCACGCAATTCCGAGAATATGTTGTCCCTATCCATGATCTTTTCCCTCTGAGCGACTTGCGGGCGACAATCGTCGCAAGCGCGATCGGGTTGCCCCTCCTCTAATCTAAGAAAAGGCTCTCGAAATCCCTTGGGGCAAGTATTTTTGTGCCGCCATACTGCTTAATCACGAGGAGGTCCTCGTCGCCGGTCACGAGGTAGTCGGCCCCTCTTGCTGAGGCGCAGGCGAGAATTTTGTCGTCGTCCGGGTCCCTGCTTGTCGGGTCGATTGGGTCAACCTCACTGCACATTTCACTTGTTGCATCGGCCAAAAGGTTGCGGACGTCGGATAATTCTGATTGCGAAAGAGAAAACTTCCGGAGAAGGACCTCTTCAAATTCCGCGATGATCTCGGGACTAAGAACAAGGTCGTATCCTTTCTTCCGGGCCCTCATCAGGAGTTTGGAACAGATGCCCTCCGAAAGAAACGCGGCCACGAGGACATTGGTGTCGAGAACGACCTTCACGACACCACTTTGAACACATCTTCCTCGGTGACAATCCCGGCGGCCTTTGCCTTCTTCACCAGCCCTTCGCCAGGGCATCAAGCTCCGCTGCCATCTGATCGGACAGACTCACCGATAATACCGTCCTCATTAACCTCACCTCTTATACTACAATACACTACACAGGTGGTGTTGTCAAGGTCCGGCAAATCCGGGGCAGCGTATCATATCTTGTGTCAGAGGTAGAAGATCGGGTACCTTCCTTAAAAAGAACGACCAATTCTTCAATAAGGAGGAGGTACCCGATGGAACAGCAGATTGTCATCAAGAATCTACC
>JBEKJU010000235.1:0-5998 GCA_050011095.1 Syntrophorhabdales bacterium
AGGCTCGTGATCCACCGAATCGGGCCCTCCGCCTTCTCCCTTCCCTTCTCCAGGACGACATACGCGTCCAGGCGGAGGTGGGTGAGGGCAGAGACGATATCGGCCGCAAGCCCTCCCGATGCGCCTCCCAGTTCCAGTATGGTCGCCCCCGGAACCGGGATGCGGTCGCACAGGTCCTCGATGTAGCGGCCTATCGTCCGGCCGAAAAGGCGGTGGATCTCCGGGGATGTGGAGTAATCCCGGCGTTCCTGTTTCCCGGTCCTGTAGTAGCCGTGGCGTTCATCGTAGAGGACCGTCTTAAGAAACGACTCGTACGAGATGAGGCGGCCCCCGGCCATCTCGCGCGTCAGCCGATCTTCGAGGGGTGATGCATGTCGTCCCCTCGCGCTCGCCTCCCTCGGGTACCCCTTGCCGGCCCTGTCCACGTCTGTCCCGGTTCCCTGTTGCGGAATATCAGGCGTCCGTCAGCGGTTTCCGCTCAGACCGACCCTGAAGTGATAGCCCTGATAGCCGAAGATCACACCCCCCGGAACGATCTCCTCCAGTCGCAGTCCCGGCGCCAGATCCTGCCCTTCCTGGAGGATCTTCTCGTTGATCCTCGCCACCCGCGTCTGCGGCTCCGGGGTGTAAGCGTGGCCCGATATCCTGAATTCCGTTGGGAGGCCGCCCCTGACCGCGGCGGGAAGCTCGTTCACCTCCAGCACCCGTCCGGTCACCTTCCTGGGCCTCTCCTTGCGTACTTCCGGACCGGCCGGCGGCCGCGCCGCTTCCGGGGCCTTCGAGACCTGCGGCGCGGGCGCCTCCTGGGCCTCCTTATCGGGCGCCGCCGATACGGGGGAATTTACGGCCTCCCCCGGCCGGAGGTCCCTCTCCTTCTCGTAGACCCGCGCCTGTGTGTATGGCCTCTCAGCGCCTTTCCCGGCAGACGGGACGTGCGCCTCCCGTCGAGCGCTCACCGGCGGCTGACTCGCGCCTGTCTGCCCGGCGGGCGTCTCTTTTTTCTCCCCCTGGCGGGCGCCCATCCACCAGACCATCACGACGGCGTTGAGGAGGAGCGCACCCGCGAGGACATAGGGCCACAAGGCCCGTTTCTTGCGCTCGGCCCGGCTCTCCCGGAAAACCCCGAAGAGCTGCGGCGCTTCCTCCTGCTCCCGCTTCTGTTCGAGTTTTTTCAGCGCCTCGAGGATATACGACATGTCTACTTGATCCCCTTCCTGCCTTCGAGGACCGGGTCTCCCTTGTCGGGACCCGCGGCGCCGAGGCGCATGATCGTCCTCGGGCCCGCGATCCCGTCGGGCACCATACCCGCGGCGATCTGGAATTCTCTCACCTGCTTCATCACCTTTTCATCGTACATCCCGCCCCCTCCGGCCGGGGCGACCCTGCCCTGGACGAGGGCGAGCTGCCTTTCGAGCCACGCCACCATCGACCCCCGGCTCCCTGGCTTCAGCCCTCCCCTGTAACCGGGGGGCACCCTCCAAAGGAGCAGATAGTCACCCGACCAGTATCGGGCGATCTCCGTCTTGTCAACGGTCCTTGTCTCGTCCCCTATGGAAAATGTCGCCACCTCGCCCTTGAGGGCGGTCACTACAGCGTAGTATTCCCTGTTTGTCTCGTCGACAAGCCGCAGCATTGCCGGCCTGTCCATCTCCCTGAGGTTGGTGATGCTGCCTTTCCCCGCGAGGCACCTGAGACCGTGTGACTCCGCCTGACCGCACATCGTATCGCGGCTCCCCCGTTTGTAGGGAATCTGCCACTTGCGGAAAAGCGCCCCGTAGGCCATCTCCCTCGTGTCCCCGCCGCTTCGACCCGCGGGCCGGCCGAGGGCGCCCCTTTGGACATTTTCCGTCCTCGCGGCCGCGATGGACCCCTCGTATCGGGCCGTCACGACGACTTCGGGCGGTTCCGCCTTCGTCGCAACGACAGGCCGGTGGGGGACATACGCGTGGAGGCTTTCGGGCAACCACCGCCCCGCTCCGGGCACGTAGAGGAGGGACCCCAGGGCGACCACGACGAAAAGGAGAACACCCGCCGCCCCGTAAGCGAGACGACGCCTTATTCCCCCATGGTTTTCCTCGGCCAGGACCTCCCTGGCCGCCTTCTTTAATATCTTGATATCGACGCGCTCCTTTTCCTGGACGAACGCCCCGAGCAGGGCCCTGTCGCAAATCACGTTGATCAGCCTCGGAATCCCCTTCGTGAGGCCGTACACCCTCTTGACGGTGGCCGGCGGAAATAGCGGACCTCGAACCGCCCCGGCCACCGAAAGACGATAGTTGATGTATCCGGGTATCTCCTCCTTCGACAGGGCGTCGAGGTGGTACCGTGCCGTAATGCGCTGCGAGAGTTGGCGGAGTTGCGGTTTCGCCAGCATCTCCCTCAGCTCCGGCTGACCGATCATGATCATCTGGAGGAGCTTCCGCTGGTTCGTTTCGAGGTTGGTCAGAAGCCTTATCTGCTCCAGGACCTCGGCCTTGAGGTTCTGGGCCTCCTCGACGATGAGGACGGCCCTCCGGCCCCTGTCGTGAACGTTGAGGAGATAGTCGTTGATCCGGGCGACGAGCACCTTGATGCTCGTCGTGCCTTCCGGGTAGCTGACGCCGAACTCGTCGCAGATCGTCGCGAGAAGCTCCTCGGAGGTCACCTTCGGATTGAGGATAAAGGCCACCTCCGTCTCTTCGGGGGTCAGTTCGAGGAGGCGGCGGCAGACCGTGGTCTTCCCTGTCCCGACCTCACCCGTGAGAAGCACGAAACCGCCGTCGCTCGTCGTGCCGTACAAGAGGTGGGCGAGGGCCTCCCGATGGCCGTCGCTCAGATAAAAATAGGCCGGATCAGGGACGATCGAGAAAGGCTTCTTTTTCAGGCCGAAATAATCTTCGTACATAATTTCCCGACATAGTGGCCGATGGGGAGACGTCTCCCCGCCGTTTTTCGCCCATCGTGCCCCTTGAGATAAACCTCTTCCATTATGACATGATATCGCTTGGCATATTAAAGATCAAATATAATCGTCAGGCCTCGCGTTGTCCGGTAAGGGGATACCGGGCCCCGGAGGCCGCCGGCCCCGGGCCGGCACCCATTCCGCTGACGCGGGTGCCCGCCCCCCCTTTTTTTCACCCCTCTCATTTTCCCCCTCGCGCCCTCGCGAGGAAAAGGAGGAAAAGCGCGAGGAAAAGGCCTATACCCCCATCCAGGATCAAAGAGACGGCAGGACCCTCGCGGGCGCCTGTGACGAGCATGACCGCCACGAGGAAGGCGAGCACCAGAAGAGAGACCTCCGCGGTCCTTCTGTCAGCGTGGCGTCCCATCTCCCTGCCCAAAAGGGTCAGGTCCCGCTCGTCGAGCCTCACCCCTATGCCCTCCCTTCTCTCAAATCCCATCATTACCGCTTGCAGGCGCTCCGGCAGTTCCTTCAGGAAGGCGGCGTAATCAATGAAATCGTTCGCCAGGGAGCGCCGCACGAGGGCGGGATCGATATATGTCTCGAAGGCCTTCTTCACAAAGGGCGTCAGGTGCTCGTTGAAGTCAAAGTCGGGGTAGAGGGCGCGGCCCATCGCCTCCGTCGTTATCAGGGCCTTTGAGAAGAGGGCCAGATCCGCCGGAAAGCCGATCAGCCGCGCGGCCCCCCTATTGATGAGCCTGAAGAATATCCATGCTATGCTCGGATTGGTAGGAGAAAAGAAGACCTCGCTCAGGATCTGGGAGGCATCCTTCTCGAAGGCGGCCACCTCACTCGCCCCGGTCACCCTGGCGAGATGGAGAAAATGGGCGAGGAACCTTTCTATGTCCCTGTTGGCAAAGGCCACCAGGCAGCTCACAAGCTCACGCCGCTGTTTCTCCTTCAGGTAGCCGACCATCCCGAAATCGTAAAAGCAGAGCCGGTTTCCCCCCATGGCGAACGAGTTGCCCGGATGGGGGTCGGCGTGGAAAAAGCCGTCGATCAGTATCTGCTGCAACTGGGCATCGACACCGCATAGGGCAAGCTCCCTTCGATCGAGGCCCTCGCGCTCGATGGCGGCTATATCGTCCGCCCTCACCCCGTGGATATATTCCATGGTAAGGATGCGCCTGCTCGTGTAGTCCCAGTAGATCACGGGGATCTTGATATGGGGGTTATCCCTGAAGGCGAACCGGAAGCGCTCGGCGCTATGGCCCTCGACGCTAAAATCTAGTTCCCGCCCTGTCCAGTCCGCAAATTCCCTGACGACCTGAACAGGATTATAGGGGCGGACGGACGGGACGAATCGCTCGGCGATCCGGCCGAGATAAAGGAGGAGCTGAATATCCTGCTCGATGGTCTTACGAATATCGGGTCGTTGCACCTTTACCGCGACTTCGGTTCCATCGTGGAGAAAGGCGCGATGGACCTGGGCGAGGGAGGCGGCGGCCACCGGCTGCCGGTCGAAGGCATGAAAGACCTGATCGGACGGCCTGCCCAGGTCCTCTTCGATGATCCTTTCGACGTGGTCGAAAGAGAAAGGCGCCACGTCGCTCTGCAGCCTGGAGAGCTCGCGGGAAAGGTCTTCCCCCACAAAATCGGCTCGCAGGCTCAGTATCTGCCCGAGCTTCACAAAGGTGGGTCCCAGCCTCTCAAGAAGCTCGCGGACGACCGCGGGAGAGATCCTTGCGGCCCCCCCTTCCATGCTGAAGAGCCTTTTTTGCGCCTCTCGCGGGTGTAAGAACGCGCGGATGCGCAGCCGCCACGGAACGAGGTGGAGCAGCCTCAGTCTCCCGACGAGGAACGCGCCGCCAAAAAGAACGATTGTGGTGAGGATGAAGCGCAGCCGATGAAGGCTCGCGATGCGCATTCCCGCCGATACCCTCTATCCTGCCTTGATCTCCACCTTCCGCGCCGCCTCCTGGGATTTGGGCAGCAAAATAGTGAGGACCCCATTCTTGAAGGTCGCCCCGACCTTCTCCCTGTCCACGTCCACGGGCAGAGGGATCACCCGGTGGAACGCCCCATAGGACCGCTCCCTGCGGTGGACGCCCTTCCCCTCTACCTCCTCCTGTTTCTTCTCGCCCCGTATGATCACGGAATCCTGACCCACCGTGACCGAAAGGTCCTCGGGGCCCATTCCCGGCGCCTCCACCTCTATCCGCACGTCGGCGTCCTCTTCGATGACGTCGACGCTTGGCGTGAAACTCGAAAGGGGCGCCCGTAACTGGGGAGGCGCAAGCCGGCCCAAGGGCTCGAAGAGACTATCGACCATCCGGTTCATCACCTCGCGCACGGTATCGAAAGGGTTTATCGCTTCCCAGGGTCTTGGGGGCATCCGCTCCTCTTTCTTCTTCACCTCCGCCATGATGGACCTCCACTCCTTTTTTCTTAAACATAACTCAGTGACGCGACACGCGCAACCGAAACGGGTTTCCTTCGACGGGCGGAGGCGCGGGGAGTTCTGAAAATGGGCAGGGGAGCTTACGATGCGTCCGAAACCAGGCGCGCATGCTCCTGTTTCACGCATCGGTCCATGACGAACATGATGTTGCTCGCATCGGCAAGGGCCTTTGCCTCTTCGTTTACGATGCCGAGCTGCAGCCATATGGCCGATGGATGCAGTCTTATTGCTTCCCGGACAACGGGAAGAACCCTCTCCGCCTTCATGAATATGTCTACTATATCGATCTTTTCTTCGATATCCGCCAGGGACCCGTACGATTTCTCACCGAGGATCGTCTCCTGCCCCGGGTTGACCGGAATGACCCTGTAGCCCTTCCCCAACAGGTACCGGGCGACGGCGTTGCTCGGTTTTCCCTCGTCGGCGGAAAGGCCGACCATGGCGATGACCCGGCTCGTCCGGAGAAGCTCCTCGATCGCTTTATCCTGACCCATACATGAAGTTTATTTCCCGGCGCGACGCATGTCAAGGGAGGCGGCGAAACAGGGCTCGTGTCCTGTCCCCCTCACGTAAAAACTTTTCATGGCCCCCCATCTGTGATACCCTTATATGGTATGTTCGGCATTGGCCTTCCCGAGCTTGTCATCATACTCATC
>JBEKJU010000236.1:0-5977 GCA_050011095.1 Syntrophorhabdales bacterium
AAGGCGGCTCCGACAATTGACAAGGATTTGGGCTTTTGTTACCCTGTAACTATCGATGTTCAACGCCATCACGGACATAGAAGGAATCCAGGTCGGCCATAGCTCGGATTACGACGGGTGCACGGGGTGCACGGTCATCCTCCTTGACAAGGGCGCCACGTGCGGGATCGATATCAGGGGCAGCGCCTCGGGAACGAGACAGATAGACGCCCTCGGTATCTCCCACGTGGTCGAGGAGGTGCACGCCATCCTCCTTGCGGGAGGAAGCGGCTTCGGCCTCGACGCGGCGACCGGGGTCATGAGGTATCTGGAAGAGAGAAACATCGGCTTTGACGTGGGTGTAGCCAAGATACCCATCGTCCCGAGCGCGGTGATATTCGACCTCGGTTTCGGCGACCCCAGGGCGAGGCCGACATCAGGGATGGGATACGAGGCGTGCCTGAAGGCGGGCCAATCGGTCGAGGAGGGGAGCGTCGGCGCCGGTGTCGGGGCGACGGTGGGCAAGCTCTTTGCCCTCCCACGGGCAATGAAGGGTGGGGTAGGGACGGCGAGCGTCGCGCTGCCCGACGGCACGGTCGTGGCCGCCCTGGCGGTCGTCAATGCCTTCGGGGACGTCTTCGACAACGTCACGGGAAAGATCATCTCCGGGCTGCGCACGGCGAAGGACCGGCTCACCTTCGCGAACACCATCGATTGTCTGAGGCAGGGACACATTCGGAAGCAATTCGGCATAGACAACACAACCCTTGCCGTGATAGCCACGAATGCCCAATTTACCAAGAAGGAGATAACAAAGGTCGCCCAGATGGCGCATGGCGGCCTCATAAAGACCATAAGCCCTGTCCATACGACCTTTGACGGGGACCTCGTGTTCGGCGTCTCCCTCGGGCGGATGCCGGGGGATGTGAACCGCATCGGGGTGCTGGGCGAATTTGTTGTCGCCGAGGCGATCAAAAGGGGGGTCAGAAAGGCGGACGGCTTCGGGAAGCTGCCGGCCTTCCGGGATGTGGTCAGGGGATCGAAGGGCAATGCCGGCCGCGGCGCGGACCGCGGACCCACAGACGACACTCCCCGGTAAGGGGGCTACAACAGAAGGAGAAATAGAGTGGAAACGAGTTACAAGGAGGTCGCGAGGATCATCAGGGAGAAGGGAAATGTCGTCGCCTTCACGGGAGCGGGCATTTCAGTGGAGAGCGGCATCCCCGCCTTTCGCGGCGGCCAGGGTCTCTGGGAGAAATACGACCCCATGGAATACGCCCAGATAGGCTCATTCATGAGATCCCCCGACAAGGTCTGGTCCATGCTGAGAGAGATGGGCGACGTCATCCTTCGGGCCGAGCCGTCGCCTGCGCACAAGGCCCTGGGCGCCCTTGAGAAGGGGGGTCTCCTCAACGCGGTCATCACGCAGAACGTCGACGGACTGCACCAGATAGCGGGAAACACGAATGTCATCGAGTATCACGGGAACCACCGGCGCCTCGTCTGCCTGAGCTGTTCGAGAATAAGCGCCTTTACCGAGGACTCCATAAAGGCGATGCCCTACCCAGTGTGCGAGCGGTGTCAGGAGGCCCTGAAGCCGGACGTGGTCTTTTTCGGCGAGCAGATACCGGCGACGGCGAGTCTGAGGGCGAGCCAGGAGGCGCTCGCATGCAAGGTCCTGATCATCATAGGGACATCGGGCGTGGTCTACCCCGCCGCCGAGATACCCTTCGAGGCAAGCGCTCACGGCGCGACGGTCGTGGAGATCAATGTCTCGCCCACACCATTCACCTCGGCTATCACCCATCACTTTCTTGAAGGGAGCGCATCGGAGATACTGCCCGCCATTGTGGACGAACTCGGGTTGGCCCGTGCATGAGGCGGTCTCGTCGAGATCGCCCTCCCGGCGCGGACGCGCGGGAAACCTATCCTCGATCTATTCGGTTGGGCCTATTGGTCGGCACTTGAGACCACAGGGATCGAACACCGGCAATCTGCGACGTCAATAGCGGAAGCATTACAGGGAGGGGGCCGTTCATGGAACACCTATACTGCGTTATCATGGCCGGGGGCAGGGGGGAGCGTTTCTGGCCCCTGAGCACCGCCCGGACCCCGAAGCCCTTCGTCAGGCTTATCGGCGAGAGGACTATGATCCAGATGACGGTCGACCGCCTTTCCGGCCTCGTGCCGCGGGAACGGATATTCGTGGTGCTCGGCGAAGATCACCTCGACGCGGCGCGCCGCCAGCTCCCCGAACTCTGTGAGGACCAGTTCATTATCGAGCCCGAGGGGAGGGACACCGCGCCCTGCATAGGTTTCACCGCCGGCATCCTCCATCGCAGGGACCCCGCCTCCGTGATGGTCGCCCTTCCCGCCGACCAGTACATCCCCGATAAGGATGCCTTTGTCGCGACGATCAGGCAAGCGGCTGAATGCGCGATACAGGGCGATTACCTTGTCACCATCGGGATTGCGCCGACCAGGCCGGAGACAGGATACGGCTATGTCCATGCAGCGGACAAATCACCCGTCGCGGGCGGGGCGTCATGCTTCCGCGTGAGCCGGTTTGTCGAGAAGCCCGACGAGGCAAAGGCCGCCCACTACCTGGCGGATGGGAGGTATTACTGGAACAGCGGCATGTTCATATGGCGGACCCGCGTTGTGCTTGAGGGTATCGAACGGCACATGCCGGAGCTGTATGAAGGGCTGAAGGCCGTAGAGCGGGCCATGGCGCCGGGCGATACGAAAGGCGTGGCCGAGCGCTTCAAGGGCCTTCAAAAGATCTCGATCGACTACGGCCTGATGGAGAAGGCGGATAACGTGCTCATGGTCAAGGCCGATTTCGCGTGGGACGATGTGGGCACGTGGGGCTCCTTGCGGCGGGTGATGACGCTCGATGAACGGGGAAATTACCTCAGGGGCGCCCCCGTCTGTGTGGACACTAAGGACTGCGTGATCTATGCCGAGGACGTGCGGGTCGGTGCCGTCGGCGTGTCGGGTATCATCATTGTGGCGTCCCCGGAGGGCGTGCTTGTCTGTGATATGGGAAGGGACCAGGAGACGAGGCGGATAGCGAAGATGATCGAGGAGCAGGGGGCTTGAATGGAACGAAGGGACATCACCCCTGTCCCGGACATGGGTGATGGGGTGAATGCAGGACCGGTACGAAGGGGAGGCCCATGGTATCGAAGGTATTCACGTCGAGTCTTTACGGCATAGACGGCATCAAGGTCGAGGTGGAGGTGGACATATCCCACGGCCTGCCGTCGTTCACGATCGTCGGCCTTCCCGAGCTGTCAATAAGGGAGAGCCGCGAGAGGGTGCGGGCGGCCATAAGAAACGCGGGCTTCGAGTTCCCGAACGACAAGATCACCATAAACCTCGCACCCGCCGACGTGAGGAAGGAAGGCTCCTCGTTCGACCTGCCCGTGGCCCTGGGGCTCCTCGTTTCGATGGGCGTCCTCAGGCAGGATGCCGTGGAGAGCCATCTCGTTACCGGTGAGCTTTCCCTCGACGGGAGGATCAAGGGGACGAAAGGCGTCCTCCCGATGGCGCTCCTCGCCGCAAAGGAAGGCTTCCCCCGCATGCTCGTCCCTCTGGAAAACGGGCGCGAGGCCGCGGTCGTCAAGAATATAGAGGTCTACGGCGCCCCCCACCTGCTCGACATCATCCACTATCTTCGGGGTGATTCGGGGCTCGAACGTTTTACCGGCACGGACATCGTCGAGAGGCGGCCGGACGTGGGGGAAAGCCTCAATTTCTCGGATATCAAGGGACAGGCCCAGGCGAGGCGGGCGATAGAGATCGCCGCGGCAGGCGGTCACAACGTCCTCATGGTCGGTCCTCCCGGCTCCGGAAAGACCATGCTCGCCCGGCGGATACCCACCATACTCCCCCCCCTGGCGTACGATGAGTCCATAGAGACGACGAAGATTCACAGCATAGCCGGACTTCTCAGCGCCGAGAGACATCTCGTGTCCGAAAAGCCGTTCCGCGCCCCCCACCATACAATCTCCGACGCGGGCCTCATCGGGGGAGGCTCGTTCCCCCGTCCGGGGGAGATAAGCCTCGCCCACAACGGCGTCCTCTTTCTAAACAACTTAAGATAATAATCCCCTGTAAATTCAAGAGCCAAGTCGATCATTCTCCAGTTCACGAGAGAAAGTCAAATGCCATTACAGGGGGTAACGCGTTATGATCATCAGAATCATGTCGAAGGACGGTGGCTCCAAAACTGTTGACCTGAATCGCCGCAAAGCCATTCATGAAAGATGTCTCAATTGTGTGGGCTGGTGCTCACAGTCCGTCAACGCGTGTGACTTCGACGACTGCCCCTTGCACCCCTTCAGGACCGGCAGGGGGAAGCAGAACGCCAAGGGTAGGGCGAAGGCGATCAGGGAGTACTGCCTTCAGTGGTGTGCGAACGGGAAGATCGCCTATTGCGGAGCGGTCCTGTGCCCTCTTTACGCCTTCGCAAAGTCCGCTACAAGGACCATCGAAGAATCCGTCTCTCTTCCCGAAAATAACGATATAGGAGGTGTTTTTGAGCAGGCAACGGGGGCGGACGGATAAAACCCCCTCCCCGGTCCCGAGTAGGTGAAAGGTGGTGGCGGGCAGGATCATCAGGGCGATGAGTTGGGGAGAAAAATTTCTAAAATTCTCTGCTTCTATAGTGTATAGTGAACGAGGGGGAAAAAGAGTCATTGGAGGCCAAATGGAACTGTCATCCAGCGAAAGAATCGTGGGGGGTTTGTGGGGATCGGTTGTGGGCGACGCCCTCGGGGTCCCCGTGGAGTTTTCGGACCGAAAGGAGAGAAAGAGAGACCCGGTCACGGACATGCGCGGGTATGGAACGCACCATCAGCCGCCCGGCACATGGTCTGATGATAGCTCTCTGATACTCTGCACCGTCGAAAGCCTTCTCGACGGTTTTATTCCGTACCACATGGGCCAACTTTTTATCAGGTGGTATCAGGAAGGCCATTGGACGCCATGGGGAAAGGTATTTGACGTCGGGGGGACGACGCGTAGCGCTATCCGTCGCCTCAGCACCTGTTTCGAGCCGGAACAGGCCGGAGACGTCGACGAGGGCAGCAACGGGAATGGCTCTCTCATGCGCATCCTGCCGGTCGGCCTCCACTTTGCCACACTCCCACCTAAGAACCTTATCGACAACGCTCACCGCGCGTCGAGCCTGACTCACCGCCACCCTCGATCACAAATGGCCTGCGGCTTCTATTGCCTCATGGTTGCGGCGCTTCTCAAGGGCCTCACCCCCCTTGACGCCTATGCCCATGCCGCCCAAACTGCCTCGACCGTTTACTGGGAACGTCCCTTTTCTACAGAGCGTTCCCACTTCAAGCGGCTGTTTTCCTCCAAAGTCCATTCGTTGAGAGAATCAGCCATAGGGTCGGACGGCTACGTCGTCCATACCCTGGAGGCCGCCATCTGGTGCCTGCTCAACTCGTCATCTTTCAGGGAGGCGGTCCTCAAGGCCGTCAATCTCGGCGAAGACACCGATACTACGGGGTGCGTGACCGGAGGCTTGGCGGGAATCTACTATGGGTTTTCCTCCATTCCCGAAGAATGGATAAACGGGCTGGCGCAGCGCGAGAAGATTCAGGCTCTCTTGGACGATTTCGTCAACGAGATTATCAAAAAGTCCGAGGGCGTATAAGCGATGCGCTCGTCGAATGCCGTCCGGCGTGTTACGGAGCAGAAACAGGCGATGAAAGTCCCTTTCGATAGATCATATTGGGTGCTTCCGGGAAAATTCCTTGCCGGATTCTATCCCGGAGCTAAGCGCCCGGATGAAGCCAAGAGAAAACTACGCGGCCTCCTAGATTTCGGTATTCGCCATATCATCAACCTTATGGAGGAATATGAGGCGGATTGGTACGGCGACAGCTTCGAGCCCTACGAAGAAAGTATACATTACCTGGCTGAAGAGAAAGGCGTCTTGATGGAGTGCCTGCGAATGCCGATCCCAGACACGAGC
>JBEKJU010000237.1:0-6926 GCA_050011095.1 Syntrophorhabdales bacterium
ATGGAAGAAAAGGAAATGTATTCAGGGTATCGATGGCTCATGTTGTTGGCAACGTGTATCGCGGTCATGTCCTGCTACATTGACATGATCGCCTATGCCCCCATATTGGGCGAGATTGCCAAGGGCATGCAACTCGACATGGGCGCAGCGACCAACCTCATGATGGGGTTCGTGCTGGCCACCGCCTGTGTCCTCATCTGGGGGGGTACCGTCAGTGACAAATATGGCATAACGTTCGCCCAGGTGCTCGGTCTCTTGTGCGCCACGGTACCGGCCACGTTTATGCCGTGGATCGGGCATAGTTACGGACCGGTGTTCGTGTCCCGACTCATCCAGGGCGCATCGGTGGGGTTCGTCTTTGCGACCATCGGACCGGTAATGGCCCTATGGTTCCCTCCTAAACAACAGGGTATCGCGGGGGGACTGATGATCGGGTCCCTGGCCGTGGGATCGGCCATCGGTGTGGTGACCTCGCCCGCTGTGTACGGCGCCACGGGAAGCTGGCAGACGACCGTTGCGATACTATCGCTACTCGGGTGGGTAGCTATTATCTTTTCCCTCATCGTCACGAGAAGGCCGCCGTCAGCGAAGGTCGTGGAAGCAGTCACGCAGGTCATGCAGTCGGCAGCCGGCAAACTGACCTTCGGCCAGGCCCTTAAGCTGCCCGTCACCTGGATCGGCTCCTTTATGATGGTCTGTAATGCCTGGGGCCTGTACTGTCTTTACAATCTCGTGCCGCCTTACCTGGCCGCCCCGGCTCCTATGGGGATCGGCATGGGGCCGGGCAAGGCAGGCGCCCTCTCCCTTGCCGTCACGGTAATCGGTATTTTCGCCATGATCCTTGGAGGCGTATTCTTTGACAAGGTGACGAAAGGAAAGGCGAAGCCGGCGATCATCATCGGCTTCGTGCTGACCGGGGTTTTCACCTATTTGATTCTTTCTCCCGGTGTCTATTCGAGCATGGGACTTCTTGTTATATGCCTGCTCATCGCCGGTTGGGGTGTCCCCTTCCAGAACCCCTCCGTGAGTGCCTTTATAGCCATGAACTATCCGCCCAACATCGTGGGAAGCATGGTCGGATGGTGGTTCGGCTTTGCCACCTTTGGAGGGGCCCTTGGGCTCTATCTGGGAGGAAAGAGTATCGCCGCAACGGGCAGTTTCCACCTGGCGATCACGATGATTTCTCTGGCATGTATTGCGGGACTTATTCTGAGCTTCTTCGTGAAGCCCAGAAGAGAAAGAGGCACTCGTCAAGTATGCCTATACCGGCTATTGTCACTCCGACCTTCATAACCTTCTCGGCGAGATAAACATGATGACGCCTTTTGTGGCGGGACATGAATGCGCAGGGATTGTCCAGGAAGTAGGACCCGGATGCACAAAGATAAAAAAGGGCGATCATGTAGTTGGCACATGGATGGTACCGTGCGGGGAATGTCCCCAGTGCCGGAGAGGCATGGGCAATATCTGCAGCGGCACATTCAAGTACTTCATAGAGGGGATGATGCTTGACGGGACATCAAGGATCAAGGACAAGGATGGAAAGATGGTCCGCCACGGCAATTTTGTGTCGGGCTTCTCCAACTACAGCGTTGTCCCCGAGGGCGGGCTGATCCCTCTGCCTAAGGAGTTTCCGCTGGAATACGGCTGCCTCATGGGGTGTTGCATCCCCACCGGATGGGGAACCGTCACCAACTCCGCCAAGGTTCAGCCGGGCGACTCTGTCGCGATTTGGGGACTCGGCGGTGTCGGCTTGAACATCCTTCGCGCCTGCGTCATGCGTCAGGCGAACCCCGTTATCGCGATTGATCTCGAGGCGAGCAAAGAGGACCTCGCAAAGGAATTCGGGGCGACTCATTTTATCTGTAATGCAAAGGAAGACCCCGTCCCTAAGGTCATGGAAATTACGGGCGGAGCCGGCGCCGACATTGCATTCGAGGCCATAGGAGATCCGGGCGCCATCCTCCAGGCCTACTGGTCCATTGGAGCGGGAGGGAAGGTTTGTATTCCCGGTATTACACCGGCCGATCAGACGACGAATATACCCCTCCAGGTGCTGCCCTTCGGCAACAAGTCCATATTGGGGAACCTTTACGGCATGATCTCGACTAATGTCGACATACCCAGGCTGACGCGTTTGTCCATGACCCAGGACCTGAAGCTCGACAAGCTGGTCACTAATAAATTCAAGCTCGAAGACATTAACGATGTGGCGGAGAAGATGCTGAAAAGACAGATACGGGGCCGTTGGGCAATAGAATGGGATTAATGTAGTCGGATAAGACAGAAAGGGCCGGCAAGCCCGGCCCTTTCTGTCTTCATCACAATTCCATTTTTTGCGCATAAAGGAGATTTTTAGCGATGAGAAACGAAGAGTCGAACGAATTGAAAGTGAAAAAAGGCGAGAAGGAGACCGCGGAGAAGGTGGCTGACATACTGGAAGAAATCGAGGTGGAAGACCTGACGGTCGACGGCATCTGCGGGGTTTATTAGCCGGCGGACAATGAGGCGCAAAAGGGGGACGATGTGGCTACAGGAAGCGATTTCATCCTGCCGGGGGGTGTCAGGGCGAGACGGGAGGCATTCGGCCTTCTCTTCTACAACAGCAGCGATGCGATGCTGACGTTCGTGAGATCCGGGGACCTTCTCGACGTGGAGAAAGCGGGCGGCTTTTCACGGCTGAGGGTGACCTGTGCGAATCCCCGGGAAGGGGCGCTGAGACGTGCCCTTGCGTTACTTTTGAAAAAAGGACTGATCCTTGAAACACGAGCCGACATATAGACAACTGTTGAAGGCGCCGGTAAATGTGACGTGGGAGATCACCAGAAGCTGCAATCTGCGCTGCTGTCACTGCCTCTCCGCGGACGTGATGGACCGCTGCGGAAGGGAGCTCGACCTTGCGGCGTGTCGCGCGCTGATCGACGAGCTCGATAGGATGGATGTCTTCCAGATCAACTTCGGGGGCGGCGAGCCCTTCATGCGGGAGGACTTTCTCGATATCCTCCGCTACGCGCATGAGAAAGGGATCACCACGTGTGTCAGCACGAACGGCACGATGTTGGACGAGGCCCTTGCGAGGAGCCTGACGGAAATGGACCTTCTCTACCTCCAGGTGAGCCTCGACGGCGCCCGTCCGGACACCAACGACCCGATCAGGGGCAGGGGCACATTTGCCGGGATCACCCGAGGCATCGAGTTGCTCCTGGCGCATCGCTTTCCCCATTTGAGCACGAATACGGTGGTCACCGCGCGGAACTTCGAGGAGATAGGAGAGATCTACGAGCTTGGGAGACGCTACGGGGTGAAGACGAGACTTTCCCGGTTCCGGCCCTCCGGGAACGGGAAGAAGGAATGGGACGGCTTTCGCCTGGACAGGTCACAACTTGAGGCGCTGTCGAGGTTCCTATGCGCGCACAAGGACATAGTGACGGGGGATTCCTTCTTTTCCATCACCGCAGGGGAGCGACGCGGACTGGGCCTCAACATGTGCGGGGCGGCGAGAATGACGTGCAGTCTCTCACCCGATGGCGACGTCTATCCCTGCGCATTTCTTCACGATGAATTTTTCAGGGCGGGCAATGTCACGAGGGAGCCGCTGGAATCCATCTGGCGCAGCGCACCCGTGTTCCATATGCTGCGGTATATCCGCAGGGAATCCTGTGAAATCTGCTCCCGGTTCGGTCTGTGCCACGGCGGCTGTCCGGCTGTTGCCTACTTTCTGACAAGGTCGCTGCACGATCCCGACCCGGAGTGCATGGCGTCCTTTCAGGGCGATTTTGCGGAAAAATCCACCAATGGGGTAACGAGCTATGGCGGAACAATTTAAGTATCTTTTCGCTTCTCTCAGGATCGGCAGGATCGTGGTGCCGAACCGCATATCCTTTTCCGCGCACCTGACGAATTTTGCCGAAGACTCCCTTCCCTCGGACCGCCATGTCCACTATCTTGCGGCGAGGGCCAGGGGAGGCACCGGACTCATCATTACCGAGGAACAATCGGTACACCCGACCGACCGGGCCTACGAGAAACTTGTCGAGGCGTTCAGGCCGGAGGTAATTCCCGGCTACAGGAAGATAACGCGGGCAGTCCACGAATATGAGACGAAGATTTTTGCCCAGCTTAACCATAATGGACAGCAATGCAGCGGCGCCCTGTCAAGGCTCCCCGTATGGGCCCCTTCCCCGGTCCCCGATGTCCTTTTCAGGGAAGTCCCCAAGCAGATGGAGATCGAGGATATAAAAGAGGTAATCGACTACTTCTGCCGGTCGGCGCTCCATGCCGTGGAGGGGGGGTTCGACGGGGTCGAGCTTCAGTTCGGTCACAGTTCCCTGGCGCGACAATTCATGTCCCCCCTGACCAACTTCCGCGGGGACGACTACGGGGGCAGCTTCGAGAACCGCATGCGCTTCCCCCTTGAGCTTCTTCATGCGGTAAGGAAGGCGGTAGGCCCCGAGTTTACTCTGGGTGTAAGGCTCTGCGCGGACGAGATGCTCCCCTGGGGCGGGATTACCCTCAACGATGCAAAGGAGATCGCGCGGACCCTGGAGGCATCGGGCACCATAGATTTCATGGACCTTTCCCTTTCCACCTTTTACAACCTGTACCTCGTGGGCGGCACCATGCATATGCCCCTGGGCTATGCTGTTCCCCTGGCCGCGGGCATCAAGGAGGTCGTCCGGGTCCCCGTGTTCGCGACGGGACGCATCAATGACCCTGTCCTTGCCGAAAAGGTGCTGGCCGATGGCCGGGCCGATATGATCGGCATGGTGCGGTCCCAGCTCTGCGACCCGAACATGGCGAACAAGGCCAGGGAAGGAAGGTTGGATGAACTTCGCTATTGTATCGCGGACAATCAGGGCTGCTACGGCCGGGTGGGACTGAACAGGCCCATCGGGTGCGTGCAGAACCCCTTTGTCGGGAACGAAGGGGCGGAAGACGAACTGCACCTTCCCAAAACCATGTGGCAAAAGCGTGTCATGGTAATAGGCGGGGGCCCCGCCGGGATGTGGGCGGCGAAGATCGCGGCCATGCGGGGCCACAAGGTCACCCTTTACGAAAAGGAGAACACCCTCGGGGGGCAGGTTGCCATTGCCATGAGGGGTGCGGGCCGTGAGGAATTCGGGGTCATTATCAGGAACGAGAGAAATCAGCTGCAGAAGCTCGGGGTGCCTATCGTGACGGGGGAGGCGGTAAATGCAGATTTCGTGCTTGGGCAGGACCCGGACGCGGTGATTATCGCGACAGGGTCGAGGCCGAAGCAGTGCCCCGTACCCGGCGGCGATGGCCCGAGGGTCTTCACTGTGTGGCAGGTGCTCAAGGGCGAGGCCGACCTGGGAGAACGGATACTCCTCATCGATTACGACGGCCATCACCAGGCCACAAGCACGGCAGAGTACCTGGCGGAGCTGGGCAAGACAATACACGTGGTCACCCCGTCCCTCTTTGTGGGCGCTGAGCTGGGCCCCAGCCAGGACCTGTTTCTGGCGCGCCAGAGGCTCCTGCAGAAGGGGGCCACCTTTACCTCTGATTGCGCCGTGATTGAGATACGGGGTACCGAGGTGCACGGCCTGAATGTCTACACCAACGAAATGGAGGTTTTCTCCGGGTTCGACACGGTTGTCGCCGCCATGGGCAACGACGCGGACGACGCGCTCTACCATAGCCTCAAGGGCCGGGTGAAAGAGCTTTACCGTGCCGGGGACTGCGTCGCGCCGAGAAAGGCCGATATGGCCATCTACGAGGGCTATACGGTGGGAAGAAAGGTATGAGCAGGGAGGAAAGGGACGTCATCGTTTTTCTTGAGACGTCGGGGGAGACGAGAGGGGATATCAACCGGGGACTCCTTACCGAGGGCAGGAGGATAGCCGACCTTCTCGGGGGAGGCCTGTCCGCGATGGTTCTGGGAGGTCCACCGGAGGAGCTTCCAATGATCGGGGAATTCGGCGCCTCCCCAATCTATCAGGTGGAGGGGAGCGGGCTTTCCGATTACCGAGGCGACGTTTACGCGCATGCGGCAAAAGATGCGCTCGCACGGCTGCCTTTCAGGCTTCTTCTCCTCGCCGATTCCGACAGGGGCAGGGAGCTTGGACCGCGTATCGCCGCACACCTCGGCAATGCGGCAGTGACGGCCTGTGTCGGCATAGACGTGAGAGACGGCCGTCTCGTCTACGTGCACCCCCTTTTCGGGGGCTGGCTGGAGCAGGAGGTCCTCTTTTCCCAGCCTTTCCATGAGGTGGCGACCATACGGCCCGACGCGCTCGACAAAAAGGAAATGGCGGGGAGAACCCCGGCCGAGGTTATTGTCCTCCAGGTGGAGACCCCTCCCGGTCTCCCAGGCCTCACCCCCCTCGGGATTATCCCACCCGATTACCGGACCGCCGACATCCTCGACGCCAGGCGGGTTATCGGGGTGGGTTCCGGCTGCGCCGATCCGAAGCTCCTCGATCTGGTCGAAGAGCTTACCCATCTGCTCGAGGGCGCCCTCGGCACCACCCGCCCTGTGGTCGACGACGGGTATCTCCCGAAAGAGAGGATGATCGGACAGACAGGCAAGACAATACTGCCCGAGCTTTACCTTGCCCTGGGAATATCAGGCTCTCCCCATCACGTGGCGGGGATTCAGCAGGCCGGGACGGTCCTGTCCGTCAACCGGGACCAAAGGGCGGCTATTTTCAACGTCTCCGATGTCGGCTTCGTGGGCGACCTGCAAGCCGTTCTTCCGAAATTGATCGATCGTATGAAACGGTATCGGGATGAAGGTCATCTATGAACGCGTATGATGCAATTGTGGTGGGCGCTGGCCCAGCCGGAACTACGGCCGCGCTGAGGATGGCCCAAAAGGGGCTGAGGGTGCTTCTCGTCGAGCGCGGCGATGTGCCGGGGGCGAAGAACATGTTCGGGGGAATGGTCCCCCACTGCCCTATCGC
>JBEKJU010000238.1:0-5888 GCA_050011095.1 Syntrophorhabdales bacterium
TGAAAGATGTGACCATGAGGCAAGGGGTCAATCAATTCGAGTGGATGCGCCGTACCTTCAGCGGAGAGGAATTCTGGGTTGAGGTGTCACACACGGTTATTCCCATACAGGGAAGACAGATCATTTACAGTGTGTGGAGGGATATCAGTGAGCGCAAGCACGCCGAGACCGAGCTCAAGGAGTCGGAAGGACGGTACCGTGTGGCGATAGAGAGTTCCAATGACGGAGTAGCGCTTTTCAGGGGAGAAGAGCTTCTCTACGCTAACCGCAGATTGGTCGATATGCTGGGCTACGATAGCGTCGCCGAGGTCGTGGGGAAAGGTGTCGGCTTCGCGGTGCACCCCGACGACTACGAAAGGGTCACGGGCTATGCCCGCATGAGACAAAGAGGAGAGGAGGCGCCTTCGCGGTATGAATGCAGAGCAATACGGCGGGACGGCACCCTCATCTCTGTCGAGGCGTCCGTTTCCGGGATTACCTACCAGGGGCGACCTGCCTCACTCGCGTACCTAAGGGATATCACCGAGCGCAGGCAGGCGGAGAAACGGCAAGAGCTGGTGAACAAGGTCCTCGAGACACTCAACGGTCCCGGTGAAACCCTCAGTGTGATACGGCGCATCCTCTTTCTCTTGAAAGAGCATACCGCCGTCGACGCTATCGGCATTCGTCTGGGAAGGGAGGGCGATTTCCCCTACGTCGAAGCCATCGGTTTCCCCGAGCAGTTTCTCGAAGCCGAGAGGTTCCTTTGCAGTAGAGACGAGGGCGGAGGGATCATCACGGATGAATCCGGCGGTCCGCGCCTCGAATGCCTGTGCGGGAGGATCATACGAGGACGAACACACCCTTCATTGCCCTGCTTCACGAAAGCGGGCAGCTTCTGGACGAACAGCTTGACGGGACTCCCGGCAGTTTTGAAAGAGGATCCGGAATGGCCGATGAGGGGTCACTGTATGGGCAAAGGCTACGAGTCCATGGCCCTCATTCCCCTCAGATCGGGAGAAGAGATCTCGGGCCTGCTGCAGTTCAACGATAGGCGCCCTGATCGCTGTGACCTGGGCAGGATCGAGTTCCTCGAAGGAGTTGCCGCGAGTATCGGGATGGCACTCGCGCGAAGAGAGGCCGAAGACCGTATCTACGCGAGCGAACAGAAATACCGCAGTATCTTCGAAAATGCCATCGTGGGGATCTTCCAGAACACGCCCGATGGAAGGCTCACAAGCGTGAATCCGGCCCTTGCCCGCATCTGCCGCTATGACAGTCCCGAAGAGATGATACGAGACGTGGATCGCATCGGGAAAAAGCTCTGGGTGAGCAGGGAAGACAGGCTGCGTTATCGAGATATCGTCAAAAAAGACGGTTTTGTGAGGGCATTTAAAACCGAGCAATACCGGAAGGACGGGACTACTTACTGGGCCTCTATAACCACCCATGCCGTCAAGGACCCGGAAGGAAAAATCCTCTATTACGAGGGCATGGTCGAGGATGTCACCGAGAGGAAGAGGCTGGAGGGCCAGCTCCGCCAGACCCAGAAGATGGAGGCCGTCGGGACGCTCTCGGCCGGCATCGCGCATGATTTCAACAGTATCCTCACCGCGATCCTGGGATTCGCCGACCTCGGTTTCGAGGATGTCCCGGCTGACAGCAAGGCGAAACGCCATCTCGTCAGGATCCTTCGCGCCGCGCAGCGCGGCAAGGACCTGGTGAAGCAAATCCTGTCGTTCAGCCGGAAGGGCGAGGAGGAACTGAGACCGACCGCGTTGGCCCCTGTCGTGGAGGAGAGCATCAAAATGCTGCGCGCCTCTTTGCCAAAGACCATAGGGATCCGGGGGGACATCACGACCGAACCGTCGCTGGCCCTTGCCGATCCCACGCAGGTCCAGCAAATCATCATGAACCTGGGTACCAACGCAGCCCATGCCATGTGGCCGAGGGGAGGCCAGATGACCGTCGAACTCTCCTGCGTCACGACATCAGACGACGCACCGGCCCCGGGCCTGACCCCTGGGCCCTACCTCAGACTCTCGGTCGGCGATACGGGGACGGGGATGGAGAGGAATATCCTGGAGCGGGTGTTCGATCCTTTCTTTACCACGAAGGAACGGGGTGAAGGGACAGGTCTGGGCCTCTGGGTGGTGCAGGCCATTGTGAAAAATCACAATGGCGCGATCACGGTGAGAAGCACGCCGGGGAAAGGGTCCACCTTCGAGGTGTTCCTGCCCCACATTTCCCAGCAGGGCATACCGGCGAATGAGCCGCCCCTCTCGGTATTCAAGGGACAGGGCCATCTCCTCGTAGTTGACGATGAAGCCGACCTTGTGGAATTGGAGAAGGAAATGGTTGAGCGGCTGGGCTACTCCGCCACGGCCTTGAGCGATAGTGTGGCCGCCCTTGCGCTTTTTAAGGAGGACCCCGGCAAATACGATCTCGTGCTTACCGACCAGACCATGCCGGATATGACGGGCATCGATCTTGCGCGGGAACTCGTTTCAATAAGACCCGATATTCCGGTCGTCCTGCTCACGGGGTACGGCGACGTGGTGGACGCGGACCCGGCCCGTGAGGCGGGTGTGAAAGCAGTCGTGGCGAAACCGATGACCCGGGTTGAACTGGGCCTGGCGATAAAGCAGCTACTCACGAAAGACGGCCGTTAATGATGTCCGTCTTTTTGCGCTGACCAGACCATGCAGGAAATCACGGGCGCGGACCACTGTGAAGCAAACGACAAGGAGGGCATTACCGGGGAGTGATAAGCTCCCAGGTTCTTTTCGAGCACGGACCATGCCGATCAAGGACTGGTATCCGTGAAAGTACTCCGCCACCCTCGATTCAGGCAGAAACCGAGAATTCTTTTTCCTCTGCTGCAAATGCCCGCCCAGTGGGCCTTTTGGGGTGCCTCAGAGCACACCACTGGTAACTTGCTGATATTACCTAATTTTACCATATATCATTTTCCCGTAAGGAACCGAAGGGCAGGACGGGCTTGGTTCGCTATCACCTTAATTTTGCTGCCAATTGTCAACTGCTCAAAAGCTAGGTAAAATGCTGAACAAATTATGATACCAGTGTGTTGCGAAGCCCATTCCACAAGATATCCTCAAGTTTTGAACATCAAATGTTAAGAAATTCACAATATTTTTCATTTCATGTTCTTTGATACAATCGTGACATTGATCCTTTGCCACAGAAACAAGGCACCTCAAGGGGCATCAGTGACCTTATGTCAGAAGGGGGCGCAGCCGATAAGAATAATGAGCGCCCCTTCATGGCTAGACAGCGTAAGGCCGAAGAATCTATCCCGTACCGCGTCGAGATTCGCAACCTGCTCGGCAGACAGCTAAAAAGGCCGCTCGTCGCCGTAGTTGAGCCTGCACATCCCGGTTTCGTGGCGCACGTCGCAGGTATCTCCGTTTTCGGCTATGGCGATGATGCCACCCAGGCCATGAAAGTCCTGAAGGAAGGAATAGAAGGTATATGCCAAAACGAAGAATTCCTCAATCCACGGGCCACGATCCAGAGAATGCTCCTGCTGCAAAACTTTATGGAGGATGAGGAAGGGGAGCAACGGAGCAGATAACCACCGCAAACCACCATCGGGTCTCCGGCCTTGACTCCCGCAGCTGGATTGACATTTTGTTCTCGTTTTCTTTTCCAGCATCGGCACGAGACGAACTCGCCTCTCTAATCCTTTTTATCAGTGCCGCATAGCACTTATATTAACCCTGCGTTTCCGTTCCTTTCGTCCTTCTGCCTCTTGTCCTTCGGGCCGGTTGTGCTGACAGAAACCATCCTACCACGAGATCGTATACGTTTCGCCGAGCCCTTCTTTTTGCCGGCAGCCATTTACTTATCCGCTCATCACTCGTTCCCTGCTTCTTCATGGATTTTCTCAGACCCGCAGCCCAGCGATTGACAGAGGCTTCGTCAGCTCCGAGCATCTGGGCGATATCTCCCGTCTCGTTCTCTTTCCAATTATCAGGTAATATCTGGAGCTTTGCCTCGGTAACATCTGTTTGACGTCTGGCCATATTCACCTCTTCAACTTTTTCATCCCATTATATTGTATTCGTGCTCAAGGAGCGAGGAAAATAAAACGCCATTGTGTCCGGAATGAGGTTGCTTCGCGACGTACCCTTACCCCGCAGATAGATTCCTCACTTGGAGTCGTATCATATTGACCTGCTGAGAAGTTCTAAGGCGCGTAAAAACACCGTTTCAGGATAGCAGATTCTGCTCATGTTCTCAGCGTCGGTGAAGGAGGAGAATCTGGCGTCCGAGCAGTCGCTCCTCTTTCTGCTGAGGGTGAAAAGCCCGTTCTGACTAGAATTTGGTGGATCGTAATCACAGCATAGCAGACAACCGTTCTATGCTGCGGAGATGCCTAACCTTTTTATGATTACCAATGCTTAATATCAACCATCCCGCCCTTTGTTACTATTTGCAGATGGCCTAGTCGTTGACGGCCGATAGAACGACCCCCTTGACAATTGTTAATCTGTGTTCTAAAGAAACCAAATGAGGCTTTTTCTGCAAGCCAGACCGACGAGGGAGGTTAATAAGGACCGTTTCTCAGTATAATTTGGCTAAGGAGATAGCTGTCATCGAAAAGCAGAGGAAGGCGATATCCCTCTGATGTGGAAACCCGGGAGCAGTCCCGCAAAACCGGGACTCGGCCTAAATTCCAGGGACAGGGAAACAATGCGGCATTGGGATTTCATCTTAACTACATCACCAACGGATGTAGTCCAAAAGCAACAGAAATGGAAAGGAGGCGTATTGCTTCCGTATTCGGAAACGAGAAGTGGCTTGAGCCCGGCAGGAGGAAGATCATGAATAACAAGCAAGGAGGACACGAAGATGGTTAAATGGACAAGAAGTGGACGTGCAAAGGTTGGCAAAATGTGGCAAGCGGTTGCGTTTGCTAAAGAGATAACCGAATACATCAACAAGAAATATGGTGTCTCTTTGAGCGCCTACACTGATGCGTTTGGCGAAATTGGAACTATACGCTGGTTCGCTGATTACGCAAACCTGGACGCCAAGGAAAAGTTGTTCAATCAGCTGATGGCGGACAAGGAGTATATGCAGAAATTGAGTCCGATCGCTGAGCTATTCGTTGAAGGAAGTTTCTACGATACAGTGATGTTCGCCCTCTGAGCTGACACAGAGAGAGGAATAAAGGCAGGGTCAGCAAAACGGCCCTACCTTTATTTTACTACGAACATTTCAATCTGTAAGAGGTGTATCGCCGGAGTACTTTCGAGCACAGGGTGGCGGAACAAGCATATGGCGACTCCTGAAAAACCATAGAAGAAGGTTTCCTCGACAGACGTTAACGAGGCGCTGGTCGGGAACATTGTCCATAATATCACAGATACTACTTCATGTCATGAAGGCGACGGTGGTGCTGCCAGATTCATGGAAAGCCAGAACCTTCCACATTTTTTGTAATGTTTTAAAGACCTAACTATTTATAGGGAAGGAGACAAATTTCCTCATTTACGGCTGCGTTCCGTCTCCTTCTCATTACGGCCGTCCCATAGTACCGTGTGTTTTTTTGATTTCGATACTCTCGGGATTATTGTTTTTCTGCCTTCTATTGAGGAGGCAGGCTGATTGTTTTTTCAGCGAGGTTTTGGTGCGAAATTTAGTTGAGCTTTCCAACGAAACAGTGGGTGTGTAGTGCATTTACAAGTAGGGCATTGTGAATGAGTGCTGAGCCCGAGCATTACCACCGACATGGTGAAAACGGGGATATCTAAGTCATGCATTCTTGTTATAAATCATGCAGTTCTTGCTTTTCTGTAGTAATAATAACGAAGCGGAATTACGATGACGAAAAAGGGTATCATGTACATCGCGGCGACCAGCGGCTCTACCGGACCGAAAAC
>JBEKJU010000239.1:0-7582 GCA_050011095.1 Syntrophorhabdales bacterium
CAGCCGATCGAGGAGGCGGCCGTAAACAAGGCAGAGCGGCATGTGCTCTCTACCGTTTTGGAGCATATTGTTAGATCGTGGCAGAGAATCCTCGGCACGCCCCCCTCCGATCACGAGCTTTTTGACCTGCTTCGCCTACTCCGTGTGCTCCCCTTAGACATGCGTGACGGCGGAGATGGAGAACGCGAAGCGCGAAGTCTCCTTCGCCATTCAGTCCTGAGAAACCCAGAAGAAGACGAGGCCGCATGGTCGAGGCTGGTGGCTTTGTCTGCCGGACTCGCCGCAGCGCGGTCCGGGGCTGACCGGTCGGGGCTGCGGCAGGAACTGGTGAACGGCGGGCTCGAACTTGCGGTCTCGCGGAGTTACCGAAAAGACATTGAAAGACTTCAAAACTATTCAGCAACAACGTACGAGGGGCTCGCCCATCTTGCTCTAATCCGCGTGGGCGCTGCTGTCGTGAAAATCGACCGCCCATGCAGCGAAGCTCTCCGACATGCCGCAGACGAAGGGCCGCTTCTCGTCGTAGGCGAGCCCGGCGCGGGGAAGTCCGGTGCGCTGCATGATCTCGTCGAACTGCTCAATACGGAGGGACGGGACGTTGTTTTCCTTGCGGTGGATCGCCTCGCTGCACGAAGCCTGGGTCTGCTTCGAGCAGAAATAGGCCTTGATCACGAGTTGTTGGAAGTGCTTAATAACTGGTCTATCAACAAGGAGCCGGCCTTTCTTGTGATCGATGCCCTGGACGCCGCCAGGGGAGATCCTGCTCAGGAGATGATTCAAGGCCTCATTCGCCAGGTCCTCGCGAAAGGCGGACGGTGGCGTGTCATCGCCTCCATTCGGAAATTTGATCTACGTTACGGAGCGGAGGTCAAGGAACTCTTCGAAGGGACTCCCGTCGGGGAATTTAATGATCCGGAATTCGCCCGTGTCCGTCACCTGAATGTTTTGCGTCTTTCGGATTCTGAGCTGAGTCAAATTCGCCATCAATCTGGCGAACTATTCGAACTGATCGAGAAAGCGCCCTTGCAGCTGCGGGAGCTCCTGCGTGTTCCATTCAATTTGAGCCTCATGGCCGGCCTGCTGGGCGACGGTGTGCATCCCGACGACATCACGCCAATTAAGACGCAGGTCGAGCTTCTCGGTCGATACTGGGTCCATAGAATACTGCGCAATGACGGTAAAGCAGATGCCCGCGAAGCTCTTTTGCGCGAGGTTTGCGAGAAAATGGTTGAGGATCGCCGGTTGTTAGCCGACCGGAAGGAGGTTGTTCGCCCAGAAACCTCGCAGCAATTACAGGATTTGCTTAGGGCGCAGGTGTTGCTCGAATGGCAGCCTTCGCCAGAAATTCCGCCCGATCGGCATGTCTTGGCCTTTTCCCACAACGTCCTGTTTGACTACGCCGTCGAAACACTTCTGTTTCGCGGGAATCCAGACAAACTGGTGCGGCGCCTCGCGAGCGATCCCAATGCCATGATAATGACCCGGCCGAGTTTGTTGTTTCACTTTTACTATTTGTGGAACAACGACCTTCGTCGACACCAGTTCTGGGACTTTACATTCCGGTTGATCAAGGACAGCGGAATTCCGGAAATCGGCAGGCTCGTCGGCCCTGCCGTGGCGGCAGAGCTCGTCGCCACGGTCACAGACCTCGAACCGCTTTTCTCTGCGCTGGACGATGCCGCCACGAAAGGTCGCACTGCTGGAGAACAAGGAATCCGCCATCTGGTGGGAGCTCTTCTGGCCGGATCGAATGCGAAGGGTCAGCTCTTAGGGCCGGGAGCAGGCCCCTGGTGCGAACTGCTCGAACGCACCAGTCGCAATCTCCAGCTTTCCACAGCCTATACGGTGCGGTCTCTTCTCGGAAAAATCTGCGAACAGCCTGACTTGTTTACGACCGAACAGAGAGCGGATGCCGGGAAGTGTTCGCGGCGACTCCTGGATTTCGCGTGGTCCCAGCCGCGCAGAGACCGGTTCCTGGTTATCAACTCCCTTGAAGGAGTGTGCCGAACGTTTGTGAGCGACCCCGCAGCATCGGCGGGGCTCATTCGGCGCTCCATAGAGCAGGGTCACCTTTCAGAATTTGGATATGAAGAGATGCCCTGGCTGGCGCGGCAGGTTTCGTGGTTGATCGATCTCGACGAGAAACTGGTCGGGGACATTTATGGAGCCGTCTTCGCCCATGAGGAAACTTCCAAAGAGACCACCTCGATCGGGCAGAGCAGCATCTTGCCATTAACGTCCAACCGCGGGCAGGATTACAGCATGGCGCTTTACGAGCTCGCGAGGGCCTTTCCCACCTTTCTGGAACATTCACCCGAAAATGCGACTAAAGCGCTCATTGCGGTCACGGAGGCGTACGTTGCTCAGCGCCACCGCACGACGGGCGCTGACGACCGGGAAGAGCCCTTCGACTTCCGCGGCCGGCAGGCGCGCATCCTGAAGGATTACAGCAGTATCTGGGACGAAGGAAAAACCTATCGCCACGACCCGCCGCTCAAGATGATCGACGAGTTTCAGCAGTACGCAGAAGGATTGGCAGGACGGCCAGAAACGGTCACAAAAGCAGTCAACACCATTCAGACCCTCATATCGGAAAACCGTCTCGCAGTTCTTTGGCGCCGAATTCTTGGTCTCGGAACTCGTTACCCGGAGATCGTGGGCATGCACATCCTTCCCCTCGCGTGGACCATCCCAATCCTGACTTGCTACGATACGAGCATACCTGCAGGAGACTTCATAGGCGCGATCTACTCCAAAGCGGGAAAAGATGAGCGCGAGCGAATCGAACGCGCAATCCTCAGCATACCCGGATTGTTTCCGGCCGAGCGTCGACAGGCGGCCGAACACGTATTAAGGGACCGCCTCATAGGGTGCCTTAGCGGCAACGATCTCGTGACAGAGGAAGGCCGCCTTATCCTCGAGCACCTGCGGGCCGAAAATGCAATCCCGCCCAATGATTCGCCTGTGCAGTCGAGATGGTCGAGCCGCCGGTACACCGAAGAAGATGATCTCGCAGACCAGGAAGTGCCTATCGAAGCGGAAGCTAACCGGAAGATTCGGGAGCTTGGGTCGCCGGTCAAGGAGTTCGCAGAAAAGCACCTCAATTCCTTGCCGACCCTCGATGAAGCCGAAAATGTCTTCCCGGCGCTGCGGGCCCTTCGCGACGCTCTCGCTCGTTCGGAGGTCGATGGCGTTCACGAAAAACAGCGCGGGTATGTCTGGGCACATCTCGTAGAGGCATGCGCCCGCATTGCCGGAATCGAGCTTCTGACCCTGGAATCTCCCTTGGGGTTATTCGTAAACGGTGTTTTGCTCGAGGCGAGCCGCAGTGCAGAACCGGCTCCCGATCCCGACCACGACGCCCAATTTGACGATTACCCTTCCTGGGGAGGTCCGGCGCCCCGAATTGATGCCGCCGGAGGAATCATCAGCCTTGCCGGACATGAATCCTTTTTTTTGCTGCCGGACGTGTTGGAGGCCATGCAGAATCTCCTCACGGACCCTGTGCCAGCTGTGCGTTATCAAGTAGCGGGCAGACTCACTAGTCTCTACCGAACCAGCCCCGAGTTGATGTGGAGCCTCATTGAGCTGGTGTGCCGTAAAGAGCCGAGCCGGGGCGTCCTGCAGGGCCTTTTGAGCAGACCTCTGCAACAGCTCGCGGGCTTCAATCCGGACAAAACAGCAGAGCTCGTGCGAACGATTTTTGATCGAGTGGAGGAAGGTCCGGGAGCCAAGGCCGTCAGGGAATTATGCACGTCGATTTTCACCGGATTGTGCGTCTGGCGGGATCACCCAGGATGCTGCAAGATCTCAACAGAAATAGCAGGTAACCCCGTTAGATTCATGAACGAGGCATCGCACCTCTTGGCGCAACTTCAAGAAGCGCTTACACACGGTCCTATTCGTTCCGCCAGTCCCGAGGATGACTCTATTCGCCGCCGTGCCTTTGACCTGCTTGATCGAGCTCTGTCTTCGGCCTTGGATTCTTTGCATCAAATAGAACTGCGCCACTGGCAAGCCGAGGACCGGGAGGTCACCAGTTCACTCGCTCAACTTATAGATCACGTAGCAAGTGAAATCCATACTTTGTCCGAAACACAGGGAGGAAGAGGACTGAGCGGCCTAACCGGCGATATGGGCGTGCAAGAGAGAGCCGAGAGGTTCTACCGCGAGGCTTTTCCTGTCTTGGACAAGCTCGTCGATGTCGGCCTTCCAAGTGTTGCCCATCATCTTCTTGAGACCTTGGCGTTCTTCATCCCCATAGACCCAAAAGGCGTATTTGTCTCCATTGGGCGCGTCGTGAGGGCGGGCCAACGGGGAGGATATCAATATGAGTCTCTCGCCTCGGATCTTATCGTCAAACTCGTCGAACGGTATATCGCCGAGTATCGAACCTTGCTACGACAGGACGAGGACTGTGCGCGAATATTGGTGGAAATCCTCGACGTATTCGTGCAAGCGGGCTGGCCCAGCGCTCGGACGCTCACTTACGGTCTCGAGGAAATTTTCAGATGAGCCGCGTTCGCAACGCAGATGAATTCCTTCTGCGCCTGCGCGGCATACGTGCAGACTACGAAAGAAAGTTCGGACCCCTCCTAAAGAGACTGCGCGAGAAGTATGTCGGGAAAGAGGAACAAGATTTCGCTGACAAGAGTCTCGAGGCCCACGCGAGGACCTATGTTGTAAACGGTCTCCTGGAGGCTCTGAACTGGCGGCTGGACACGAGCAGGGAGGACGGTCTGCCAGACCTCGTCCCTGAAAGCCCGATTCTATCGTCGGAACGGAATACCATCAGATTTCTCGACTATCTGGGTTTCGAAAAACAAACGGACGATCCACTGCTTATCGTGGAAACGAAAAGGCTTAGTGCGGAACTTGCCCGTACCTTTGAGCCGGCAACGACCTATTCGGAGGTCGTGAGTCGCGGCTTGGGCGGGGAACGCCTGAATGGCGAGTGGAATGATTGGCTGACGAGCCTGGGGGATCACGTCCGTTCCGCTTATTCCCGCACCGGGAGGGTGCCGAAACGCGTTCTCCTTACGAACGGGGATTGGCTCGTCGCCTTCATGGACCCTTTCGACGCCTTTTTGGAAGGCGGCACACGGGATCCTGACAAGATCCTGGTGGCGAAGAACGCGGCCGACCTCGAAAAGCACTTCGCCGACTTGTTTCTGAAACTCGAGCACCAGAATGTTTTAGCGGAAGCGCCGCCGCTCACGCCAGGACAAGTAGCGTTCTATCTTTCCTCTGATGCGCTTAACTACGCCATGCGAGGGATACGTCTTTGTTACATTGACCAGCGCGGCGTCTATCAGCATTCTCCCGTCATCAAGGTCGCCCCTGTCATGTTCCTTGGCTCGCGTTACGGCGGCTGGCTGCGCGTAGAGGCTCCTCCCCAGGATTACGAAATACCTTATGACCCAAGTCGACTTCGGCACCACCTCGCCGAAGTGAAATCTGCCGCGGACAGCTTGCTCAAACAGGTGAGTAAGGTAGTGGGTGTGCCGCTTCAACCTTCTTGTTTATTGCGACACTACGACAACGAAACGGCTTTTCAGGCCCTCCATGCCGTTACCGAGTACGGGCAAGATGAGTTTTTGATCGTTACCGGGGACAAGACGCACTATTTTCGTGCTCCACCCCGAGTAGCCGAATGCCGTTTTCACGATTGGACCGCTTGCGATGCCGAAGGTGTTGCCGCCGACCCCGAGCCCCTTGTATCGCGGTCCGTGTCGCCACGCTCGTTCTTCATATCGACGGAACCCAATCATTGTGCTCATCGCGACGTAGCCTCAGCAAAGGCCGCCATGATCACAGAGACGAACAGGACGAGATGCGGCGCACGGAGCGGCAGGAACGGCCAAGCGTTTTGCGAGATCTGGGCGCTTCAACCCGGAAGAAGCGGGCAGGCCAGCACGCTGAAAGGAGGTTGCCATGAGCGGGTACAGTCTTAGGTGCGGGAAGTGCGACCACGTATCGTGGGCGGCTAACATCGTGGACCTGACTAAGAATCACGTTGGCGAAAATCACATGTTTAAGTGCGGCCAATGCGGTGCAGAAGCATATTTGTACTTGATGAGCACGACCCTGGAAGGGGAAGAATGGGAACGATGGGTAAAAGGCGTTATTCGAATCGATTACAAGAGAAAGGATATTCGCAACTATCACCCTTATGTGTACCTTATCACGCATAAGGGACCGAAAGGAAAAATCGACTCGGTCCAGATAAGTTACTACAAGGATTTACGGAAGGAAGGAAAATCGCTAAAACACGGGCACGGTCCGGGGGGCACGCCCGTACTTGGAATTTCGGACCTTAAGGGTATTCTCGAAAAACTCCAGGGAATAGGAGTTATGTAGCTTTTGCAGCAGGGCGAACACCTTTCGCCGGGAAGTCAGGCCTTTCGTCATAGAGTGCGTTTGCGCTTGCATCCGCCCATAAGTATCTCAGCTTACCGGGCTCGACGCCCTCCTGCTCATAAGTGCAGGTTGGAAGCGGCAATCCTTAGTTCCCGACATCCGCTGCTACTCACTCTTTGCAGGTGGATGCCTCAACCATGCCTTCCTGAATTCCGTGATTCCACCCTCTTTCGGGACTACTGCGGCTTTCTTCCCGACAATCATGGCTTCTCGCTTCCGGACCGAGAGTGGCCCAGTTAGGCCGCCTGTCAAGTGAACAGCAATCGCTCGATCAGTTTCTTGGCTCAAAAGATCACCCGCGTTTTTTTGCTTCACCTCGGATAAGAATAGAGATAACATGAGGGAGGGAGAGACGATCGGAATGTCGGCATCCATTACGGCCTCTATGCTCTACAACCTCATCCAGTGTCCCCACCGGCTCTCCCTTGACCTCCATGAAGACCCGTCCAAAAAGGACGCTGAGAGCAAGTTTGTCGAACTGCTGTGGGAAAAAGGGACGCTCTACGAAGCAGAAGTCATCAGCAAGCTTGAGACACCGTTCGCAGAATTCTCTGGACTCTCGGGCACAGAACGAGAGCGGCAAACCCGTCAGGCCATGGAAGAGAAAGTGCCTCTCATCCACGGCGGCCGCATTCGTGCGGACGACCTCCTTGGGGAACCGGATATACTCAGATGGGATCATGTCATGGGGTATGTCGCGGGAGACATCAAGAGCGGATCGGGAGAAGAGATGGACCCAGAAGATGATGAGGGCAAACCGAAGAAGCACTATGCGGTCCAACTCGCTCTTTACACCGACATACTCGAGAGGCTCGGACTATCCCGCGAAAGACACCCCTTCATCTGGGATGTACATGGTGAGGAGGTTACATACACACTCGATGCGCCGCAAGGAGTGAGGACGCCCCAGACCCTGTGGGAGCTTTATGGGGACACGCTCGACAAAGCCCGTGAAATTGCCTCCCGTCCCGACGTAACGCTGCCTGCTCTCGGGGCCACCTGCAAGCTCTGCCATTGGCGGAGCCTCTGCAAGGCCCACATCAAGCAAATGAACGACCTCACTCTCATCGCCGAACTGGGACGATCGAAAAGGGATCTTATCGCTCCTTTCATCCCGACCGTGGAAGAACTGGCAACCTGCGATCTCCCCCGCTTTTGCCAA
>JBEKJU010000240.1:0-5862 GCA_050011095.1 Syntrophorhabdales bacterium
TGAACACTGCCTTGCCTGTCGGGACATTCCAGTCCCATAGTCCATCGCTGGTCGCTTCGAGGGCAAGTCTGAGACGTTCTTCGCTCTCCCGCAGAGCCTCTTTCATCCGCTTCCGTTCGGTAAAGTCGTTGCCGACGCACAGGACTTCGGCTACCTGGCCGTTTTCGTCATGCAGCGGCTTGTTGGTCCATGCTACCCAGACGCGCTCACCGTCCCGGCGCATGTTCTCGTTCAAGTTGTTTGCATACCTGTAGGGATGTCTCCCTATGTCTCCGATGAGCGACTTAAGGTCCCGTCCTGTTGATTCGTACTCTGGCACTATAGTGCCGACCACATTCTTTCCGATTATCTCCTCCTCCGTGTAACCGAAGAAGCGCTGGGCGAATTTGTTGAAAAAAGTGATGTTGCCTCTGACGTCCCTCCGGTAAATGATGCTGTTCGCATACTCCACAAGTTCCCTGTACTTCTTTTCGCTTTCCCGCAGCTTCTCCTCCACCCGTTTCCGCTCGGCAATTTCGGTCAGCAGTTTGACAGTGTTTTCCTCGGTCTTCTTCTCGAGTTCTTTACACTCGGTGATGTCTGCGAGGATTGTACGGATGGCCGTGGTCCCATTAACCTGCGTGGCAATGCTTTCAAGCTGTGCATGAAAGAGCTCTTTCCCCTTGCTTCTATTCAGCAACAACTCGCAGGTCCGCGTGCCGGTGGATCGCAGCACATCACGTCTATGAAAATAGAATGCGTCCTGGGACTCGGAAGCGATTAAGGAGGAGAAGGGTTTCCCGAGAAGAAATGCGCGCTCAATGCCCCAAATGTGCGCGGCTGTCAGGTTCAGGCCCAGAATAAGACCCTTCTCATCAAAGGTCAGATAACCGACCGGCGCGTTTTCGTAAAGGTCGCTATAGCGTGCGCGAGATTCTTCGAGTTGTTCCATCGACCTTCGAAGTTCGTCGTTCTGCATCTCAAGCTCAATGTGGTAAACGGAAAGCTCGTGGCTCAGGCCTTGCATGTCATTCTTGAGAGAGACGCGGGAAACCTTTTCTCCCTTTTCTTCGATTAGTTCCTCCGCCTTCTTGCGAAGCTCGTTGAATTCATCATGGGGGGACCCCTGTTTAGCCATGCATCCTCTCTTTGGTCTGTTGCGACCAACAATTATGAGTAGACTTTACTGAAGTCGGTGCATTACATTAGCATCACAACACTTCTATTACCACAAAGACCACTTTGGCCTTCGCGATTGCGGAAAGGCGGAACCTTTTGCGGGACGCTAAGGAAGCGGCTTGCATGAAGGGTCCATTAGAGCGTCCGCCTGCAATTTTTCCAACCACAAATGTTCTTGAGCCCCTTACTCATAGGGGTGCTTATGACAGGAAAGCAAGCAATCGAGCTCTTCAGACCTCATCAGCAGGTCCATTTCCGTCAGGAGACATGGGACAGCAGAGCTGCCTCTGTTAAGACACTTATGTTATCGCGGGTGAGGTCGGCAGAAATGTCCTGATCCGATAGAAGGCGGATTCTTGAAGGAGACCACCGTATGAGACTCTTCACGGACGTAAGAATCGGTTCCAGACTCGCCATCGGCTTCGGCATCATCCTCGCGCTAATGTGCGCCATCGTCATCACGGGGATGGTCTCCTTTTACTCCATTGCCTCGGGGAGAACGAACACCGGCACCGCCTGCGCCGTCTTCATAGGGCTCGGCATCGTCACGCTCCTTGTCGGTATGTGGCTCTCCCGCGCCACCACGAGGAGCATCACCATACCGATCATACGCTCTTCGGCCCACATAGACCTCATGGCCAAGGGGGACTTCTCGATCGCCGTCTCCCCTCACGCGCTCGGGAGGAAGGACGAGATGGGGATCTTCGCGAAATCCATGGACGCCCTGAACCGCAACCTGGGCGTGATGCTCAGGGAGGTCATGTCATCAGCGTCTATTGTGGCATCGGCGAGCAGTCAGCTGAGCGCCTCGGCGGAAGGATTGTCAGTGGGGGAAAGAGAGCAGGTCGAGAAAACCACCCAGGTCGCGGCAGGCGCCACCCAGATGAGCCAGGGAGCGATCGATATCGCGAGGACCTCGACCACGGTCGCCCAGTCGGCGAGCGAGGCTGTCACGATCGCGAAGAGCGGACGGAAGGTGGTCACCCAGACGATAGAGGAGGTCAACATGATCTCCGATACCGTGCAGGCCGCCCTCGGCTTCGTCAATAAGCTCGGGACCCAGTCCGAACGGATAGGAGACATCGTCACGACAATCAACGAGATCGCCGACCAGACGAACCTCCTCGCCCTGAACGCAGCCATTGAGGCGGCCCGGGCAGGGGATCACGGGAGGGGGTTCGCCGTCGTCGCCGACGAGGTGAAGAAGCTCGCGGAGCGGACGGCTACGTCCACGACGGAGATCAGCGCCATGATCCAGACGATCAGGATGGGCGTGGGGAAGACGGTCGAATCCATGGACAGAGCAAAGGTGAAGGTCGTCACGGGGGTGGATCTCTCCTCTCAGACGTCAGAGGCATTGGAGCATATCATATCGAGCATCGACGCCCTCCACGACGGAGTCCATAACATGGCGATCGCGGTCGAGGAGATGAGCGCCACCACCGAGGAGATGACGAGGGACATCACGCAGGTCTCCGACGTAACGAAGGAGACGTTCTCCTCATCGGAGGGGATATCGAGGGCGGCATCGAGCCTCTCGGAGCTGTCGGGGCACCTCGAAGGGTCCGTACAAAGGTTCAAGATACAAAGGACATGATCGGCCGATGGAGAGCCGAGGACCGTGCAAGCCCCGGAGGTACACGAAGATGAGCCCTTTGGGTTGGCGCCACCTTCGCAGATAGTGACACCTGAGGTGGCGAGGGCTCCCCATTGAGAGTACTCCGCCACAAAACCGAAACTGCCTTACGTCTTGAAGCAACCAGGATCAGGGGAATCCCCCGTTCAACGATTGCCAAGTGCAGTGTGGCAAACTTGCTGCGAGTAGCAAGATCGCGTTTTCCAGGAAAGAGCCCTCTGCTCGACTCACCGACAAAATTTACAAGATTACACCCAGGGGCGCGGCCTTGTGACCGGGAAGCAGGCCCTCGTGGGCAGCGAGTAGGAGATGTCCAGAATACTCCCGAACGACAGGGAAGAGGTATTTTCGATTGCAATATTCCCGCGCATCCAGAACATGCCGCGGACTCAGCGTAGGCGGACGTTTGGCGCCAAGGAGGGTTCTATAGAAAACCAAGAGTTTGTGGCGTAACAAGCAGTCGCTGGATGGAGAAGGAGAAGGCAACGCCGTCTTCCGTGTGGGTGAGGTCTACCAATTGGCCAGATTTGAGGGCACGTCGATGGCCGGATGAGATATTGTCAAATGTTGCGGATGAGTGATTTCTCAGGGGCATCCCATTTCTCATCCTAAGCCACCCGCTCCGCCTCTTCCACCAGCTCTCCGTCAACGAACCGGGCACCCTTGAGGAGCTTCGGGATAAGAGCGTATCCCTTGATCTTCTTCCAGGTCTTCTCCGCCTCTTGCGCGAGTTTGAACACCATGGTGAGAGTGGCCAGTCTGGTGCCGCAGCCCTTGGTCCTTGTCGTTCTGTGGCGCACCGTTGCAAAGGTTGACTCTATCGGGTTAGTGGATCGTAGGTGTATCCAATGCTCCGCGGGGAAGTCATAAAAGGAGAAGAGTGTCTCTTTATCCTTTTTCAGGCACTCGCAGGCCTGAGGGAACTTCTTCTCGTAAACAGAGAAGAATGAGTTATAGGAAACGAGGGCCTGCTCCCTGGTAGACGAGAGATAAATGTCGTGGATCTTCTCCTTCGCCTTCGGCTGCATACTCTTCGGCATCTTGTCAAGAACGTTCGCGGTCTTGTGGACCCAGCAGCGCTGCTGTTTGGCTGAAGGGTAGACCTCTTCGAGGGCTCCCCAGAAGCCCATGGCGCCGTCGCCGATGGCGAGGGCCGGGGCATCTTCAAGCCCTCTTTGCTTCAGATCGAGGAGGAGCTCACGCCAGGAAGCCGTGCTCTCCCTGAAGCCGTCGAGAAGTCCGACGAGTTCCTTTCTGCCATCCTGCAATGCGCCGATGATGACGAGAAAGCATTGCCGCTTATTATCACGGTCTTCGAGCCGGACATTGAAGTGGATGCCGTCTGCCCAGAAGTAGACGTAGTGTTTCCCGGTAAGGTCTTTTTTCGTCCATTCCCTGTACTCTGTCTCCCATATCCGCTTGAGCCGGACGATGTTCGCTGCGGAGAGGCCCGGGGCGTCTGGTCCGAGGATCGACTCCAGGGCATAGGCCATCTCTCCCGTCGATATCCCCTTCAGGTAGAGCAAAGGCAGGAGATTGTCGATGGTGGGGACTCTTCGCATGTACCGGGGAAGGATGGCACTCGTGAATGCCTCTCCTTCCCGCGTGTCCCGCACCCGGGGCTGCCGCACCCTGAGAGGCCCGATCCCGGTGACGATCATTCTTTGTGAGCCTCTGCCGTTCTTTACCACCACCCTGTGGCCCTTGTCGTCCTTGAGGTCCCTGAACCGCTCCACGTACTCGATCACCTCATTCTCGATGGCCGCCTGGAGCAGGCGCCTCGCTCCCTCCTGGATGATCTTCTCCAAGAGACTCTTTGCATCCTGTTCTGCTTGCTTTTTGCCGTCAATAGTTCCATCATTCTTCACGGGCGTATCCTTCCTCCCCTTTGCCGAGGGGATCGTTGAGATTTGTTGTGATATGTCTCAATAGGATACGCCTGGAATTTGTCCCATCCTCAACTTTTGGTTATATCTCTGGCCGGATACGAGTGCGGTTTGCTGGCCGCTTACAGCTCTTTCCGCAGGCTTTCTCAAACCGCCTATCAAGCTTATGCATTATGTGAAGCGAAGAGCGCCGCCCGACCAAGCCAACCGCCTTGATGAATGTCCATCTCAACATAATTTCTTTCTTACCATAGTTACTTCGAACGGAACTCACCGTAGAAGTAATAAATAAATAGTCTTCAGTATTTTCATTAGGCATCACGAAAAAGCCTCTTGCCCCTCTGCGGGGCTCTTGAGGCATCTAATCCGCTAAAATCCATCACAAACACCTTAAACGAGGAGGATCTGCCCATGATGATCGATTTCTCACAAATCGTCGAGCTTGTTCCGGACGGAGGGAGGCTGATCCTGACCTTCACCGCCAAAGCCGACAAGAGGCAAGACGGGGACAAAGGGACAAAAGAAGTGAGCGTCGTCTTCGCTCAGCAGTTCAAGGGCAAGGAGAACGACAACGATTTCTCCCCCATCATCATTACCGGGGGTGTTGCCGAGCTGAGCGACAGCTTTGAGTCGACTATCGCCGACATAGCCCGCGACCAGAAGAAACTGGCGGAGCTGAAAACGACGACCACCGGCAGGGTCGACCAGAAGAAGAAGCAGCTCAGCGACGCCATCCAGAAGCACACGAAATCGGTGGACAAGTCCGACACGAAGAAAGAGGGAGAGCAAAAGGAGGAGAAGAAGGTCGAAGTGAAGGAAGAGAAACCCAAACCGGTCATGGCGGACCTTTTCTCCATGTCGCCTGCTCGACAGGCGACATCAGAGACAACCACAGCCGCTTCTGCCTCTGAATCCGAGACCTTTGGGTCTGATGCGGCAGAGGAGGTGAAACATGGGTGAGACAAGGTTGGAGGTAAAACCCTTGCTCAGGGTCTTCCGGTACGGAGCGTTGGAGCTCGAGGACCCCGATCCGAAATCGACTGCCCAGGAGGTGAAGGATTTCTGGGGAGATGTCTACCCGGAGCTCACCCAAGCGGTCATAGAGGGCCCCGAATATGTGCGACACGAAGCTGCCTAAGCGATTGTTGCGATTTGGATAACCAAAGAAGCAACCCTGTGTTC
>JBEKJU010000241.1:0-9545 GCA_050011095.1 Syntrophorhabdales bacterium
TCCCCCTTTGGGATGAATAGAGGATATACCTTCCATCGGGCGAGAAATGGGGTGAATCGTTCACCCCCCCGTCGCTGAGCACCCTGGCGTTCGACCCGTCAGGCCTCATGGTGCATATTTCGAGGGCGCCCTCTGTCTTCGCGACAAAGGCAATGAGATCGCCCTTGGGCGAAAAGACAGGGGACGTGTTGTAGTTGCCGAAATGGGACAGGCGCGTGATGCTCCCGGTCGCCATATCCTTCACGAAGATATTCGGCCCGCCGTGCATGTCGGATACGAAGGCCATCTTGCCGCCGTCCGGGCTGAAGGTGGGGGAGCTTAAGATGCCCTCCCTTTTTAAAAGGGGGGTTCGCACCTTCGTCTCGACATTGACCGCATAAATAGTGGAGAATTTTCCGAAAATGTGGGCGTAGACGAAGGTCTTCCTGTCCATCCAGCTCGATCCGATCCGCATCCCCGCCTGCCTGTCGACGTAGACCTCCCTGCCTGTTGCGATATCGATCACGTAGAGATTCGGCGGCCCCTCCTTGTAGGAAGTGAAGGCCAGATATTTCCCGTCAGGCGACACCGAGGGCGAGACGACAATGTGCCTCTGGTCGGTGAGTCTCCTCGCACCCTGGCCGTCGAGATCGGACACATACACGTCTTTCCGCCGTTTGTCGCCCGACACGAAGAGGACCCTCGAACTCATTATGCCCTTCTCGCCCGTCACGGCCAAAATGATCTCGTCCGCGAGCCGGTGAACGATCCTCCTCCATTCCGACGATGCCCCCCGGTACTTCTTTGCGAAGACGAGGGTGCCGTCGCTCGCGTCGTAGAGGTACGCCTCCAGGGAAAACTCATTTCCCTTCTCATCCACGAGGGCCTTGCAGAGAAGCTCCACGCCCAGTGATTGCCACTGGTCGAACCTGATGCCTTTCTTATCCACGCCTTCAGCCACAAGGCCGTTATCCATGAGGGAGCGGGGCGCGACAATGAAGAAGCCCGACATGTCAAGGTCATGGCCGAGGAGATCGCTTATCTCCGGCCTCGGCCTCTCGGCGCTCGCAAAGGGCGGTACAGCGATCGTGATCTTCTTGTACGATTGCCCGTATACGTCGAGATAGACCTTCGCCTCGGCCGCGGAGGCGGTAAGGATTACCGCGATCAGCACGACAAACCATCTAAACCTGCCCATTTTGTCTCCATTCATTGATGATTGTGAGCAAAGCCCCGCCCGGGGGCGAGATACTCCTCCCTTTTCTCGTAATGACGTAGAAGCGCCTCTTGACCGCGGAAAATCCGCTCACGTCGACGACCTTCAGGAAACCCCCGTCCAGCTCGTCCCTGATCGCCCTCGTCGAGATGTAGGCAACGCCCATGCCGGCCCTGACGGCCGCCTTGATCGCCTCCGTGTCCCCAAGCTCCCCCACGACCCGAAGCTCCGCCATTTTCACGTGTTTCTTCACACACGCCGACTCGAAGCATTTCCTCGTTCCCGACCCCGGCTCTCTCACAAGCAAAGGGTAGTTCTTGAGGTCGCCGATGTCAATTGCGCCGGGAAAATCGGCAGGCCCGATGAAAATGATGGTATCCTCCAGGAAATCCCTGTAGGCGATCTTGTTCGTCTCCTCCCGGGAGCCGACAAACCCGATGTCCACGTCGCCCGCCTCGACCCTCACGGTGATCTCCCTGCTATCGGAAAGGACGAGCGCCAGTTCGATCCCGGGGAACCGTTTATTGAACTCCTTGAGTATGGGGGGCAGGATATAGACGCCGGGAATACTGCTCGCCCCCAGCCGGAGGGTGCCGTTCTTGAGGCCCATGAAGCCTGTCATCGCGTCGATCGTCTCTTTCTTCAGCGAAATAAACTCCCTCGCGTACCTGAAGAGGATCTCGCCGGCCTTCGTGAGGGCGACACTCCGTTTCGTCCTGTCGATGAGCCGTATCTGGAAGAACTTCTCGAGATCGACCATCTGTTTGCTCACCGTCGGCTGGGTGATGGAGAGGTCCTCCGCCGCCTTCGTAAAGCTTTTCAGCTGAATGATCTTAACGAACGTCTCCAGATGCTGAATGTTCATCTCTTCCTCATCTTACCCTGAAGCAGCCGAAAGGTCAAGGAAGGGAAGGGACAAACGCCCGCCGGAGGCCGGCGGGAAAGCCGTCCGCCCGTTGCTTTGCTGTTTACTTTTCCGGGCATTAGTAGTGTAATAGATGCGTGAAGACCGTGAAAGGTCGATCATAAGCCCGATCGGGCTTCAGGGGCGTAGAATGAAAACGACTATGGGAAAACTCAAGGACTCGTTTATCGCCACTCGACCGTGGTCCTTTACGATGTCTCTCATCTCCGTTGCCATCGGCACGCTGATCGCGGCCGAGGACGGTCCCGTCCTCTGGGGTTACTTCATCCTCGTCTGTGCCGGCATCGTCTGTTTCCATGCCATGGCCAACGTGCTGAACGATTATTTTGACACCCGCTACGGAGTGGATCAGCCTGATTCTCCGACGGCGCTCTACCGGCCGCAGCCCATTCTGTCGGGGGCGTTCACGCCGCGGCAGCTCCTCTTCGAGGCTGGGCTCCTCGGCGCCGCCACCATCGCAATCGGCCTGATCCTCGCCTTCGAGCGGTCCATGATAGTCCTGTGGATCGGTTTGATCGGCTTTCTCGCGAGTGTGTTCTATACGGCAGGACCGGTCAAATTCAAATACAGGGCATGGGGGGAGGTCTTCGTCTTCCTGATGTGGGGACCCTGCATGTTCGAGGGGGCCTATGTCGTCCAGCACGGGGTGCTCTCGCTTAAGGCGCTTGCCCTGTCGATCCCCTTCGGCGTGCTCGTGGCGCTGGTCGTGCTCGCGAACAACATCAGGGATATCGTCTACGACTCGCGCCGGCCCATCAGGACCATAGGCATCATTCTCGGCCACACGCGGTCGATCCACCTCTATACATCGATGATCGGCATGGCCTACCTCTACATCGTCGTAATGGTCCTCATGCGGACGCTCAGCCCCTGGGCCCTCCTGGTTCTGCTCTCCCTGCCCAAGGCGATCAAGCTCGTCAGGGTCTTCGCCCAAAAAGTCCCTGAGGCGGCTGATGCGAATACGGCGCAGCTCAACACGGCCTTCGGCCTGCTGCTCGTGGTCGCCCTCATCATCAACAGGATCGTGTCCATGTGATCGCCGGCGGAATTATCCTGGCCTTCGTCTGCTGGGGATTCACCTTCGGCTGGTCGGCGGGAAACTTCTGGGTCAAGATCGGCCTCTCCGTCTGCATTGTTCTCGCCTATTCCCTGCTCTGGCAGCGGCCTACCCTCACCTTCCGCCTCCGGTCCCTTGCCCTCGGCGTCCTCTCCGCCGCGACGCTCTATCTAGTATTTCTTCTCGGGAATGCCCTTTCCCCCTTTGTCGTGCCTAAGGCGCCCGCCCAGGTGGCCGGGATCTACGTTCTCGGGCTGGGCTCGAGCAGGGTGCTCGTCTTCCTTCTCCTCCTTTTTGTGACGGGGCCGGGGGAAGAGGTATTCTGGCGGGGCTTCCTCCAGTCGCGGATGATGGCCCGCCTTGGAGACGTCCCCGGGTATCTGGCGGCCACCGGGGTCTATGCGGCCGTCCATGTCTTCTCGGGTAATCTCGTCCTCACCCTCGCCGCCCTCGTGGCGGGCGCGTTTTGGGGGGCCCTCTATCTGTGGCGACGGGATCTCGTGCTCCTCATGGTCTCCCACTCACTCTGGTCGGCAGTGATATTCGCCGTGGCGCCGATCAGGTGACGGGCTACCCGTTCTTAGGGCTCGTCAGAAAATAAATGGGCCATCTGGCTCGTCTTTTTGTCCGCCCGCTTCGTTGCGAAAAGGTCATGTACATCCAGTACATTTGGCCTTTCCGCGCCTCGCCGATCGGCCAAGGCACATCGGGGAGAAAATAAAAATGTGGCAAGATAGGCGACTCAATATTATAAAAATTTGGGCGAATTCCTGATTGGGCACCGTTGACAATCCACGGGGATGAACCATATTAACATTATGGGCTCGGAGAACAGGATACTAAAATATCTCAAGAAGAGGAAGATGGCGTCGGGCAGGGAGATATGCGGGTTCTTTGGATTTTCCCGTCAAAACCTCCACAAGCTCGTGAGGAAGCTTATCTTCAGGGGCGCGGTAATAAAAGAGGGGAAGACCAAGGGCGCGATTTACAGGGTTGTCGAGAAGCTGAAAAGCCTCCACCAGTACGATGACGTAGGATACTTAAAGAAGTAGCCGGTCCCGTGGGTGGAAGCCTCGCCTCGCTGTTCTGCAGTGCATATTCGCTCGGGACTCGCACCATGCCCGCGCTTAAGCGCGGAGCGCCTTTTGGCGCGCGCCGGCGTCAGAGGCCTATTCCGTCGATCTTCGCCTTACAGAACCGGCATTGCCCGGCCTCGATATTGTACTCGGTAACGGTGAAGCCCCATCTCTTGATGACGGGTTTCTTGCAGTTATGGCAGTACGTGTGCTCCCCATCGATGCCGGGGATATTGCCCGTGTAGACGTAGCGAAGGCCGGCCTCTATCCCTATCTCGCGGGCGCGCACCAGTGTCCCGGCGGGCGTACTGAAGCTGTCTTTAAGCTTGTAGGTGGGGTGGAAGGCACTGACGTGCCAGGGGGTCTCCGGCCCCACCTCGTCATGTATGAAGGCGGCGATCTTCCTGAACTCGTCCTCGCTGTCGTTGTACCGGGGTATGACGAGGGTCGTTAGCTCGACCCAGACGCCTAAGGATTTGTAAGTCTTTATGGAGTCGAGGACGCCCTGCAGCCTGGCGCCGCAGACCTTCCGGTAAAAAGGGTCGGAAAAGCTCTTGAGATCGACGTTCGCCGCGTCCAGGTAGGGCCGTATCGCCTCAAGGGGTCTTGCCTCGATATAGCCGTTCGTGACGAAATTGCTGCGGAGGCCCGCATCACGGGCGAGCTTCGCGATGTCGAAGGCATACTCGTAGAACATGGTCGGCTCCGTATAGGTGTAGGAGATACTCGCGCATCCCGCGCTTGCCGCCTTTCCGACTACCTCCGCGGGAGTCATGGGATAACCGGCGATCCCGCCCCCATCGCGGGGAAGCTGGGAGATTTCGTGGTTCTGGCAGTGGAGGCAGCGGAAGTTGCACCCCGCCGTGGCAATGGAAAAGGCCGTGGAGCCGGGGAAAAAATGGTAGAGCGGCTTCTTTTCTATGGGGTCGACATGCCATGAGCACGGATTGCCGTAGACCAGCGTGTAGAGGACGCCGTCATGGTTCTCCCTGACGCAGCAGATTCCCCTCTTCCCGTCAGCTATGATGCAGTGGTGCCGGCAGAGGAGGCACGCCGCCTTTTTTCCCTCACGTTTTTCGTAGAAGGAGGCTTCTTTCACGGGCCACCCCCTTTTTGGGCTGCCTGTTCTTCCTGTTTTTTCCGAGGGTCGTCCGGAAGAGGATATCGATCACTTCCTCCATATCCTTCACAGGCAGGAACTCGATCCGTCTACGCACGTACTGCGGCATCTCCTCCAGCTCCCTGGCATTTGCCTGGGGAATGATGACCCTGCCGATACCCGCGCGGAGGGCCGCGAGCGTCTTTTCCTTCAGGCCGCCGATGGGGAGGACCCTGCCGGTCAGGGTAATCTCGCCAGTCATGGCGATTTTCTTGTCCACGGGCTTACCGGTGAGGGCGCTTACCATGGCGACGGCCATGGTGATGCCGGCCGACGGACCGTCTTTCGGTATCGCGCCCTGGGGCACGTGGACATGAAGCTCCAAATTGTCGAATATGGCGTCGTTTATCCCGAGGAAGTCACTTTTGGCCTTGATGTAGCTTAGGGCCGCCTGGGCCGACTCCTTCATCACGTTCCCCATGTTGCCCGTGAGGATCAGCTCTGTCTTGCCCTTTCTGAAGGTCGCCTCGATGAAGAGCAGGTCGCCCCCCGCCTCTGTCCATGCGAGACCGCAGACAACCCCGACCATGTCCTCGGACAGGGTGTTCTCGGGCATGAATTTCGGCTGGCCGAGCAGGGTGTGGAGGTTTGTCGGCGTCACCGTGACCTTCCTGCCCGTGCCCTCCGCGATCCTCCGCGCGACCTTGCGGGCAGCCGAGGCTATCTCCCGCTCCAGATTCCGCAGGCCCGCCTCCCTCGTATACTCGGAGATGATCCGGTCGACCGCCTTGTCGGTGAAGCTGATGGAGTCCTTCCCGAGGCCGTTCTCCCCGACCTGCTTCGGGATGAGGTGGCGCTTGGCGATGAGGAGCTTCTCCCGCTCCGTGTACCCGGGAAGAATGATCGTCTCCATCCTGTCGTGGAGCGCGGCGGGGATCGTGTCGACCTGGTTGGCTGTCGTGATGAACATGACCTTCGAGAGGTCGAAGGGCACATTCAGGTAGTGATCGCTGAAGGCGACATTCTGTTCCGGATCGAGCACCTCGAGGAGGGCGCTTGCCGGATCGCCCCTGAAGTCCATCCCGATCTTGTCCACTTCGTCGAGCATGAAGACGGGGTTATTGGTGCCGCCCTGCTTCAGGCCCTGTATGATCCGTCCTGGCATGGCGCCGACGTAAGTCCTCCTGTGCCCCCGTATCTCCGCCTCGTCCTTCATGCCGCCAAGGGAGAGGCGCTGGAAGCTCCTGCCGAGGGCCCTCGCGATGCTCCGCCCCAGGGAGGTCTTGCCCACACCCGGGGGTCCGACGAAACAGAGGATGGGGCCCTTCATCTCGCCCTTCAGCTTGATGACGCTCAAGAATTCGAGGATCCTCTCCTTCACCTTTTCGAGGTCGTAGTGATCCTCGTCGAGGATGGCCTTTACATTCTTTATATCGATGTTGTCTTTGGTGGAGGTGCTCCACGGCAGCTCCACGAGACACTCTATATACGTCCGGAGCATGTTTGATTCGATGGCGTCGGGATGCATCATCTCGAGGCGCTCGACCTGCTTCTTCGCCTCCTTCTCTATCTCACGCGGCATCCTGGCCTTCTTGATCTTCTTGCGCAGGTCCTTGACATCTTCATCCCGCTCGTCCGTCTCCCCGAGCTCCGACCGTATGGCCTTCATCTGCTCCCGCAGAAAATACTCCCTCTGGCTTTTCGTCATCTCGTCCTTGGCCTGGGAGAGGATCTTCGCCTGCATGTTCAAAAGCTCGATCTCCTTGCCGATGATCTCCGAGAGCTTCCTGAGACGCTGGATCGGATCGACGATCTCGAGGAGTTCCTGGGCCTTCTCCACCTGGAGCCCGAGGTTCGCGCACGCGACATCGGCGAATTTGCCGGGCTCGTCTATGGTATCGAGGACGAGGAGGACGTCGGAAGGGACCATTCTCCCCATGGAGACCACCTTTTCCATCTCCTCCCGGACATAGCGCATGAGCGCCTCCGTCTCGAGGGTGATCTCGGTGATGAGCGGCTCCTCCACCGGCTTTATCCGCACGAGGAATGTCGGAATCTCCTGAACGTATTCTTCAATGCGCGCCTTTTTCAGCCCCTGGACGAGGATCTTTATCCTGCCGTCGGGGAGGCGCAGCATGCGCATGATCTGGGAGACCACGCCCATGGAATAGATCCTTCCGGGAAGGGGGTCCTCGTCCGTCAGGTCCTTTTGCGCGGCAATGACAATGAGCCTGTCCTGGGAGAGGGATTTCTCCACCGCGTTTATCGACATCTCCCTGCCCAGAAAAAGCGGCAGCGTGACCGCGGGATACATGACCATGTCCCGAACGGGGAGCAGGGGGAGTATCTCCGGCACCTTCAATGTTTCATCTTCCATCATGTGCCAATTGCCTCCATGTTACGATGCAAAAAATGCCCTGAATGTGCGGTATGTCTCGTATATATCGAGCTTGCTCGATATTTCAAAGGGGGAATGCATGGTTAGAAGCGGCGCTCCCATATCGATGATATCCATGCCGTACTCGGCGAGAAACTTTGCGACCGTTCCACCTCCCCCCTCGTCGATTTTTCCCAATTCTCCAGTCTGCCAGGTGATGCCCTCGCGTGAAAGGAGGCTCCTCATCTCCCCCACGTATTCGGCATTGGCGTCGTTCGCGCCCACCTTGCCGCCGTGGCCTGTAAACTTGGTCATGCAGATCCCTCCGCCGAGGTAACAGGCGTTCTGTTTCTCGTGCACTTCCTGCCAGCCTGGATTTACCGCCCCGTTGACGTCCGCGCTGATCGCCTTCGAGTTGAAGAGCGCGCGGCGCATGACCGTCTCCGGATTGCCGAGCCCGAGCCCCTCCATGAGATCATGGACGAACATATGGATAAAATGGGACTGGGCGCCCGTGTTCCCTTCCGAGCCTATCTCCTCCTTGTCGCTGAAGATCGCGAGGACCGGCCACGAACGGTCGTCGTCGTCCGTGATGGCGGCGAGAAGCGGGTAGGCCGATGCCCGGTCGTCCTGGCCGTAGGCCCCTACCATGCTCCTGTCAATGCCCACGTCCCGTGCCCTGAAGGCGGGTACCACCTCGATCTCGGCGCTGATAAAGTCCTCCTCGACCATGGCGTATTGTTCGGCGAGGAGCCCCAGCACGGCCTTTTTCACCGGCTCCTGCTCTTCGCCAAGAAGAGGCATGCCGCCGAAGAGAACGGTCAGTTTCTCCCCATCTATCGCCTCGGAGAGCTTCTTGTCGTCCTGATGTCCCCGTGAGAGGTGGGGGAGCAGATCGTCGATCGAGAAAACCGGGTCCCTGTCGTCCTCGCCGATGACGATGGTGGCCAGACTGCCGTCGGCCCTTACGACAACGCCGTGGACGGCAAGGGGCATGGCCACCCATTGGTACTTCTTTATGCCGCCGTAATAGTGCGTCCGAAGGAGCGCGAGGTTCACGTCTTCATAGAGGGGGCTCTGCTTGAGATCGAGGCGCGGGGCGTCGATGTGGGCAATGACGATCTTCATGCCCAGAGCGAGGTCGCGGCTGCCCCTCCTGAAGGCGATGACCTCTTTCCCCCTGTTCACGCCGTAGATCATCGGTCCTTTCGCATCGTTCGTGAACCCGTGGGCGCGAAGGACCTGCTCGATCCGGACCGCCGCTTCGCGCTCGGTCTTGGCCGCGTCCAGAAACTGCTTGTAGCCTTCGGAGAATGCGAAGATCTGCCTGATTTCCTCTTTCGACTTTCTTTTCCAGCCGGATTGTCTCTCCATGGAAACTTCCTTCACATTAACAGAATTCGCTATGGCCCGTCAACGCCATGCGGGGGCAGAGGGCAGGGAAGGTCACAAGCCGCGGCGTTTCCCGCCGACCCGGTTGTGTGACCCTCCTCCAGTTCTCGCAAGTACTCACAAAGGTGAAGCCTTTGAAAAACGCCCTTGGTCCTGTAGATTACCGTGTGATCGGGAGGAGGCTCGGACGATCCCTGGCGCAACTCGTCCTTCATGGTACATAGTTTACCTCATCGGCAGCCCTGTTGCAACCCGCGGCTGACCGCGACCGGCCCGGCGTATACAAACGGAATAAATGATCCTGCTGCAAGCAGCAGGGTATCCAAAACAACGAGCGGAGCGAGTCTTTGAGCAGCAGGGGAGTCTCGGGGCACCCGCTTGCGGGTCGTGGCTTTGCCCGCAGAGGGGGCGACCGCGGGGTACC
>JBEKJU010000242.1:0-5817 GCA_050011095.1 Syntrophorhabdales bacterium
GTGTCAAGATACAAGATGTACTGCTTCTTCCCCAGGTTCTTCGCCACAAAGTCCGCTCCGGCAAACCCCGCGGACGCATCCGACATGAAACCCCAATGGTAAGGCTGTTTCCCCGGCACCTGGTACGTCCTGATCTGCGTCACCCCTGCCAGCGGTATCCGGTACTCTTTGGCCTTGCCGCTCACCGCGACGTTCACGGCCCCGCTCACCGCGCCGAAAAGGGCGACGATCTTCTGTTCCTGGATCAATTCTTCAAACTGCCTGAGCCCGATATCCGGCCTGAGCTGATCGTCCCGCACCTGGAGCGCCACCTTCCTGCCCAGGACCCCGCCTGCTTCATTAATCTCCTTGACCGCAAGCTCTCCGCCGTTTACCTGCTCTTTCGCAACATGAGACGCAGGGCCGGTCAGTGAGGTGATAAGGCCCAGGTTAATAGGCCCCTGGGGCTGGGCGGCACTGTGTACGACCGACGACACGGCAAGAAACATTCCAAGAAAACAAACCACCGACACGCACAATCCGACACTTCGCACTCTCATTGTCCCCCCTTATCTTGCAATTACCGATATGTTGGCAAGCCGGGCCGACCCCTGCCGGGACGGCCTCCTGCCGGAATGGGTTTTCACGGGCCGTGATCTCCGCGGCCCACGAGACCTGCCGACTTGTCCGCCTCTCTTTCGGCCTCGGGTCGGTTTTGGGATAAACCCCATCCACCGCCGCCCGCCGACCGGACCCGCGCCATACTGCACCTCGGGAAACTCATCTGCGATACCTTCCGCACCTCCCGCCAGACCTTCTCTTCAGGCAGCCAGACCTCGATGCATCCGGGCTTGCCCGCCTCACCTCCCGCGAGGCCCCAAGGGGGGCAAGACGTCCTGTCTATCCCCGCGCTGAAATAGACGTCGTCTAACGCCTCAATGGTCTTATCCACCCCAAAGCCGCCCCGGTGCAGCCCTTCGCCCGCCGAGTCGGGTATGAAGCCGTAGTTGAGGACCTTCAGCGGGAACCGGGCCTCCGTGATTTCTATGGGGATGTCCCGGTTGTCTCCGTGCATCATGGTCCTCAAGGGGCTGTAACCGTCTGCGTGAACCGATCCTCCCCAGCCCCCCATCGCCGTCTCGATGTATTGCCACCAGTGCCCTTCTTTATCACGGCCCGAGAAGAGGAAATAGCCGATAGAGGCGTGGTGGCCCGCGGGCGCCAAATCAGGGACGCGCTCGCCGATAGCGCGCAGGATGAGGTCGATCACGGTCGGGTTGGCGCAGTTCCAGTTCGCCAACGGGGCCCCTTTCCGGGCGCTTACCAGGCTCCCCTCTTTCAGCTTTACCTCCAGCGGGGCGAAAAGCCCTTCGTCGGTAGGGAAATCCGGCGCGACCAGCATCTTGTAACCGACTCTGGCCAGGTTGAGCGCACCGCCGCTTGCGCCGGAATTGATCGGGGCCGTCACCTGTGGAGGCATCCCGGTAAAGTCGATCACCATCTTTTCATCTTCGACCACGACCTTCACTTTAAGAGGCAAAGGGTCGGTCCCCGGCTTGCCGGAATCGTCGAGAGCGCACTCGGCCTCATATGTCCCGTTCGGGAAACTCCTTATCCGGCGCCTCGCGTAGTCTGCGCTTTGCGCGCGTTGAAGGCCCCACAGCGCCCTTATGGAGGGGGCATCCCATTTCGACCCGATCCTCTCTTCCCACCGCCTGCAGCCGAGCACGCACACGCCCAACTGGGCGAGCAAGTCGCCCTGGACCAGCTCTTCCATGCGCGTGTTCGCGAGGATCGTCGCAATGACCTCCGGGACCACCTGCCCCGAGCGCATCACCTTCAGGCCGCGGAACTGGACGCCCTCCTGAAAGACCTCGGTTGATTCCCAGCTGATGGAGCCCGGCACTATGCCGCCTACGTCCGCCCAATGGACCCGCATCGCGATGTACGCGACAATCTGCCCTTCTCCGAAGACGGGCGCGGCGAGCACCACGTTGTTCAGATGCTGCCCCTGGACCGCGGCATAGTTCGTGATGAACGCATCGCCCGGCGCCAGGTTGTCCAGCCCGATAACCTTGACGGCATCCTCCACAGGTTTTCCAAGGTCCCCGACAAAGACGGGCGCGCCCATCTGGGACTGGCTCATCAATTCAAAATCCGGGGTGAGAATACCGACGGCGTAGTCCTTATATTCATAAACCAGAGGGCTGTAAGCCGTTCGCGTAAGGTTTACCTCGACCTCGTCCAGAAGCGCCGTCATGGCGTGACGGAATATCTCAAGGTCCAGAGCGTCCAGCCGTTCTTTCGATGTCTCCTGCGGCTTGCGGATATTGCCGGCGACACCCCTGCTGACGTCTATCATCAGATGTCCGCCCTTGAGCACAACCCCCGTCGCTCCGGGAGGAACCACCGTGTTGGACCCGTTTTCATAGATGATGACGGGCCCCTCGAACACATCGTCTTCCTTGAGGATGGTGCGCGGGATTACGCGCGTGGGGACGGGTTCGTTATTGCCGCCGAAATACGCATCGATCACCGCCATTTCGTTGAACCCCATCTCCGGCGCGCCGGCAATGGCCTTGGTGGGCACGTCCAGCTCCGCCACAACTTCAACCTCGACTATCTCAACGCCGGCGCCCTCGTGCTGGTGGCCGAAGCGGAGAAGGTACTCCTCTTCAAAATGCCCCCTGAATACGCTTCCTGCGTCGGCCGGCACTTCCATTCCGGGAAAGGGTGAGCGGATCGTAAGCGTGTGTTCCTGCCCGCGATAACGCATCGCAAGCCCATAGGAGAAGTGGAGGAGGCCGCCTCCGGGCCGCTGCGACTGCTCGCTGAAGACGGCAGTCAGATCGTCCCGGATACGGGCCATCGTGCGCTCGAGGGCCGCGTTGTCGAGGCTTTCGAGGCTTGAATTGAAGACTTCACGCCGGTCGAACCTGAGATTGGCCGCGAGCATCCCGATCGCGGAGAAATGGCCGGGAAAGGGCGGTATCAGCACTTTTTGGATGCCCACCTCGGCCGCAACGCCGCAGGCGTGCAAGGGTCCGGCGCCTCCCGAGGCCACGAGGACAAAGGCCCTCGGGTCGAGGCCCAATGACACCGTCTTGGTCCGCACCGCGTCGGCCATCGACAGGTCGGCCAGGGTGAGGATACCGCTGGCCAGTCTGAGCGGCTCCATTCCTAGCTTTGCGGCCAGGCGATCCACCGCCTTTACCGCCTGTTCCCTGTCTATGCGTATGTGGCTGACAAAATGTGCGGGCGATATGTGGCCGCAATAGACGTCCGCGTCCGTGACGGTCGGCTCTTGTCCACCCAGGCCGTAACACGCCGGACCGGGCGACGCCCCGGAGGAGCGGGGACCGACGCGTAAACGTCCGCCCTCGTCGAGCCACGCGATAGATCCCCCACCGGCGCCTATCTCGATGATGTCAACGGAGGGAATCTGGATCGGGAATCCCGTTTCGTACCCTCCCAACCAGGTGAGGTTCGTGGAGGCTCTTTCGCCATCTTTTATAAGCGACATCTTCGCCGTGGTGCCGCCCATGTCGAAGGTCACCACATTGTCGAGTCCAAGCTGGGAGGCCAGCCGGCACGCGGCCAGCACGCCCGCGACCGGGCCGGATTCAAGAAGGCGCACAGGGTAGCGGCGGGCGGACTCCAATGAGAGGGCGCCCCCGTTGGAATCGAAAAGCGCGAACTGGCCCCTGAACCCGCGCTCGGTCAGGCCGCTCTCGATCTGCGTGAGATAGCGGTCCAGGACGGGTCCAACGTAGGCGTTTGCCGCGGCAGTGGTGAACCGCTCGAACTCCCGCCACTGCCTGCTGATGGATGACGAGGTGGTGAAGTATGTTTCCGGGAAAGCCCGCCTGAGGTAATCCGCGACCCGCTCCTCATTGGAAGGGTTTATGTAAGAGTTGAGGAAACCCAGCGCAACCGCGCGCACGTCCGCCGCGCGGATCTCCTCGGCCAGCCGCGAAAGGGCTTCCTCTGAAGGCTCGCATTCAATACTGCCCGACGCGAGGGTGCGCTCCTCGATCTCAAACCGGAGGGTCCGCGGCACAAGGACCGGGTCCCTCCGGTAAAAGGCGTTATAGCCCTGAGGGCGGTTGCCGCGCCCCAGTTCCACCACGTCACGAAAACCCGCCGTCGTGACAAAAGCGATTCTCGATCCCCGGCGCTCCAAAAGGGCATTAATCGCCAGCGTGGTCCCGTGGACAAGGAAGTCGACCGACTTCAGCTCAGCCCCGCTTTGCCTGATCGCGCTGATCACACCCTCTTCCTCGTTGCGCGGCGTGGTAAGGACCTTACCGATGCTCAAGACCCCGTTCGCATCGAGTACCGCCACGTCCGTGAACGTGCCGCCAATATCAACTCCAAGCCGAGCTTCCATTTACCCTCTCATTCATTATTGTCCGAGTTTAACGGCCCTGCTTCCAGCCGTCTCTGAAATTCCCCGCTTCGCCTGCCCGGCACCAGATGCACGTTGAAAGTCTTAGCGGGCCGCTTATCAACAGAGTTCACCGCATGAGGGATAGTGCTGTCCCAGTAAATCGCCTCGCCGGCCTTCAGCCTGATCTTCTTGTTTCCCAGGGACAGCTCTATCCTTCCCTCCAGGACATACTGAAACTCCTGCCCTTCGTGTCTGTATGTGTCCCTGGCCGGGACCTCATCCCTTTTGAAGATGGTCATGACGGCAGGCTCCATGAACATGGGGACTCCACCGCTATCTTCGCTAAACAGGAATTCGACCTTCGTGAGATCGGGCTGGCCGATGATCTTCCGGTTTCCCGGCCGCGAAAGGACAAAGCCGGACTCATCTTTACCCCGGAAGAACTCGCCCACATCAACCCTCAACGCGATCGCAAGCGCCTGAAGTGCAGGGACGGAAGGCATGACCGCGCCGTTTTCAATCTTGGAGAGAAGGGGGACCGAGAGGTCCGTCATCTCCGCCAACTGCTTCAGCGTGTAGTCCGCCTCTTTCCGGAAGTTCTTGAGCCTGCTCCCAATGACGGCAGCCAAGTCTGTCTTGTCTACCACGTTCTTTCTTTTTTCTTTAGCTATTGTCATGTGTCCTGTCCTTTCTTGTCTATAAACTTTATTTACTCTCAAGATAATAGATTGTCAAGAACTAATTCTTAATGGATCGATGCACTGCTCCATGGAAAGCGGCAAAAAACCATGCCCGGCCTCAATGACGTGGTTGCCACATTTCGTCACCTTGTATCTCTTAACAATTTGGCGGTAGGTTTTCCGAAGACTTCCGGGAACAACAGTGCAAGCACCAAGATTTACGAGAGGATTATCAGCGAACGATCCGGCGGCTGGAAGGGCAGCCGGAGCATACACAGGCATGAACCGACACCCGGCGCCACGATGAAGGCGAACGCAGCCCTTCCCTCCTTCACCCACTCAAAGCGATGACGGACCCCCGGGATCGAAAAGATCGCAGGCCCGTGAGCCTTCCTTTAACCCTTTACCCCTAAACACCAAATGCGGTACAATCTCGAAGCAGCCGCGCCACCATCCCAAAGAGTCGTCGAGGCGGATACCGATCGGTTCGGGCCGGATGAGAACGCGCGGTATTGTTTTCTTGTTGCAGACTTGAGGTGTGTCAATGCAGGCATCGATCTGGCTCAGGGACATTCTGCTGGTTGTCGTGGTTATTTGTTCGATAGCCACATCCCTTGTCTTTCCCGGCTTCGGTTCCCGGTTTAAAGCCCTGCCTTTCTATTGCCTGTTGATCAATTTCTTTCTCAGTTATCTTTCCATCGATCTTGCGTCCATCTGGAAAACGTTGAAGACCCATGGCTCGCTGCTCATTCTGTTCACCGTGATGAA
>JBEKJU010000243.1:0-5805 GCA_050011095.1 Syntrophorhabdales bacterium
CTTTAATGTACTGGAGATAGAGGCTGATAAGGAACATGATGGCAAAGGTCGCGCTGTAGTTGATGAGCGCCGCGAGGTTCGAGAAAAGGAACGTCCTGCTCCTCTGAAAGAGCCGCATTTCGAGAACGGGGCTCTCGATCCTCATTTCCCAGAAGACGAAGAGCATCACGCCGAGGGCGCCGCATATCACGAGAAGAAAGCCGGAAGATGCGGGTATCGTGGAAAGACCGTACATGATCGATACTAGCGACGCCATGCAGATAAGGGAGCCCGCCGCGTCGAACTTCTCACCCGCGGCCTCGACCCACTCCCCCTTCAGCTTCGACAACGTGATCAGTAGTATCGTTGCGCCGATCAGCGCGTTCAGGACGAAGATGCTTCTCCAGCCAACGTAGTGCGTGAGGAAGCCGCCGACGAACGGACCTGCCGAAAGACCCGTGTAGACAGCGGCAACGGAGATGCCGAAGGCCCTGCCCCTCTCCTCAACGGGGAAGACGGAGGCGATGATCGACACGCCCATGGTGAAGATCATCGCGCCGCCCATCCCCTGGAATACCCTTGCCGCGAGCAGCATGCCGCTTGAGGCGGCGCAGGCCCCGGCGAGGGAGGATGCGCTGTCCAGCACGATCCCCCACAGGAATATCTTCTTGCGCCCATAAATGTCCGAGGCCCTGCCGCAGGGCACGAGGAAGGCAGCCGCCGCGACGAGATATGCCGTCGAGACCCAGCTCAGGGTGAGGACATTCATCGAGAGGTCGCGACCGATCCTGGGCAGGGAGACGATAACCGACGACCCCATGAACGGCGTGAGAAAATTGCTGAGTGCCGCGATCAGGAGGACGTTCTTCTGAAAACTGCTGCTTTCCATAAGACTGTTCTCATCGACGACCAGGGGGTCGTCCGGAGCCCTGCTTTATTCTGTTGTCCCGATGTGATGCAGAAGACAACGCGGGGTCAGCGAGTCCCCGGAAGCCTCTTTCCTATGAGCAGCTTCTCGATCTCCTTTGCCCCTTCGAAGATTTCTGCGACCTTGGCATCCCTTCGGTAGTTCTCCGCGTTGTATTGGGATAGAATGCCGCTTCAAACTCCTCGCGCTGTATTCTCGCATAAATCCACGGAAATCGCCAGATAATACCGCGTGCGTCCGCAAAAAAGGCAGACGATAACATGACCGGGGAGGTGAAAGTCCGCCAATATTCAGGCCCCGATGGGACGCAATTTTGAAAGGTGTTTCAATTATTGCAAAGGTCCTTTCACCCGTAAGGCCTTTTTCGCGCCCTCTACGAAGGAGGTCTTGAGGCAAGTGGCCGTAATGACAAGATAACGACACATCTGTCTGTCCCGGTATGGTTCTTGCGTTATCATGGGTGATGAGCGGAGGCTGAAAAAAGGGGGCAGACGACATGGAAAGCAACAGAAGAACGGGCTCCGGTGAAAAACCCCAAATGGAAAGGGATCGTGATCGACTCCTCGGCAGGGAGCTTCTCGACTTCGTCCACTCGAGGCTGCCGGAGTTCGCGTGGCTGAAGGAGACGGAAGGCGTCGATGACGTAGCCTGAAGCCGTCTCCTTTGTCCCTAGGCGGAGCCGCCTCCCGTCCCCTGAAGCACAAGAAAAAAACCGAAGGAGGAATGCCTCGTGGAAAAGGCCGGGTTCTTTAATGTCGCATCGGAGCTTTTGGAAGAGAACGCATCGGTCCGTGGGGATAAGGTCGCCATCCTTTGCGGCGAAGAAAGGGTCACCTACAAGGAGCTGCTGGAGAACGTCAACCGGTTCGCGAATATCCTCGAAGGCCTCAAGGTGCCCCCCGCCCAGCGGGTCCTCATAGCCCTTCCTGATTCGCCCTTCTGGTTGTATGCATTCCTGGGAAGCATAAAATACGGGGCCTGGCCCGTACCGGTAAATACCATGCTCAAGGAGGAAGACTATCGATACATGCTGGAAGACAGCGAGGCGCGCGTGCTCGTGACGACGAAAGACCATAAGTCCGCAGGTGTGAAGATGGTGCCCTTCCACTATACCCTGCTAGCGGACAACGGGATCGATTCCCTCATGAGCCATGTCCCGCCCCAGGCGAAGGCGTACCCCGCGCATAAGGACGACATCGCCTTCTGGCTTTACAGCTCGGGAAGCACGGGAAGACCAAAGGGGATACCGCACAGACACGTCGACATGATCCATTCCGCGGACAACTACGCAAAAAAGGTGATCGGCATGGAGGAACGGGACGTCTGTTTTTCCGTGAGCAAGCTCTTCTTCGCCTACGGCCTCGGCAACGGCCTGGCCTTCCCCTTGAGATGCGGTGCATCAGTCGTCCAGTTGTCGGCCCCGCCGAGTCCGGGGGCCGTTGTGGCGACGGTCGCACGGTACAGGCCGACCCTCTTCTTCGGCGTGCCCACCCAGTACAATTCGGTCCTGAAGAGACCGGAGACAGACGAGGCCTTCGCGTCCGTCCGCATGTGCATGTCCGCCGGCGAGGCCCTGCCCCCCGAGATCTTCAATAAATGGAGGGCCCTTACGGGCTTGGAGATCCTGGACGGCATCGGCTCGACGGAGGCGCTCCATATCTTTATCTCGAACAGGGCAGGTGGGGTGAGACCGGGGACCTCGGGATGCGTCGTGCCGGGATACGAGGCGAAGATCGTTGATGAAAACGGCGTTGAGGTCCCGCCCGGCGAGCCGGGCAACCTCATCATAAGGGGCGAGAGCGTCACAAGGGGATACTGGAACAGACCCGAGGAGAACGCCGAAAAGATCCTCCCCGGCGGGTGGTTCAAGACGGGCGACGTCTATGCCCGGAAAGATGGGTACTTCAGCTATGCCGGCAGGGGGGACGACATGCTCAAGGTGGGGGGCATCTGGGTCTCCCCCGTGGAAATCGAGAACGTCCTCATGGAGCACGAGGCCGTCAACGAGGCCGCGGTAGTGGGTCGTGAGGTGGAGGGGCTCGTGAAGCCTTTCGGCTATGTCACGCTGAACGAGGGCTTCAAGGAACAGGACAGGGATTGGGAGCCGGGCGAAGAGCTGATTCAGTTCGTCAGCCGGCGGCTGCCCAGGTTCAAGTGGCTCCGGGAAGTCCAAGTCCTCGACGAGTTGCCGAAGACCTCGACGGGAAAAATACAAAGGTTCAAGCTGCGGGCGTAAGCGTCCGTTTCCCCAAAAGCGTTGCCGCGTGGCGCGCGATCATCAACTCCTCGTCGGTTTTCATGACCCGCGCGATTACGCGGCTTCCGGCACGCGAGATAATCCCCTTATTCGCCGCGTTCGCCGCCCGGTCGATCGTCAGGCCGAGAAATTCGAGGCCGTCGCAGATCCGCTCCCGCACCTCCGGCGCATTCTCCCCTATGCCGCCGGTGAAAATGAAGGTGTCCAGACCGCCGAGCGCCGCGGCCATGGCGCCCGCGAATTTTTTTGCCTGGTAGCAGAAGAGGGCGATTGCCTCCGCGGCGTGGCCGGCCGCGCCCTCGACCCTCAAAAGCTCGCTCATGTCGGACGTCATCGCCGAGACGGCCTGAAGGCCCGAGTGCCGGCTTATGATGTCCGCGACCGTCGCCGGGCGCAGCCCCTTTTCCTGCAACAGGTAGAGGATGACCCCAGGATCGAGGTCGCCCGGCCTAGTGCCCATCATGAGCCCGCCGTCCGGCGTAAACCCCATGGTGGTGTCGATGCCCTTGCCTTCCCTGACGGCGGCCATGCTCGCCCCGTTCCCCAGATGGGCGACGATTACCAGGCCGCGGGCTGCATCGGTGCCTGCCTCCTTGTCGAGCTCACCCATGATATATTCGTAGGACAACCCATGGAAACCGTACCGGCGCACGCCCTCGGTCCAGAGGAAGCGGGGCAGCGGATACAGCCGCGCCACCTTCGGCATGTGCCGGTGAAAGGCGGTGTCGAAACAGGCTACCTGCGCCAGTGCGGGATAGGAACGCATGACGGCCCTGATCGCCTTCAGCTCGTGGGGCAGGTGGTCCGGGGCCAGGGGGGTCAGCCGGCCGAGGGCCGTCACCAGCTCCGCCGTCACGATATGGGGTTGGAGAAACTGGCTGCCCCCGTGGACGATCCGGTGGCCGACCGCATCGGGAGGCGAGGCGGGCGAAGACGTTCGCAGCCACTCGAAGAGGAGATCGAGGGCCGCGTTATGATCGAACACGTTTTGATGCCGTTCTTCTAGTATCTGACCGTCGGCGTTCCGGGTCGCGAAGAGGCTCCCCTTGAGCCCGATGCGGTCGATCTCGCCCGTCAGGTGTCTTTTCTCGGTCCGGCCCATCTCGAAGAGGGCGAACTTCACGCTCGAAGAGCCGCTGTTGACGGTCAATATGGTCATCGTCCGGTCTTTGGCCCCCACCATATTATCCCGACCACCCCCGATTCGGCATTACTCTTTAGGATAAATCCCCCGCCGGCGTTTGGCAACGGCCTGCGTGGTTCGCTCTTCTCCGGGAGGTCTCGCGGCAATGCCGCATCGTCGCATTGCCGCGTCAGGTGAGATATTGCCATCACCGGCGGTTTGCGGTACGATGATATGAGCGAGAGGCTGAAATTGACCGATAAGGACCATGACGAAAGCGGCGGGGGAAGGGCATTTCTCCCTCCCGACCACCTCTACAGGGGCGTAATCAGGGCCTTGCCTGTGGGGTTCTCCCTCGTGGACAGGGAGGGTATTATCGTCGATTTCAATCCGGCGGCGGAGGCGATAACCGGCTACTTGCGCTCGGAGGTCGCGGGAGGCCTCCATCTGGAACTCCTTCATGGCTCAAAGGATTTCCATGCATGCCCCTTTTTCGGTCACGTCTTTCACGATCAAGAGCAATCGGTGGACACCGAGGGGACCTTGATAAGGAAGGACGGGCGGCCTATTTCTATCACGGTGACGTCAGCCCCACTCTTCGACACCTCGGGCGCCTTTATCGGCGGGGCCGAGATATTCCGGGATGTGACCGAGACCAAACGGCTGGAAAGGGAGAGGAGCAACATTCTTTCCATGTTCGTCCATGACATGAAGAACCCCCTTCTAGTGGCCCACGGCTTCATGGGCAGGCTCCTCGAAGGAAAACAGAAGCAGGACGAACGGAAGGCGCAGGACTACCTGCGCACCGTTCTCGACGAGATCGTGCGGCTGGAGCGCCTCGTTTCCGACTTTCTCGACTTCTCCAGCATCCAGGGGCGCGAGGTCCTCACCCTTTCTTCCTTTGACCTCAACGAGGTCGTCCGCAAGCAGGTGGGGCGGCAGGCTATCGCGGCCGAGGAAAAGGACGTGAAGATCGCCTTCGGGCACGGTCCAGGTTCCGCGGCCATGATCCGGGCGGACAGATCGAGAATCGAGAGGGTGGTGGCTAACCTCCTGGAAAACGCGATCATCTATAACAGACCGGGCGGGTCCGTCGTCGTGACCGTAACCGAGACGGAGAAAAACGTGTTCATCAAGGTGAGCGACACGGGCATCGGCATAGGAAAGGATGACCTGCCCCACGTGTGCGATGTCTTCTACCGGGCGGACAGAAGCCGCCAGGGGACGGGGCTTGGCCTGGCGGTAGCGAGGAGGATAGCGGAAAGCCACGGCGGCACGATCACCGTGGACAGTACACTCGGAAAGGGGAGCACGTTTCTCGTCACCCTTCCGAAGGGATGACCGCACCGCTTAGCCGCGTCACGGGGTCGCCCGCTCGGAGGAACGTGTGAAAAAATAACTGGCGACCCTTTTCCGTCATTCCGGCGGACGCCGGAATCCAGTATTTTCCCTCACTTGCGGACTGCCTGGACCCCGGCTTTCGCCCCCGGATAGAAACACTCCGGGGCAGGCTTGGTG
>JBEKJU010000244.1:0-5793 GCA_050011095.1 Syntrophorhabdales bacterium
GCAAAATTCGGCATGCCGGAAGCAACGCTGGGTGTCATGGCAGGTTATGGGGGAACCCAGCTATTGCCCCGTCTCGTAGGGCCGGGAAGGGCCAAGTATCTGATGCTGTCAGGGGCGATGCTGACTGCGGCAGAGGCTTTCGCGTGGGGGATGGTGGAAAAGGTCTGTAGCGGTAAGGCTCTCATGGAGGAGGTGAGGAGCTTGGCAGGGAAGATCGCTGCGGCCGGTCCTCTCGCTGTAAGAGGATGCAAGAGGGCCATAGACACGGGTCTCGGGATGCCCCTTGAGGAGGCGCTCCGTTTAGAGCTCGAGGTGTATGACAAGGTGGCCAATTCGGAGGATGCGGAGGAAGGCCTGTTGGCCTTCACCGAGAAGCGAAAGCCGGTCTTTCGGGGAAAATGACACAATCCTGCGACCCAGGAACGTTCAGAACAACCGCTTATGGAGTGCTGTGATCGAACTCCTGATTTTTCAGGAGTGAATAAAAAGGGGGGAGGTAGCGGAATGACAACAGCACAAGCGTTACTACGGTTCGTCGTCATCATGGCAATCTCATGGGTCTTCATGTATGTAGTGCCCATTAAATGGTTTGTCATGGGGTATCTTCCATTTTCATTCTTCTTGCTTATGGGCAGCGTTACGTTTGGTATACTCGGTCTCGGCTGGCCTCTTGGCGTGCCGGGAGGTACGTGGAAGCCGGGCACCAGCAGGGTGCTGACCGGCATAGGTATGTCGATTGCCTGGATCCTCATGGCATTCATACTCTACTGGTTCGTAGGTTATGTATATCCCAAGATGCCCATGACCCCGACCTTCGGCATCATTGTCTTCATGTCGACCCTCTGGTACGCCTTCGACGGCGTTGGGCCTCATCCGTTCAAAATGCCCTGGGCGAACTGGCTTTTCGGCACCGTGCTGATAATGGTATTGTCCCTCGTTATCTGGTCCATATTTCCCAGCATGCAGGGAACTCCCGCCGAAGGAGCGCCTTGGGATCCAAAGGGAATCTTCCCGGCTAATTACTGGTTTGGACTATGTGTTTGGATTATCGTGTGGGTACAAGTATGGGGTTTCCCCATGTGTTTTCAGGGATGGCCTTTCTACAAGCTTCCAAAGGGGCTCTTCCAACTCGTGCTTGCCGCGGTATGCGTTTTCCTCGGTTACATCTTCTGGCAGGGTGGTCTCTCTCTGGGGATACCGCCTACTTTCTGGTTCGGTGCCGTGGGAGCGAGCATGATCGGCTGGTCCCTCATGCACTCCGTGGCCTTTGAGATGTATCCCTGCGCCACCTGCATCCAGCCCAGACGGGGATGGCAGTGCTTCTTGCTGGAAGAGATCGTGCTGACGGCTGTCTGGATCGGCATCCTGCGCGTCATTCTCCAGCCGTTCGTCGCGAAGGCGCAGGCAGCAGGTCTGCCGCTCGATATTAATATGTGGACGGCCTTCTATACCCTTCACGTCACGGCACTTCTCCTGCTCGTCCATCAATTCTTCTTCATGCGCGTTCCGCTTTCAATCCCGGGCCCGCCTCTCGGTGCGGAAGAACTGCCTCCGGGTGCATAGGCGAAGGCCGCAGCAGGAGGCTTGAAGTAAAACTATGGGAGGTAGAATGTTTGTCAAAAGGTTTGAACAACTGAACAAGGACCTGTTCGAAGAGTGCGGAGGCAAGGCAGCTCATCTGGGTGAGCTCACGCACCTCAAGCTGAATGTGCCCGGCGGATTCAGCGTGCTCGGGCACGCCTACTACCATCATCTGGCGGTCAACGGGCTGAAAGACCGGATAGATGCGGCCGCGGCGACCATCAACTTCGATGACTTTCAGGACCTGGAAGACAAGACCGCACCGATCCGCGAACTCATCATCGCTGCTCCAGTGCCGCCCGAGATAGAGCAAGAGGTCATTGAGAACTATGCAATGCTCTCCCGTGACGGAGTGGAGCCCTTTGTCGCCATCCGGTCGTCGGTGGCGATCAAGGATTCAGCCGTCTCCTCCTTTCCCGGCATGATGGACACGTTCCACTACATCCGGGGAGCGAAGAACGTCGTACAGAAGGTGAAGGAATGCTGGGCCTCGGTCTGGTCGGGACGCGCCGCCTTTGCCCGCCACTCAAAAGGACTCGACCACAACAAGGCAATCATCGCGCCCACGGTACAACTCATGGTCAACTCGGAGATGGCCGGCGTTCTCTTTACCATTAACCCCATAAGCGGCTCGAAGGATGAGATCGTGGTCGAGGCGAACTGGGGCCTGGGGGAAACGGTGGTCTGCGGCAGATGTCAGAGCGACCTCTATGTGATGACAAAGAAGCCGGTCACCATCAAGGACAAGAGGGTCGCCAAGAAACATGAGACGTACCGCCAGGCTGAAGGCGGCGGCGCGGAATGGGCCGAAATAACGGGAGAGAAGGTGAGCAGGCCAACCTTGACAGATGCGCAGATCGAAGAGCTGTGTCAAATCGCTTGCCGCATCGAGGACCATTATGGCTGTTGCCAGGACATCGAGTGGGCATTCGAAGATAACAACCTGTATATCCTTCAGGCCCGAAGGGCGAAGGCCGGAGGGGAGTAGCAACAGAGAAAAAAAGGGGGTGATGGGATCGAACCCGCCGCGGGAAGCGGGTTGAAACGGCAGACAGGTTCTGCCGAAGGTTGCACGCATAAGATCGAAAAACACAAAGGAGGCTTGATTATGGCGCAGAGAACAGTTGACGTACACTGCCACTGGTATCCAAAGGAGTACATGGACTATCTGATAGCGAGGGGAAAGGATAGAACCCCGTATTGTATTCACGATGGCGGCACCCATTACCGCATGTATTTTAATGGTGTGCCCGTAGCCCATATCGACAGGGCCGGTCACTACGACCTCGAGGCCAGGGTGCGCGATCTGGACGCGGCGGGGCTCGACACGCAGATGCTCACGGTGACCATTCCGGGACCGGAGAGTCTGGAAAAAGATGAGGGTATCTATTGGGCGAAGAAGCTGAACGACGCCCTCGCAGAGGCGTGCAGAAAATACCCGGGCCGGTTTTTCCACATGGCCTCACTCCCATATCAGGATCCTGACGAGGCGTGCAAGGAGTTGGAGAGATGCCACCAGATGGGGGCTTCCGGTATCCAGATGTTTTCCAACGTGAACGGGGAGCCGGTGTACCTGGAGAAATTCCACGGCATTTATGAGATCGCGAACAAGTACGACATGCCGTTCCTGTGTCACCCCGCGGTGCCTTTGACTGCCTCAGTCATGGACATGATGCGACTGCCTTATCAGCTCTGGGGCTATACGCTCGATACGAGTATGGCCATCATGAGTCTCATCTTTCAGGGCGTCTTTGCAAAATTCCCGAAGCTTACCATAATCCATAGCCATTTGGGCGGGATGGTTCCCTACTTCGTACGCAGGGTCGTGGATGCGTACAAAGGGTATGGCAAGGAATGGGGGCTCGATCTGAAGGAGGCGCCAGACGTGACGTATAAGACCAGGGTTTATCCGGACACGACGTCCTTCTATCTGCCCGCCATGAAATGTTGCCTCGAATGGGTCGGCCCGGGCCAGATGATTATCGGCACGGACTACGCCCACAGGGTCGGCGACCCGGAAGGGGCGATCAAGGCGATAAAGGATTTGCAGACCCAAGCGGGCTTGAAACAGGACGAGATCGACCTGATCCTGGGCAAGAACGCGGAGAGGATCTTTCATCTACCGCCGATGAAGAAGTAGCGAACAGCCAGGCCGGGGAGCGTCTCTATCTCCCCGGCCTGGCTGTTAAAGATGATACGGGCAAAAGGGTGCCTCGAATGTCGGGAGGTTGGGATGGCGATCGAGCTGAAGTGGATCGGTTTTGATTTTGGTCAATGTATGATGGACCCGACAGGGCTCCGCAACTACCTCGTGGTGGGCGATGTCTCCAAGGAGATCGGGGAACCTGATCTCATTGAAGAGCGTATACACAAATATCGGCAGCTCAAGGAGCAGTACGGCTCCTTCAGCGCGGTGAAGGAGGGGCATCGTGACGAGATCATGAGCTACGTCTTCGACGGGAAAGAGGAAGCCAGGGAAATCTTTTCCGCCAAGGAACAGGAACACCTGCTCATGGGAAACGGTTTGGAAGAGGCGCTTAGCTACCTGAAGGACGAGGGGATTCATCTTGCGGTCGTCGCTGAGCTAAAAAAGACTTTGGGGGCGATGGGTACCGATATCGTGACCCGCTTCCTCGAGACGAAGGGCCTGACGCACTATTTCGAAGAACTGGTGACACCGCAGGGAAGAATCGATTTGCGCGACGGGTCGATCGATCTCGCGTACAAGGGAAAGACGAAAGAACAGGGGACGCTTTACGACGAGTTGATCCTTGCGCTTCAGAGGCGCGGCATCAACCCACCGGAGGGCGCCATGGTGGGCGACAAGCCTGCCACGGATATCATCCCCGCAAAGAAACGGGGGTTCGTCACGATACAGTACACAGGATATGTGAACACGAGTCCCTATGAGGCGGATTACAGGATAGATAGTTTTCTGAAACTGAAAGAGATGATCAGGAAGAAGGTGTGACATGAGTGGGCCAAAACGCATAGTGTTAGAGTATGAGGACGGTACGCGCAGGGAAGCGCCCTTCAGTAAGTTGAGCGGGCAGACGCAGGCGGAGCTTTCCAGCCTGGGGACCGGCGACGCGGCTCCGACGGCGAAAAACTTCCTCCTCCTCCAATGGAAGGACGGATGGAAGGAGGTTGCGGCCGTGGATGGACGGGCCACGGAGCTGCTCCGCTACTACACCTTGGAGCGCGTCGAAGAGGTAGGCCGGCTGTCCCTCGATGTTGTGGACGCCTATCCCGAGCTCCTTCTGATCAAACGCCTTCCCGGTCGTGTTGAGAACATCCTGTTTGTCGGAAAGGAGTCCCTCCAGACATATGCCCTGGAAGAGAAGGTTACGGTGAAGGAAGGCGGCAAGGTGGAGCACATCCTGTATGACAGGAAGAGACCTAATTTCAAGATGGAGGATTCTTCCGCTGCATCCGAGCGTTTTGCAGCAGTGCTCGGCTCTTTGAAGGAAGAGCTTCAGAAGAAGGGGTTGCGGGGTTCGGCCGTGGTCGCCATGAGCGGGGAGGAGCGCACGCGCCTTTATCGCGACCTCGCCCGTGCACTGGGTCTGAGGGGAAACCGGCAACAGCAGGATGTCTATGGGTTTCTCCAGCTTGCAATAGAGAAGCTGGACGAGACGCATGGATGAAAAACAAAAAAAAGGGGGAGAGATGGACGACAAATTGAACCTTGATACGCACGATAGGAGTATTTCGAGTTTGAGGACTCTCAGGATGCCCGAGGACAACGATATTTTCTGGTTCCGTGACGATCTTCACCAGCCTTTTCCCATATCGCCCCTCGGTATGACCACGATACAGAAGCACCACGCATGGGGCTACCACGTAGGGGCCGAAGTGACGAAACTGCCGCCTTCAAAGGGCGGCCACGTGAAGATCTACAAGGGGAGAGTGATGCTCGGCTTCGAGGCGCTGTCAGACCCCGACGAGATCGGCAAGAGGGCCGCCGAGTTCGGCAGGCTGCTCGATCACTGCGGGGCCCACTGGGATGAATGGTACAACAGTTACATCGACGAGGTCAAGCAGGGTCTCAATTTCATGGCGTCGGTCAACGACGGCATGTCCGATACGGATCTCTACAATGCGATCAAGAGAAGCGAGGCGATCAACAAAAGGAACTGGGAGATCCACTTCACCTGCATGTATATGGCCGATGTGCTCTATTTCGGTTTCGAGGGTTTCTGTAAGGAACAC
>JBEKJU010000245.1:0-7526 GCA_050011095.1 Syntrophorhabdales bacterium
AGACGCACTCAGGATTGACATAGGTCGAACACTCTTATAGAGTAAGGGCGGCCGGGGAAGGAGAGCCGGGAGACCGTTCGGATTTAGGTGGACGGAGCGTTCGAGGTGAGTGGATTGGGCACCCCGAGTTCCTTTATCTCAGTCCGAGTCACAAAGAAGCCCTGTCCGCCATTATATACGGCATCGAGGAAAGGAAGGGTTTTATTACTATTATCGGCGGTGTCGGTGTAGGCAAGACCATGATTCTCCGATCGTATCTGCAGACGGTCGAGAAGAAACATCAGAAGATAATCTATGTGTTCAACGCTAACCTCACTTTTGAAGGGCTCCTTAAGACGATTTACCAGAATCTGGGACTTGAAATTGAAAGCGGCGATATTGCAGGCATGCTCAATAGGCTCTACGAGATTCTTATCGAGGAATACAGGCTGGGCAATACCGTTGTGCTCGTAATCGACGAGGCGCAGAACATGCCCATCGATACCCTTGAAAACTTGCGCATGATTTCCAATCTGGAGACATCGAAGGACAAATTGATTCAGGTTGTCCTGATAGGCCAGCCTGAGTTTGAAGAAGAGTTGAATCTTGACAGGCTTCGGCAACTGAACCAGCGGGTTGCCATCCGTTCGACGATTTTGCCCCTTACGAAGGAAGAGAGCCTCGAATATATCAAGTTCAGGCTTTATAAGGCCGGGTCCAATTATAGTTCAATCTTCACCGCTCCGGCCCTGAAGAAGATCATTAAAAGGGCAAATGGCATTCCGAGACTTCTCAACGTCCTTTGCGACAATGCCCTTATCACGGCGTTTGGTTATCAGCAGAAGCCCGTCAGTAAGCAGATCGCCAAAGAGATCATCAGGGATTTTAAGAAACCGGGGAGATCGCGCGCGGTCCCGCGTTTGCTTTTCGTTGCGTTGGGCCTTATTGTCGTGGTCTCACTTCTTATCGGGGTTGTCCGGATCCCGCGCCAAAGAGGGCCTTTTTACAGTAAAGCAGGAATGCCGATGCATGGTGAGCAAAAGAAGCAGCCGGTTCTTGGGGCTAACCAGGAAAGACCTGTAGAAAAGGCGGTCGCCCACGATTACCAGGTACAGCCGACCCCCATTACGCGCCGCGAGCGTCCTTCGCCGGCCGGTAATGGGGATACCTCCAGGACCGTAAGCAAGGGCGACACCCTCTCCCGGTTGATAAGGGACGTCTACGGTCCCGGCAGGAAGGAATCGGAGGTCAAAAAACTTCTCGAACTGGTCAGGCTTAAGAATCAGGATATCAAGAATACGAATGTAATTGTTCCCGGTCAAACGATCACCTTTCCGGATGCCTCGCAGAAACTTCCCGAAAATTGAGCGTGAGCCGGAGGGTAAATTCTGCGCGTAAGATTGCAGCCAATGCCGGTTCCTAATTCGACGCCCCTCCTGGGGTATGCATGGGGGTAAATAAAGAATGATGACGCCATGGTCCTTCTCGGTGAGAGCCTCTCTGTGCTTCATTTTGTTGGGTGTCCTTGTGGGCTGCGATCATAATGTCGTGAAAACAGGCGTGACGCCGTCTGCTCAGTTGGATGCCCAGGCCCGGATATCTCCGGCGCCTGTTTACCTGATCCAGGCGGGAGATGAACTGGAAATCAAGTTCCTCTACAACCAGGAGCTGGATCAGAAATTGCCGGTGCGCCCGGACGGTAGAATATCGCTTCCTGTAATCAAGGAGGTTACGGTCGCCGGCATGTCACCCGGCAAGCTTGAAGAGCTTCTCACCCGGAAATATGCGCCCGAGCTTAAAAGGCCCAACATCACCGTAATAGTCCGGTCCTTTACCGCCCAAAAGGTATTCGTGGACGGGGAGGTAAACAAGGCGGGTCTGGTGCCGCTCAACGGGCCGCTTACCGTGATGGAGGCGATCGCTCAGGCCGGCGGGCTGAGGGATACCGCCCGACGCAACCAGGTGCTGGTCATAAGAAAGAACCAGGGCGGCCCGTTCTTTACGGGCGTGGTTGATCTTCGAAAGGTCATCGACGGCACGGACAGGAGCCAGGATATCTCACTCATGCCCTACGATATCGTTTACATCCCGAAATCGGCCATTGCGAACGTGAACCTTTTTGTCGAACAATATATTACAAGAAATATTCCTACTCCCTTCTATATCCTACCCTATGCTTTCAGATAGCGTCGTGACAGAGATTATCTTCGTTACAAGGGGGGCCTATGAACGAGCACCAACAGCAGTCCTTTAACATCCGAGACGCACTGATCATCCTTTTTAGGCACAAACTCAAAATTCTCATCTCATTTCTTCTCATCATCGCCGTAACCGGTGCAATCGTCCTCTTCACCCCGCATCAATTTGTGGCCCGGGCAGTGGTCATGGTCAAGCTCGGAAGAGAATTCGTGCCCGTATCCGAAGTGGGCGATGTAAAGCCCCAGTTGAATCAGGACGCGATTATCAGAACCGAAATGGAGATTCTCACCAGCCGGGACCTGATCGTAAGAGTGGTCAAATCCGTCGGCCCTGAGGAACTCTACCCGGAACTGGGCGGAAAAACGGATCCGGGCGACAGTCGCCTCGAGGCCGCCGTTCTCAATTTCCGGCAGAACATTTTCGTCAATCCCGTAAAGGGAAGCAACCTGCTGGAAGTATATTTCCGGCACGACAACCCCCAGGTGGCTTCCCGGACGGTAAATGCCCTGCTTGAGTCTCTCAAAGAGAGGCACTTGCAGGTCTTCAGCGACCCTAAGTCCTCATTTCTTGAAGGCCAGTTGAAAGACTATGAGAACAAATTGAATAAGACGGAAAGCGACATGGACAGTTTTAAACAGAGAAATCAAGTCTTCGCCCTTGACGAGCAGAGAAGCGTTCTGATTAAGGAACGGGCTGAATCGGAGTCGACCCTGAAGACGGAGCAGATCAGGGCCAGGGAGCTACAGCAGAAGATAGCCTTCCTGAAGGACCGTAAAGACGTATTCACCGATGCGACGGTGGGTGAGCTGAAATCCAAGCTGAACAGCCTGGAGCAGAAGGAGCAGGAATTGACGGAGAAGTATAACGAGGAAAGTCAGGTGATGATAAACCACCGGAAAGAGACGCGGGTTGTCAAGGAGCAATTGCAGAAATACGAAGAGCAGGTGCGGAACGCCGAGATCGTAAAAATACAGGCGGAGTTGGAGCCGCTACAGGTGAAAATCACCGGACTGCAAAAGCGTTACGATGAGGTGGACAAGGAGTTGCGGAAGCTGGACGCCCGTACAAAGGAATTTGACGACCTGAAACGGCAGGCAGGGGCCAATGAGGCCAATTATCAAACTTATCTCAAGAAGACGGAGGAGGCCCGCATCTCGGACGATTTGGATCGGAGGAAGATGACGAACGTCAGTGTCATCGAAGAGGCGTCCGTAACTCCGGCCAAGTCGAATCAACAAAAAGTGCTGGGCCTGGGCATCTTTTTGAGCATTGCCCTCAGCTTCGGCCTTGCCTATGCCGCGGAATATATTCCCCGCAGATTGACAACGCCTCATAATGCCGAAAAGAAGCTGGGCCTTCGCGTTCTCATCGCCATCCCGAAGAAAGCAAACCTGTCATGCTAAATTCTCCGTAGACATGACGATTTCTAATTTGAACGTAAAAACGAGGTAATGATGTCCAACATTTACGAAGCCCTTGAGCATGCCAAGACAACGGTTCATGTGATCCAGCCGACAGCACAGAACATTGACGGCGCGGAGAATCACCGAGCCGCGGTTTTTGACGATCGGGCGCCGGACGTGGAAGAGGAGATGATAGCCCTGTATCACACGATCGTATCTGCTCTTCCCAGCGTCGAGCACCGGTCGGTCCTCTTTATCGGGTCGGCGTCAAACGAGGGAACAACGACGATAGCGCGGCAACTGGCCAAAACAATCTCTCTCCGAATGGAGAAAAACATTCTTCTCATAGATATCGACAGGAGCCGGCCCGACCTCCATGTTTATGAGGGCATTCGAGCGGAAAAAAGCGTACAGGAGGTAGTGGATACGGGGGATTTGATCGATAAGGCACTCTACCGGGTTGAAGAGACGAGCCTCTACGTAATGCCCCTTTTTCAAACGACCATGCTCACGCCGAAGGCCCTCGAACTAGCCAAACGCGATGTGTTTTGGGAGCCCCTGAAAGAGAAATTCGATCTAGTTATTGTCGACTCGCCCCCGGCCACGGTATTTCCCGATGGGCCCGGATTCGCCTCGTGTGTTGACGGCGTTATTCTTGTAGTCGAAGCGGAGAAGACACGCTGGCCGGTAGCATTGAGCGTCAAGGATAAAATCATCAAGAGCGGCGGCAGGATCCTCGGCATTGTCTTTAACAAGCGTAAATTTTACATCCCCAAATGGCTTTATAAACGAGTATAGCCGCTGGATCATCCCGTCTAAAGAGAGGCTTGTAGCCGATGCGGAAACTGGATTTTCTTCATAGGAACAAAGCCGGGACGCATGCCGACAACCGACCGGAGGGCGCAATCGGATTGAAGGACCTTCGGTCCGGGCTGTATCGCGAGGAATATTTCAATGAACTTCTTGCGCTGGAAAGGAAAAGGTGTGAGCGATCGCAAGAATCGATGCTGCTGATGCTTGCCGATCTTACCGCCTTTGAGCATTCGGCGGATCGGTGCGATGTTGCGAAGCTGATGTGCAACGCCCTTTTTAATGTCACTCGGGAGACGGATGTCAAAGGATGGTACCTGGACGATTCCGTCGCGGGAATCGTTTTTATCGATATGGCTGGAAAGGCGAAGAAGCCCGGAGCCAACCGGGAAAACATCATCCACAAATGCACCGGCCGTCTCAGTGCCTCCCTCGGATCGGAAATATCCTCGAAGATCGCGCTAAGTTGGCTGATTTTCCCGGAGGAATTTCCCGTATGTCTTGCGGCGGGCCGCGACCGGAAAACACACGCGTTCGTAAGGAGGGGGGAAGGGAGACGGGGTCTCGCGCTTCACGCAAAACGCCTTATCGATGTATTGGGCAGCCTTTTTGGCATTATCTGGTTTGCCCCGGTCCTCCTTGGCGTCCCCGTTCTTATCAAGATCAGCTCGAAGGGACCGGTGTTATTCAAGCAGGAAAGGATCGGCCTCGCGGGAGCGAGGTTTATGTTTTTGAAATTTCGATCGATGTACGTGAATAACGACCCGACTATCCACAAAGACTTTGTGAGAAGTCTCATTCACTCAGGAAAATCCGCGGGCTCCGATATCGCTGCGAAGGATAACGGCACGTACAAGATCAAGAATGATCCAAGAGTGACGCCCCTTGGGAGGATTTTGAGGAAAGCGAGCCTGGACGAAGTCCCTCAGTTCATCAACGTTCTGAAAGGAGACATGTCGCTTGTCGGCCCCAGACCCCCCCTCCGGTATGAATGTGAGGCCTATGATGTATGGCACAGACGGAGGGTGCTGGATATGAAGCCGGGGATTACGGGCCTCTGGCAGGTTACGGGCCGGAGCAGGACGACATTCGACGATATGGTCCGCATGGATATCAGGTACATCAGGGATTGGTCCTTGTGGTTGGATATGAAGATCCTTTTCAAGACGCCCTTCGTTGTGCTTCTGGGCGAAGGAGCCTACTGAAATCGATCAATCAAACGAGGGCATCGATCAGCCGGTAAACGAATGACACGGTGATCTCATCAACGCCTCGTAAATAAGGGCTCGGAAGGAAATAAATGAGTCAGATGGCGAAGGATTTTTGGCCGATCGGCGAGGCGCGGAAAGGCCAAATGTACTGGATGTACATGACCTTTTCGCAACGAAGCGGGCGGACAGTGTCATAGGCTTTGGATACTGGGGTCCGAACATCGTAAGAAATTTTAACGCCGTGGACGGCGCCAAGGTAGTGGCGGTCTGCGACCTTAACGCCGATTTGCTCAAAAAGGCCAAGGCAAACTACCCGGCCATCGATATCTCATCGGACCCGGCCGACATTCTGACCTCATCCGAGATCGATGCCGTAGCTGTTATCACCCCCGTATATACCCATTATGATCTTGCAAAGAAGGCGCTCGACAACGGCAAGCACGTCTTCGTCGAAAAACCCTTCACCTCGACTTCGGTGCAGGCGCGACGGCTGATCGGGCTGGCAGAGAGAAAACGGCTGACGATGATGGTGGATCACACCTTTCTATTTACGGGGGCGGTGAGGAGGATCAAGGAACTCATCGATGAAGGGGAGTTGGGGAAAATCTATTACTACGACTCCATGCGTGTGAACCTGGGCTTGTTTCAGCATGATGTAAACGTCGTCTGGGATCTGGCGCCTCACGATTTGTCTGTCATGGACTACCTCATTCCGGAAAGACCACTTGCGCTGAGCGCCACGGGGGAAGTCCACTATAACGGCTTCGAGGACGTCGCGTATGTGACGGTCTATTGCGAGAAGAATGTTATCGCCCATTTTAATGTCAACTGGTTGTCCCCCGTCAAGGTGAGGACCACCCTTATCGGTGGAGACAAGAAAATGCTGGTATGGAACGACCTGGAGGCGGGCGAGAAACTGAAGCTCTATGACAAGGGCGTCGAGGTAAAGAGCCGCGAGAGCGTCTATGACCTGCTGGTGAGCTATCGGTCAGGGGATGCGTGGATACCGCGGGTGCAGCAGACTGAAGCCTTGAAGCTCGAGGCAGACTACTTCGTCCACTGCGTTACGAACAGCAAAACACCGATCAACGACGGGGTCGCCGGCCTGCGAGTGGCGAGGATGCTCGAAGCCGCCAACGAATCCATGAAGGCAAAAGGCAAGCTGGTAGAACTATGACTGCCGGGAAGGAGCATGAACGATGCATGAATATTGCTGCATAGCAGATGACGTGAGGCTCGGGGAAAACGTCAGGCTTTCGAAGTTCGTCAATCTTTACGGATGTTCCGTCGGGGATAATACGAAAATAGGCGCCTCGGTGGAAGTGCAGAAGAACGCGTGCATCGGCAAAAACTGTAAGGTTTCTAGCCACACCTTTATCTGCGAGGGTGTTACCATTGAAGACGATGTCTTTGTAGGACACGGAGTGATGTTCATTAACGACACCTATCCGAGGGCCACGTACAATGGGCAACTGCAGACAGAGGCCGACTGGGCGGTGGAGCCGACCCTGGTAAAGAGGGGGGCGTCTATTGGCTCCAACAGCACCATTCTGGGCAATGTGACGATTGGCGAGAACGCCATCGTTGGAGCGGGGAGCGTGGTCACGAGGGACGTTGCCCGCAATACGATCGTCGCCGGCAATCCGGCGCGCATCATCCGCATCCTCGATCAGGCACAGACAAATAAGTGAATATTGACGGTCCAATGGTTGGGTGGCAGAGGTTCTCCCTTCGCAAGACTATATTCACCCTAGCAACCAAATCAGGAGGTTTACATGAAGGTGCCGTTTCTGGACCTTAAGTCCAATACTGTTCACTTAACGTAGTCTTTGTGATAAAATGTGCCATCCTATCCAAGTGAGGAGCAAAGATGGCGCGAACTGTTGCAGAGCTTCCGAAGGGAAACCGCATTACGGATTTTATC